>PHAZ01000058.1 GCA_002841825.1 Deltaproteobacteria bacterium HGW-Deltaproteobacteria-22 | reverse complement strand
CGAGCTCCTCGCCATCGCAGGTCTCCCAGGGGTCCTTGAACCCGTCGCTGTTGCAGATCGCGTCGCACCCGGAGGTGTCCAGGGCGCAGTCGTCTCCGCAGGCCAGATTCCCGCCGGAGTATCCGATGGATTCACAGGTGGCGCCCCCCAGATCCGGGCCCTCGCACGCCTCGGCGGGGGACTGGATCCGGCCGTCTCCGCAGTACCCGGCGGCCTCACACTGGGTGGTGTCCCATCGGCAGCCGGTCGTGCAGGCGAGGGCGCCGGCATGGTAGCCCAGCCCTTCGCAGGAAAAGCCGCCCAGATCCGTTCCGTCGCAGGTCTCGTTCGCATCACGGATCCCGTCGCCGTTGCAGGGGGCATCCGGACCGTCGGGGATGTCCATGGCCAGCCGGCAGGCCGGCAGGGTCGACAGAAGAAGGAATAGTGGGAAAAGAGGGAGAAGAGAGCGCATGATTTTCGTGATCAAGGATAGCCTGCAATGATCCCGCGTGCAAGGGCGTGCATCGCGCCGAAAATGCATTTTTCGACTTTGAACGCAGGACGACTTGTGACATGGTATGCCCATGATGCGCGCTTCCTTGCTGTGTATGGGTATTATAGTTGCGTTATTGCTAAATGGTTGTGATGACGGGGGCCAGAAGACGACCCATGGGACGCCGGTGGCGGCGACCGACTGGACGTACCGGCTCTCTGAGAGCCCCTCCGGAATTCAACTGTGGACGGCGCCGGCTGCAAGGCGGGTTCGCAGCGGGGATCGGGCGCCGGTGGAGGCCCGCAGCGGTCTCTTTGCCTCGGCCGCCCGCCGGGAGCGCGAAGTCGTGCAACTGATCGTGGATCCGGGGGCTGGTGGCGTCGCGCTGGCACCGCTTTCGGACACGGCACTGGCGTCGGTGGAACTGTTCTCCGGCGGATTTACCGACGGTCACCTGCAAACGCTCACCCCGCTCCCTTGGAACCAGGCTGCTTCCGGCGGCTCCGGAGCCCCGGTGGTGCTGTGGCTCGTGCTGACTGTGGCCGAAGACGCCCCTGCCGGGGAGCGGACCCTTCAGGTGGAGTTGACCGTGGGCGGGCAGGCGCTGACCGTGCCGCTGCGTCTGTACGTGTTCGACTTCGAACTGCCGCCGGAGATCCACTATGAGTCGCTGCTCTATCTGTCGGTCGCAGATCTGATCGGCCCCGGTGAGACCGAGGAGACCGTCAAGAATCGTCTTTTCGATCTTCGCATGACCCCCGCGTCCGTGGCCTGGCCTTCGGGGCTGACGTACCGGATCACCTGGGACTCCGAAGCCAATCCCCAGCGCTGCTCGGCGTTCTACGACGAGCCCGACGAGAATCCCGCCTACGCAGTGGGCGCGCTGGCCCCTAAGTACATGCTTGGCGAGGGGTGGAACGGCATCGGCTTCCCCAACTCCATGTTCTTCCAGTTCGTCGACAATTCCACGCCCCGGCCGGATTCCTTCTGTGGCGAGTCCCGCGGGGATCACTTCGGATCCGCCGCCTACAACGAGCAGTGGAGCGCGTTCCTGACCGGGCTCGAGGGGTATCTCGACGCGGCGGGCCTGCTCACTCGTGGTTACTGGTACGTGCAGAACGAACCGCAGGATCAGGCCGACTACGACGTGGCCGCCCACCTGTGCCGCATGGCAAGGGCCGCGGCGCCGGGCCTGCGCATCGCTGTCAGCGAGGAGCCCAAGCCCGAGATCGCCGAGCACGCCGACGGCGCCTGCATGTATGATTTGTGGATTGCGCACATCCGGGCTCTTGAGCCCGTTTACGCTGCCGAGGCGCTCCGGCAGGGCGCGAGCCTGTGGATCTACACCCTCGACCACGATCCGGATCCGTACTTCAACCCCACGCGCCCCGACGCCGACGGCATGCACATGCGCATCATCCCCTGGGTGTCGTGGACCTCGCGGGCCACTGGCTGGGCTTATTATGATTTCGGGCGCTTCTTCGACGGACCGCGGGCGACTTACATGGCCCACCTGTTCCGCGAGGCCTCCGAGGACTTCGAGTACCTGCGCCTGGCCGCCGGCGGCAGCGGTCCCACCGTGGACGTCGACACGCCGGCCGACGTGACGGCCCGCTCGGTGGCGGCTTCGCCGACCTCCTGGACACGGGATCCGGACGCGTTCATGACCGTACGCCATGAACTGGGACGCTATATCGAGGGCACCCGCGCCGAGCCGCCCGTCCTGTCAGCGCCCGGAAGCCGCCCGCGCGGGGTATACTGCGTGAATTTCCAGGATCCGGCGGGAGCTCCGGCTCAGGCTGTGGAGCTCGGCGGCGTCACGTGCGAAAAGGTCGGCTGGCCGGCGTTCGACGTGGAAACGGGCCTGGGCTGGTACGGCGAGTTTGTCGGGAATCCGGGCATCACGCTGACCGGCTACGATGACGTCGCCGGCGTGTCCGAGGCGCTTCGTTCGTATGTGTATGACGACTACGGACGCGAGAACCTGTTCGAGTTTTCCCTGGAGAACGGACGCTACCGGGTGACCGTCGGAGCCGGTCGACCGGCGAGGGCGTATCCCAACGATCCGCACCGGGTCATGGTCGAGGGAACACAACTCATCGACGACGAACCCACGACCGACGCAAAGCGAACCTTCGAACGTTCAATTGATGTTGAACTATCCGATGGTTCCCTGAGCGTAGTCATGGGCGGGCAGAGTGCTCTCACCGGAGAATTCGCCTACACTTTTCTTTCATATTTGTTAATTGAACCGCTTCCATGATAGCCGGAGGATCGTTAAGATGATTATTGATGGACACGCCCATGCCTGCGGGGAATTCCTGGATGCCGAAAAGATCCGTGCCAGGCTCGACGCCGCCGGCGCCAGCATGGTGGTGATCTCCCCGGCCGAGCCCGGCAGCTCCCGCACCTACCGCGTGCCGGACCTGGCGGGCCGTTTTCCCGGACCGGTCTGGATGTATCCGGTCAACAAGCTGGTGAAGTTCGCCGTCGTGGTCAAGGGTATGGCCAAAAAACTCGAGGAGGGGAACCAGCAGGTTCATGCCCTCCACCAGGCCGCCCCGGAACGGATCCTGCAGTGCTACTGGCTCGACACCGAAGGCCCCGATGCGCTGCTGCAACTGGAACGGCGCCATGCCCAATGGGGGTTTTCCATGGTCAAGATACATCAGTGCTGGACCGCGTTCGATCCGACCGGGCCGCTGGTGCACGAGGTCGCCGCCTGGTGCGGGCGGCATGGATTGCCCCTGTTCGCCCACCTGTACCGGGCCCGCGACGTGGCCGCCTACTATGGGACCGTCCGGTCACATCCCCAGACGAACTTCGTGCTGGCGCACTGCATCGACGTGGACGTCATGGCGAAACAACGCCCGCTGGACAACCTGTTCTTCGACATCTCCCCGCCGGATCTGGTCAGTTTGCGGCAGATCCGCACCGCCGTGGATCACGCCGGCTCCGATCACGTGCTGCTCGGCTCGGACACACCTTACGGTCGTGACAACCTGCGCCGCAACATCGAGAAGATCCGGCGCATGGAAGATCTGACCGCCACCGATCGTGACCGGATCCTGGGCCAGAACATCTTCGACCTGCTGCAGTCTCCGGCGAGTTTTTCGGAATAGGGGCTTGAGTTCGGGCCTGTATTCGTTCTAATGGTCTCAACGGAGGACACCCGTGGGGACCACCGCAGAGATCAGCATAGCTGGAAGAAAGAACCAGGAAGAGTTTGACCGCGGAACACGCGGAGGGGGACCCGTCGGACCCGTCGGACCCACCACATATCCGTCTTTCTCCGTTTTCAGTGTGCTCCGTGTGTTCCGTGGTAAAAACCTCTTCCTCCCTCTCTTCTTCTTTTTCTTTTTCTTTTTCTTCTCCCTCTCCGTGGTTCCATCCCAGGCGGCTGATCCACGCTTCGAGTGGCGCTCCTTCGAGACGGACCACTTTGTGGTCACCTATCCCCAGGGCTACGAGGCCTGGGCCGGTCGCGTGGGCGTGCTCGCCGAGAAGGCCCACGACCTGCTGACCCTGCACCTGGCGTGGATCCCCGACGGGAAGACCCACCTCGTCATCACCGACTACACCGACATGGCCAACGGCTGGGCGACGGCCTATTTCCGCAGGACCATCACCATCTTTGCCGTCTCGCCCGACGATGTGTCAGAGTTGTCCGACTTCGATGACTGGCTCTGGGGCCTGATCCTGCACGAGTACACGCATATACTGCACATGGACACCATGAGCGGCCTCCCCAAACTGGTCAACCGGATCTTCGGGCAGGTGTGGGTCCCCAACAGCGTCCAGCCCTCCTGGGTGCTCGAAGGCATGGCGATCTACAGCGAGACGCGCTTTTCCACCGCGGGCCGCAACCGGGCCACGTTCTACGACATGATCCTGCGCACCTCCGCGCTCACGGACCGCCTGCAGCGCCTCGATGAAATCTCGTCGGCGCCCATCCCATATCCCCACGGCTCGATCCCGTATCTCTACGGCTCTCGTTTCCTTTGGTACCTGGCCAACCGGTACGGCGAGGACAACTTGCGTTTCATGTCGGCCGACTACGGCAACCGCTGGTTCCCGTTCGGCGTGCACCAGAGCGCCAGGATGTCCTTCGGCCGGGATCTGGACGAACTGTACGCCGAGTTCGTCACGGACCAGAAGAAGCAGGCCATGGCCGTACGCGACCGGGTGCTCGCCGGGGGCCTGCGTGAGGGGAAGCCGCTGGTGTCGCAGGCAGAGTCGACGTTCTATCCCGTGTTCCATCCCACCAGGCCCCGCGAGCTTCTGTACGTCGGGCACGACGGGCATCATCCCAACTCGCTGCGTCACCTGACCCTCGACGGGCAGGGAAGGGTGCGCTCCCAGCGCGTGTGGGAAACCAATGTCTTCGAGGCGGGACCGCCGGCCTGGGACGGGGATCGGGCGTGGCTGCACCAGATCGAGTACGCCCATCGGGTCCATCTGCGAAACGACCTGTTCCGCGCCGGCCCTGACGGAACGACCCGCCTCACCGAGGACGCACGGCTGGCGTTTCCCACCCTCGCCGGCGGACGGCGGGTGGCGGTGCGGCTGACCAACGGCGGCCATGAACTGGTCGCCCTCGATGCCCGCGGCCGGGTGACCCGGGTGCTGCTGCCGGCCCAGGCGCGTCGCAGGATCTACGGTCCCCGGCTCTCGCCTGACGGGACCCGGATTGCCTTCTCCATGACCCATCAGGGGCAGCGGGACGTGTGGCTGCTGAACCCCGGCAGTGAGGGGCCTGTGCGGGTCACCGACGACTCCGCGATGGACGTGACCCCCTCCTGGACGGCCGACGGACGCTATCTGGTGTTCTCCAGCGACCGCGACGGCATTTACAACATCTACGCGTGGGAGGCCGCCACCGGCCGCATCGCCCGCGTCACCAACGTGCTGGGCGGCGCGTTTGCCCCCACGGTGAGCGCCGACGGGCAGCTGCTGGTCTACGCCGGCTACACGGCCCTTGGTTTCAACCTGTTCATCATGCCCTTTTTACCCGCAGAGTTCCTGCCGGCGCCGCCGTCGCTCCCGGTGCGCCCGGATTCCCCCCACAAGGAGACGGCGTTTCCGCTGCTGCACAACGCACGCCCGTACCGTCCATGGCTGCACCTGGCGCCCCTGGCCTGGTTCGCCGACTACGGCTTCACCACGGTCGACCGCTTCTCCCTGTCCATGATGGGCTTTGATCCCGTCGAGCTGCACGCCTGGTCCGGCGGTGCCTCCTGGAATCCGGTCAGCCACGACTACGATGCTTCCCTGTACTACACCTACAGCGGCTTCTGGTGGCCCCTGGACCTGGCCCTGACGCTTGGCGACCAGATCCGCTCCAATGCCCTGATCAACCGCGACTGGTACGACTACGACTACGACTGGTACAAGCTCGAGGCCACGGTCTCGATCCCGGTCTGGCAGCGCGTCAAGCGCTACGCCTCGACGTTCTTCACCGTGTCCTGGAACGAGGGACTGGTCCCCGACCGGTGGCCTGCCACGCGTCCGGACTATCCGTTGCCCTCGATCCCGGGCTCGTACTCGCGTGTGGCGGCCAAGGCCGGCGCCTGGTACCAGCGCACCGAGAGCTCGACCTACGCCCTCGAATGGGAGAGCGGGGAGTACGTCTCGGTCTCGGTGGAGCCGGCCTGGCGCTCGGACACCGATGGCCTGCGCTGGCTGGGATCCTTTGACGGAACCCTGCGTCGCAAGTTGCCCCTGGGTCGGCACACGGTCTTCTCCACGCGCCTGCGGCTGGGTGGTTCGATCAACGCCGGCGGACCGATGTACTCCGTGGGCGGCACCCAGATGGAGAACCGGCTGTTCCTGAAGCCGTGGATGACCCCGCGCAACATGGTGCCGGGCTTCCCCGACACCACAGACATCGGGAAGCACTACTGGGCCGGCACGTTCTCGGTGTCCTTCCCGATCACCTACCTGGGCTATGGCTTCTCCACGCTGCCGTTCTTCGCCAGGCGCCTGAGCGCCAAGATCTACGGCGGCTTCGGCGAGGCCTTCGATTCAACTGCAGACTGGGCCGACCCCCTGGTCGGGGGCGGCGTTGAACTGCGGATTCACTTGATCGCCGGGTACGCCGGTGCGATGGACGTCGTGCTTGGCGTGACCTATGGATGGGGAGAAGAGGGGGCGTGGCAGCCCTATATCCAGATGAGCTCGCCTCTGCCACAGGGAGTGTTCTGATGAAGTCAAATATGATTCTTTCGACTTTGATGATCGTTTTTCTGGGATTGACGGCCTGCGCCAAGCCCAAAGCCGAAAAGAAAGAGCCCCAGGCCGATCCCGGCAATGTGATCACGAAGGTCGCCATGCCGCCGATCATGCTGCAGGTGTTCTATCGTCTGCCCGGTCAGCACGCGGCCCTGAAGAAGGCCCTCGAGCCCGTGACGGGGCCGGCGATCGGGTTTGTATGGCCCCACGTCGAGAGCGTGCAGTCCCTGTCGGTCTGGGTCTTCGAGCCGCCCGTGTCCACGCCAGGCAAGTTCACGCCGCCGCGGTTCGTGACGTGCATCAAGGGCAAGGCCACCGACTGGCTGTACCTGGCCCAGCTCCAGTCACCCGAAGGGAAGCCCATCGAGTTCGTGAAGGATTCGATGCAGCGGATTCGCGGTCCGGAGGGCTCCCACCCCGTGTATTACCTGCAGGACCGTGGGCAGTTCGCCTGCCTGGGTTCCACCGAGGCGCTGGCGAGCGACGCCTTTGGCTGGCCTGATCCGGCGCTCCCGGCCGGAGGCTTCGCGATGGTGCACGGGCATGTCCCTTCGCTTTTTTCCCTTTCAGGGCAGCAGGATTTCACCACCGCGGTGGATTCCCTGATGGCCCTCTCGGGCGTGACCCAGCAACAGATGGCCAAAGTCCGCGAACTCTTCGCCAGCCTCGAAGACATCACGCTCACCTTCGATCTGAGCCCGGGGCTGGAGTGGCTTTCCCGCCTGGATCTGGTCTGGAAGCAGACACCGGAGTTCTTCCACACACCGAAGAAGAGCCGGATTCCCTTCTCGGAGCACACCCTGGCGGATCTGCACCTGGAGTTCCGCGACGGTCGCTGGATGGGCATCGAGCTGTGGCCCCTCTTCGAGAAGGAGACCGGCCTGGATCTGCGCGAACAAGTCAAGAAATTCATCAACGATCTACAGGCCATCGACTTCCAGTTGGTCCGTCAGGACGAAGGCCGGCTCGCGGCCAGGGTCGTCATCGACGCGCCCTCCCAGGATGAGTTCCTTCACGGCCGAATGGGCGAACTGATGAAGAAGCTCCCGGAGAAGGACAAGTTCTCCGTCAAGAGCCTGCCGGCGTCGCCCGAGGTATCGGTGTGGGAAGCCGCCCCCACGGCCGCCGAGGACGCCGACGTCCGCAGCGTGGTGAACCAGTTCTTCGGCGGCGCCGTCCGCGTCGAATCCAGCCGGTCTCCCGGCGCCATCGTCTGGACCTTCGGGCAGTGGCCCGAATCCGGAGCGCCCGTGGCCATGCCCGACGACAACCAGCGCGCGGTCTGGGCCATGCTGCCATTTTTCAACATGGCACTTCCGATCATCGAGGAGCAGGACAAATCCCCGCAGCCGCGCTACACCCCGTACCCGACGGTGCCCCAGGATCCCTGGCGCATCTCGGCGCGCTTCGACACCTCGAAGAAGGCCCTTCAACTCGAGGGTTCCATGCCGCTGGGCGCCTGGCTGACCAGCTTCAAGGTCCACCCAGAGCTGCTCAAGCGCATGCAGAACCTCAACAAACCGGCCCCTCCCGCCACCGCCCCGCCTTCGGATCTGTAGGCGTCTTCTTTCATCGCAGACCACCACGCAAATTCACCTGAGGCGGGCTTGCAGAACTTCAGGATGGGCTTTTGCTTGGTTTTTTCCACCGTTTCCGCTAAGTTGGCCGGGCGATGATTCATCTGATCTTTTCCCTGCTGTTGTCCGGCACGTCGTTCCTTCCCGTTCCCGTGGTCTCCGACTTTCACTCGACGGTCAAGAACGTCAAGTCAGCACTAAACGATTATCTGGAGGCATGGGATCCCGAGACCCCGAAGCGGCTCGTCGTGTCCCAGAAGGAACAGAAATTGTACCTGTTTCACCAGAACACGTTGCTGGCGGTGTTTGCAGTGTCCACCGGCCGCAATGGATACACCCCCGACGGCGTGTACCGCATCTACTACAAAAAAGCCATGGTCCGCTATCGCGAGGGGGACGGAATGCCGTTCTGGATGGAGTTCAAGCCCAAGTTCGGCTTCCACGGGCTGCCCTTTGACAAGGATGGGGTCCCATACGGCGCCGAAGAACTGGGCAAGCCCGCCTCGGCCGGGTGCGTCCGGCTGGAGACGGTCAACGCGGGCCTGCTCTACCAGGTCACGCCATCGCACAGCCTGGTGGTCATCCAGCAGGATCCCCCGTCCTACTGATTATACGCTTATGATTGTCAGGTAGACAGCGGGTTGGTGAACTCCATCGTCACGCGGTTGCGCCCGTTCTGCTTGCTCTGGTACATGAGCTGGTCGGCGCGGGTGACGAGGCTCTCGACGGTGTCCTCGAGATTGACCAGGGTGGCCCCGACGGAGATGGTGACGTGGATGACCTCGGATTCCCGGCGCAGGTTCGAGTTGGCCACGAGCATGCGGAACCGCCGTGCGAGCTTGAACAGGTCCTGCTCCTCGGCCGAACTGATCAGCCCGACGAACTCCTCGCCCCCCCAGCGCCCGAACACGTCACTGGGCCGGGTGTTGGCCTGGAAGGTCTGGGAGACGAGCCTCAGGATTTCGTCGCCGGCGGCGTGACCGTACCGGTCATTGACGTCCTTGAAATGATCCACATCGATGAAGATCAATCCGAATTTCCAGTTATAGCGACGAAACTCGTCGATCTTGCCGGAGATGCGCATCTCCAGGTACTGCCGGTTGAAGAGCCCGGTGAGGCGATCCACGTACACCTGCTTCTTCAGTTCCTCGAGGTTCTGGTAGATGATTTCGTTGGTGGTGTTGTCCTGGAAGATGTGGGCGACGCCGATGAGGGTGCCGCCGGGGCCCAGAATAGGCGTGGCCTTGAGCAGGACCGGAACGCGAAAGCCGTCCCGGTGCTGGAAATAGACGTTTTTTTCGTGGGTGGTCAGATCCTGGAGCGCCAGGCTTCCAGGGCAGACGCCGCAGGAAGGCTGACCTTCCTCGTCGATCTGGCGCAGGAAGGTCTCACAGCAGGTCTTGCCGACGACGTCCTGCCGGGTGTGGCCTGTGATCTTCTCGGCGGCGGGGTTCCAGTACACGATCCTCCGTTGCGGCGTGATGACGTAGATCCCGTCGGAGATGTTGTCGAGGATATGTTTGTAAAGGATTTCCTGGGTGAAGGCAGACTCGGTCATGGCACAATATCCTGCTGAACTCGTAGGTCTTATAGCAGATGCAGCCTACCGGGGAAAGTCCCATTCCACGGCCACCGACACTCCGAAAAAGCCGGGGAGGAAGAGGCCGGCCTCTGCGATGAAGGTGGCGGACCCGTAGCGCCGGGAGGCGCCGATGGCCCCGTGGAGAAACCCCATGAGCGGCGGAAAGTCGACGATCGTGGAACCATAGGGATCGGGATCATGGTAGCAGCCGCCCCAGGCGGGATCGGTGTCGGCGGTCCGCCAGTTGGAAGACCGGCAGCCCTGGGCGTTCTGCATCACCATCGTGCCGCTGAGCACGCCCAGCCCCAGGCCGAGGCTCCATCGCCAGGTCCAGGGACCCGTGCGGGCGAAGACCCGTTCCCGGTTCACCTGGAGGTAGTACAGCCTCACCGGATCGAACCATACAAACTGCACGTCGTTCCAGTCATGCCCTCGGCCCAGGTAGTTGCCGTTCTTCAGGCGCACGTCCATGGCCGAGAGCCGCACCACATAGTCTGCCACGGTGCCCGGAAGGCGCACGCGCAGCCCGGCGCAGAGCGTCGTGAAGTCGTGGGCGGCGGGCAGGGCCGGGAAGAGCCCCTGCGCAGGCATCCAGCCGACGCCGGACTCAAGACCGAGGGAGGCCACGGGACCCCGGGCGACGGGAGGTTCGTCCCTGGCGTGGGCGGGGAGGGCGCCGAGGGCACCGATCCAGAGAAACAGCGCGACCGCCAGATGAGACCTGTGGGGGGACATGGTGAGTTGGGACGGGCTCGAACCGTCGGCCTACGGATTAAAAGTCCGTTGCTCTACCTGCTGAGCTACCAACCCAGGCCGGCGTCCTGCATACTGATTTTTCGGGTTTTTGCAAGCTGAAACGACAAAAACGTCGATTCAGTGGAAAAATACACGCTAGGTGAAATTCTGAAAACATGCTATGAACGCGGGTCCGAACAGGAGGTGCAGCATGTTCGGTGCCAAAGCCTGTCTTGCGGTCGCTCTCGCCATGGCGACATACATGTGCGAACCCGAGAAGGAAAACGACGGAAATCAATGTCAGACGAGCACGAACAACCAGCCCGACGGTGGTCTTCAGTGCGGTGTCGAATACGATGTGAGCGATCACAACGGCGGCCCCGGTCGGTTCGCCGGCAAGGTCATCCAGTACGTGCACATCAACGCCGCCGGCCTGGTGGAGACCGACGCGATCTCCGAGCTGCTCTTCATCGCCGAATATGACGTGCCCAACCTGTCAGTGCGCGTGCAGTTGTGCCGCCTGGAGATTCCCGCGGTGCAGGTGCCCGGGCAGCCCGAGCCCACCAGTTTCCAGTTCCTCGACGGCTTCTTCGACAACCTCGGCGCGGTGGACGTCGCCATGCACAAGGAAGGCACCACCACCTGCTCGCGCCTGGGCTTCGACCCTGCGATCACGCTGTTCGGCGTGCGCCTGACCGACGAGTTCAACGACCAGCTGCCCATCGACGTGGCCACCCAGTCCTGCCCTGACGGCGGCGCCAACCCGAACCAGCCCGCGTGCATCTACGACATGGACGCCGACGGCATGCCCGGGGTGACGCTCATCGCCAGCAACCTGCCCGGCATCGACGTCAAGGAGGCCTACATGGTCATCCGCTCCTGGACGGGCACCGACGCGATAGTGGCCAGCGACGACCTGATCCTGGGCCAGGCCAACTGGGGCCTCGAGCAGCTGGTCATCGGCTGCAGCATCATACCCATGGGTCAGACCGTGATGCGCGTCTGCAACAACGACGAACGTGACGTCGCGCGAAACGTCAATCCCGTGCTCGGCCAGGTGACGAACAAGCCCGGCGACTACATGGGCGTGCGCATCACCGTCGACTACGACTGCGATCGCGTCATCGCCGAAGAGGACGAGCTCTTCGGCCGCTAGGCCGGGGAAGAACTCATCGGCCGCTGACCGCCTCGCCCACGTTTACAATTGAAGGGAATCAGAAGGAATGAATCTCAACCAAGCGTTTGAAAAACTGGCATTGATCGACATGTCCTGGGTCGTGTGGGTCCTGGTCATGATGTCGGTCCTGAGCGTGGCCATCATGATCGAGCGGTCGATCTTCTTCTTCCGCTTCGCGAAGGTGCGGCACGAGGACATCCTGGCGAAACTGACGTCGATCCTCGCCAGCCGCAAGTACGCAGAGGGCGCCGAGGAGCTGGCCAAGATGCGCCAGACGGCCCCTCAGGTGCTCTCCGCGGGCCTGGCGCAGGTCCAGTACGGCCCCGGGGCCGCCGAGGAGGCCATGCTTGGCGTGATGGTCCGCGAACGGCTGTTTCTGGAGCGCTTCCTGGTGTTCCTGGGCACGGTCAGCAACAACGCGCCGTTTCTGGGGCTCTTCGGCACCGTGACGGGGCTGATCAAGTCGTTTTACCAGCTGGGCGCGTCCGGCACCCCCGACATGAAGGTCGTCATGTTCGGCGTAACCGAGGCGCTGGTCACCACGGCGCTGGGCCTGATCGTCGCGATTCCGGCGGTCATGGCCAACAACGCCTTCCGCCGGCAGGCCCGCGGCATCATGACACGCACCGAGGAGCTCGCCCGGCTGCTGCTCACCCACGCCCGGCGCAATGACTTCGTGGCGATCCCGAAGGAGACCGAGGTAAAGAAATGAGTATCCGTCTGTTCCATCCCGGCGTGAGCCGGTCACAGGAGGCGCCCGCAAAAGGGCGCCGGATCAAGGCAAAAAAATGAACACCTGGCAGAACGACAATGAGGACGACGGGAGCGTCACCGGGATCAACGTGACCCCGCTGGTGGACACTGCGCTTTCGCTGCTGCTGGTGTTCATGATCGTCACGCCGATCATCATGAACCAGGCCGTGAAGGTGAAGCTGCCCAAGATGGCCAACGCCGAGGCGGTGCAACCCACCACCGTGTCGGTGATGCTGCAGAAGACCGGAGACATCATGCTCAACGGCAAGCCGGTCACCCACGCCGAGCTGCGGACCAAGCTCGCCGAGCTCGTGGCGCTGGCCCGTGAGAGGGCCGAGGACCCCGCCAAGCCGAAGATCCAGGCCATCATCGCGGCCGACGAGGAGGTGGCCCACGGCAGCGTCATGCACATCGTGGACATCGTCAAGGAGATGGGCGTGACAGAGTTTGCGTTCAACATCAAACGCGTGGAGAAGGTACCTTCTCCATGAGCAGGAGCCCCGCGTGAACCGGATGAATTATACCCTCGTCGGCTCGGTCGCGGTCCACGTGATCATCCTGATCGTGCTGCAGTTCGTGGAGCCGGATTTCCTCTCCAACGACGACGAGGATGTGCTCATGAAAGAGGAAAAGAAGCCGAAGATCGTGAAGTTCGAGCCCATCGAGGACAAGAAACCCGAACCCAAGAAACCCGAGCCCAAGCCTGAGCCCAAGAAGGCGCCGCCCCGTTCCAGCGCGCCCATGTCCGCGCAACCTTCACAGCAGGCCACCCAGACCACGCACGTGGATCTGACCGTCGGACTGGATCCGAACTCGTTCGGCGGGGAGGGGATCGTCGTGCCCTCGGGCGAGACGGTGATCGGTGAGGTCGGAGACATGGCCGGTCCGCCGCCCATGGTCCCGCCCCCGATGACGCCGCCGCCGCCCGATCCCGTGATCACGGTCAAGACCATGCCTCGCGTGCTGTCGGTGCCGCGCATGCCCTACCCGGAGGAGGCGCGCCGGCGCGGCATCCAGGGTGAGATCCAGATCCTGGTGACGGTGGACGTCAACGGACAGGTCGTGGGCATGGAGTTGAAGAAGAGCGTGGATCCGAAGCTCGATGAGTTGGCCCTGGCCGCGCTGAAGAAGGCCCGCTTCGCACCCGCGGTGGGCAGCGACGGCAAGCCGATGCGCTACACGCTGGTGTACCGCTACGTGTTCCGCCTGGAGGACGAAGAGTGACCCATTCACCTCAGAAAACCAATGGAGATTTTCCACCACGGAACCTTCTGGAAGAGGGAAGAGTCTTTCCACCACGGAATACACGGAACACACAGAATTTGAAGAAGGGGACCCGTCAGACAAGTCAGACCGTGCACGGCCTTGTGCACAAAACACTTTTCCGAGTGTTCAGCGTGTTCCGTGGTAGATATCTTCGTCTTTTTCTTCTCTTTCTTTTCTCCTCCTTTTCGTGGTTTTTTGTGTCCCCGGCGTTCGCGCAGGATCCGCCTGCGTCCACGCCGACCGACGCGCAGACCATCCGCGCCAAGGTCGAGTACCCCAAGCTCGTGAAGTTCGTGCCCGCGCCGTATCCCGAAGCCGCACGCAAGGAGAAGCGCGAGGGCGTGGTGTTCCTGTCTGTCGAGATCGACGAGACGGGCAGGGTCGTCTCGGTGAAGGTCGTGCGTTCGGTGGCACCGGATCTTGATGAGGCGGCGGTCGCTGCCGTGACGCAGTTCGAGTTCACGCCGGCGCGGCTCGACGGCAAGCCCATCTCCGTCACGGTGCCGCTGTCGTATCCGTTCAAGCTCAAGGAAGCCGGAAAACCCGAGGACAACGGCGACCCGAAGCGTCCGGTCGAGGCGACGCCGCCTTCCTACACGCCGGATCCGGTGGAGAAGCCCAGGGAGTACACCGGCCGCCTGAAGGGCCAGTTGTGGCGGTACGGACAGCGCACCCGCGTCACCGACGCCACCATCGTGGTCACGTCCACGACCGCCCTGCCCGAGGTCGGCCAGGTACAGAAACGTGTTTTCGGCAACGACAACGGCTCCTTCGCGGTGAAGGGGCTGCCGCCGGGGGCCTATGAGGTCATCGTCGAGGCGCCGGGCTTCTTCGTCCAGCGCAGGACGATCACCGTCGACACCGGCGAGCGCGAACTGGAGTTCTTCCTCAAGGCCACCGGCGATCCCGTGTACATCACCATCATCAGCGGCCGCGCAGTGGCCCGCGAGGTCACGCGGTACGCGGTCCGGCTCGACGAGATCCTCAACATCCCGGGCACCCAGGGGGACGCGCTGCGCTCCATCCAGAACATGCCCGGCGTCGCCCGCGCGCCGTTCGGCCTGGGGCTCATCGTCGTGCGCGGCTCGGCGCCCCGGGACACCCGCATCTTCTTTGAAGGTTTCGAGATCCCGCAACTGTTTCACTTCTTCGGGCTGACCTCGGTGATCAACTCCGACCTGCTCTCCAAGATCGAGTTCGTGCCGGGCAACTTCTCCGCCCGCTACGGCCGGGCCATGGGCGGCATCATCGACGTCTCCGTGCGCAAGGCCAAGACCGACGGCTGGCACGGCTACCTGGACATGGATCTGTGGGACACCTCGGCCCTGGTCGAGGGCCCCGTGGGCAAGGGCGGCATCGCGCTCTCCGTGCGCCGCTCCTACATCGACTCGGTGCTGCGCCTGATCCCCGGCATGGAGATCGCGCCGGTGTATTATGACTATCAGGCGCTGTTCGACTATCCGATCCTGGGCGGCGACTTCAAGTTCATGTCCTTCGGCGCCGATGACCGGATCATGTTCCTCGAGAAGGGCGAGACGCCGTACATCACCCAGTCCCACAAGCTCACCGCGCAGTACCGCAAGCGCTTCGGCGAGGACCGCCTGTTCGCCTCCGCCGGCGTGGCGCTGTTCAACCTCTCCTTCCTCAGCGACGACCAGACCTTCCGCCTGAGCCTGGAGACGCGGCAGGCAGAGTGGCGCCTGGAGTACCTTCACCAGTTCAACTCGAAACTGTCCGCCACGGCCGGCTTCGACGGCAACTGGGCCAGCGGCCTCTTCTCCCTGTCGACGCGCTTCGGAGGCAACCGCGAGGGCTCCGACGAGGGCGACATCAACAACCCCTTCGGCGACAAGAAGTTCGAGTTCGACGGCATCATCCTGGCCAACTCCTTCTTCACCGAGGGCAACTGGCACCCGGACAAGCGATGGACCGTGATCCCCGGCCTGCGCCTGGATCTGGTGCGCGTCGGCGAGACCGACATCATGATGTTCGATCCCCGCCTGACCGTGCGCTACGCCGTGAAGCCGGACAAGCTCTGCATCAACGCCGGCGTGGGTCTGTACTCCCAGGAGATGGAGATCCAGGAGGTCTACCAGGACTTCATGGGGAACCCGCGCCTGAGCGCCAACCGCTCCCTGCACACCACCATCGGCACCACCATCAAGCCGGTGCCCTCGCTGTCCATCGAGAGTGCCGTGTTCTACAAGCACCTGTGGGACCTCGTGACCGAGTCGGATCGGGTGCTGATGCTCGAGGGTGAGCAGGTCTGCGAGAACCTCGCCAACCAGGGCTACGGCCGCGTCTACGGCATGGAGCTGCTCGTCAAGAAGGAGAGCGACGCCCTCTGCCCGCCGTTTCTGGGGATGAACAAGTGCTTCGGCTGGGTTTCCTACACGCTCTCGCGCTCGGAGCGCAAGGAGAGCGACGCCATCGACTGGCACGTGTTCACCTTCGACCAGACCCACATCCTGACCGTGCTGTTCTCCGGCCAGTGGCGCAACGGCTGGCAGGCGGGCTTCCGCTTCCGCCTGTCCACGGGCATCCCGCTGACGCCCAACATCGGGGGCATCTACGACTCCGACTCCAACCGTTACCAGGGCGTGCAGGGCGCGCTCAACAGCGAGCGGCTGCCGTTGTTCCACCAGCTCGACCTGCGGGTGGACAAGAAGATCGAATTCCAGCGGTG
>PHAZ01000057.1 GCA_002841825.1 Deltaproteobacteria bacterium HGW-Deltaproteobacteria-22 | reverse complement strand
CACAGCATCCAGGTGCAGAACTGGGACAAGACCATCACCTCCATCCCCACCCACAAGTTGATCGACGAGTCCTTCAAGAACTGGAAGGGGATGACCCAGAGCGGCGGTCGCCGGATCATGCGCAGCATCCACCTCGACCTCGACAGCGTGGCCTTCCTCGACGAAAAAATGCTTGAACGTATGGAAAAAATCGGACTTTTAAAGGATTACCTGAAACAGAAGAAGGCCGAGATCGCCGAGCACAACCAGGCGCAGGGCATCGACGAGAAGGACTTCGTCAACGGACGCCACCTGACCAACATCGGCACGTACCGGGCCTACATCGATAGATATTTGCAGGATCACACAGGGATCCACCACGGGATGACGACCATGACCCGCCAGCTGCAGCCCGGCGCGACGGGGCTGCCCCTGCAGATCTACGCCTTCACCAACACGACCGAGTGGGTACGCTACGAGGGGATCCAGTCCGACATCATGGATCACCTGCTCTCGATCCTGCCCGAGTTTGGACTCCGGGTGTTCCAGTACCCGTCCGGCAACATCCTGGGCTCCCTGAAGAACCTCTGAAAACCGTCAAGTCAGTCAGGGCACACGCCTTCGCGGCGACACGGTCCCCCACCTGTGATAGCAAATTTCTACGGATTGACAACACCCGCCTCGCGCGCGACCGTAGGCCGTCGTGCATCCGGTCTTCCGGTCGCCCGACCGTCTCCGGTCTCCCGACCGTCTCCGGTCTCCCGGTTACTTCTCCGGAGGTGGGAGCAGGTGGCCGTCCTCACTCATAATCCCGGCCTCCTGCAGGTCCTTGAGGTGGATCAGCACCGATTCGCCCATCTTGGAAGCGAGGATGGCCCAACGCCCTGTGGTATCTCCGGGCAGGAACAAGATCCCTCCATACATGCCGAATCCATCCTGACAGGTCACCTGTCTGTGCACCATTGTGTCGCGATCCGTCAGGAACACATGGCCGACGACTCCCGCCTGAATCCAACTGCCACCTGTGGATGGGTCGTAGCCTTCCATCCAAGAAAGCAAACGCGGAAAAAAGCGGCCTGCACTCATTAAACCTTGAGGGAACACGGGGAACGCCGGCAAGATCTCCCTTTCCAGTCCAGCAAGATCAAAGGCAGTCTGGATGATGGTTTCAAATGAAAGAATGCTTTGGTACACCAAATCATCCGCGGAGGCCTGCATGGTGGCACTTCCTTTGGAAATGTCATCAGTGGACTGGAATAGCAGGTATGGAGTGGGCCCATCAATCCGCCAATAGCACGATTTGGATCTCCCATCCGTCCATTCTTCGCATGGAGTCATGAAAAAGCGTGTGCTGTTCAACTCAAGAGTCAATAACCCCCGCGCATAATACCGTTCCGTGTGGCGGCCGAGGAACACCTTCTCGGAGGTCGTCAGGTCGTAAAAGTAGAGTTCCCCTCGAACCTCGCTGTCCAACGGAAAATCACAGTGTAACAGCAGGCGGTTCCGATCCATATCGATCATCTGGAGCGTCAGGTTGGCCATGTTGTCTTCGCACGCGGGAGACCGCAGATTGGGCAACTGCGGTGTGAGATCCTCCAGCGTCTCTGTGGACAGGTCCCATCGGAAGATGCGCGGGGGATCCCGGTCGGTGGGGTCCTGGTAGTTCCACGGCTCTATGCCAGTGATCCAGAGGGAGTTGTCCTCGGGGCGAAACACCATCTTTGTCAATGTTTCAGGTTCAATCGTGAAGATCTCGCGAAATTCCCGAGTCTCCACATGCAGGGAGTAAACCGTGCTCCGGCGTTGAGAACTGTTGAACTGAGAGATGAAGATGAAGGGGTAGTAGGCAGCAATATTCATGCTGCTGCCTGATGCCACCAGGGTTTGGGTCGGGTCCTCCTCACAGGACGGCGCCGGGAAAACATCGGGAAAACTCGTCGCGTCCACAGTGTCGGTCACGTCCACCACATCGACGACATCCACCACGTCCACTTGGTCCGGCACGTCCGGTCCCGCGTCGTGGCCGGGTCGCGCGGGGGAGTCGCACCCAGCAAACGCAAGACAAGCAAGACAAAGAAGTATCAACCCGATTCGCCGCATGGAACCACTCCTTCACTGCACCTGCACGAACGTCTCCCAGCCGGTCCACTGCCCGTCGATCTGCTGGTATGCCTTGAGGTTCACGCCTCCATTCCTTGATAGCAAATTTCTACGGATTGACAACACACCTTCTGCAACCGGAGACTGTCGTCAGATCGTCTTCAGTCGGCAGTCCATTCCCTCCTCGATTCCGCTTCCTTTCTGACGAGCCGCAACTCCCAATTCGCAAGGGCGTCGAATTGATTTGAGTCCGGCTGTCTCGGTGCGAGAAAACATGAAATTTGCGGAAAATCTGCAAATTTACCTTGACTGAAGCCAAGGAGGGAATATTCTGTGCCTGTATTTGACGCAACTTTCCGATTTTCTGGATTCTACATCGCGAGGCGCGGCATGCTGATCGAATTTGAAGTGGGCAATTTTCGTTCGTTCCGGGACCCGGCGGTGCTCAGCCTGGCCGCCGCAGGCCTCAACGGTCACGAGGACAACGTCTTCGAGGCGGGTCGCTATCGACTTCTTCCATCGGCCGCCCTCTATGGGCAGAACGCCGCCGGGAAGTCCAACCTCCTCCTGGCCCTGGTGTTCATGCGGAACTTCGTGCTGGCTTCATCCAAGGACACGCAGGCGAAGGAACCCATATATTTGGAGCCCTTTGAGTTGGATGTTGGGACCCGCGAGCAACCTGCCCGCTTCGAGGTACGGTTCCTCCTTGATGGCGTCACCTATCGCTATGGCTTTGAGGCTGATCGTCATCGGATCCGGGCCGAGTGGCTGTTCCAGGCGACGAAAATTCAGGAGACGAAGTTGTTCACACGTGAGAATCAGGAGATAAAGGTCGGAACGAAATTCCCCGAAGGAGTTGCATTTAAGGCCTGGACCCGCGAGAATGCATTGTTCCTCTCGGTGGTAGCACAGTTCAACGGCCCCATCTCCACCCGGATCCTGTCCTGGTTCAACACCATGATCCTATTTCACGGACTTGCGAAGGGCCGAGCCACACGTTCGAGGGAGATGCTTGAAAGTCCAAAACAAAAGAAGAAACTCATGTCCCTGATGAAGAAGGCAGATTTGAATATCCAAGATCTGCGGATCATGAAACAGCCTGGTGAGTTTATATTCATGGGGTCTTCCGCATTTCTCGGCAGCGTGCATACCCTGTATGACGGGGACCGTCGCGTCGACAAAGTCGTGCTTGACTTCGATGCCGCCGAGTCCCACGGCACAAAGAAGTTCTTCCAGATCGCTGGTCCCGTCCTCGACGCGCTCGAGCAAGGGGCCGTGATGATCGTCGACGAGTTTGATTCCCAGCTTCATCCGTTGCTATCCTTGGCGCTCCTCCACCTGTTCCATTCCCCCGAGACTAACCCCCGCCATGCGCAGTTGATCTTCGCCACCCACGACACGCTCCTGTTGCGGCACGGCAGGCTGCGTCGGGATCAGATCTGGTTCGTCGAGAAGGATCGCCAGGAGGGCTCCCGCCTCTATTCGCTCGCCGAGATCAAGGTCCGCAAGGACGAGGCCTTCGACAAGAACTACCTCGATGGACGATACGGCGCTGTCCCCGCCCCGGATTTGGGAAACTATCTGCAGGACCTGCCATGAAGCGGCCAACGACGGATCACCGGAGAAATGCCTGGGAGAAGATGCGGGAGACCGGACGACGGCCCACAGATGCTCGACCCGCTTGCAGGCGCTACCTGATCGTCTGCGAGGGGGAGAAGACGGAGCCCAATTACTTCAAGAGCTTGGCCGAAACCCTGGACTGGGACCAGGTCCAGGTGGAGGTCGACCCGACGGGAATGAACACCCAGTCCCTCGTAGAGCGTGCCCGCAAAAGGAAGTCGGAAAAGAACCAACTCGGGGTTGCCAGCTTCGACGAGATCTGGGTCGTCTTCGACAGGGACAGTTTCAAGTCGGATCAGTTCGACAACGCCATCAAGAGTGCGGATGCAGCCGGTATGAAGGCGGCGTGGTCCAATGAGGCCTTCGAATTGTGGTATGTGCTTCACTTCGAGTTCCGGAACTCGGGAATGTCGCGAAGAGACTATCGCCGCGTGCTGACCAGACACTTGAAACAGCGTTACAAGAAGAACGATCCCGAGATGTACGACAAGCTGGAGGAATTGGGCAACCAGTCCCTAGCGATCCGCTACGCCAAGAGTCTGGACAAGGCACGAATCGCCGATAAACAGCCGCCCTCCGCGGCGAATCCCTGCACGCTGGTGTACAAGTTGGTCGAGAGACTGCAGGCATTTGAAAGTTGAAAAATAGAAGGTCGAGGCTCTGTCCACCCAGCTTGGCCGGGCGGTGATCCGTCACAACTTTCCGATGCGTGCCGCCAGCTCAAGACCCAGAGCATGCTGTCTATCCGTGAGCCACCGCAACAGGAAAAGAAAATCTTGTCTCTTTGCCTCCGATTGGCGGAGGGCGGTCGCGTGTTTCTCCCAAATGACGCGAAGTAGGGAGGCCACAGAATCCTCCACCGGCTCGCGGTCGTACTCTGGCCAACCACTGTCCCCGCAACTCAGTGCGCTTCGAAGCACGCCAATACCCTCCAAGCACTGCCGGGTCGCGGCTTCTCCGAGGAGCCATTGCGTCACCGCGACGAGGTGTCTTGGTGAGACTCGTTCTTGAGAAATCCATTGCCTTTTTGACGGCCATAACTCGGCCGCGACTTTCGCGTGCTTTTCTTTCCAGAGAGGCCGAGTGTAGCGGTGAACGCCGAACAACGCCTGCCACGTTTCCACCCCCGATTCCCACCTCTTTTCAGCCGGCATACTCGTTGTCTTGGCGATGAAGGAGACCGCCAAGTTCAGGTTTTGCTGGGAGAGTGGATCGTCCGACAGCAATTTCTCGAAGAAAGAGGTGAGGAACACCTCCGCCCAATGATGGGCCTCGGCTGGCAAAGCCAGGATTCGTTCCCAGTACTCACAGGGTTGTTCTTCAGGCGTCATCATGGTCACGGCCAAGGCCGATTGTTCCAGAAGCCAACGCGCATTCTCGTTCGGGTACCAGTGATGATCATTGCTTTTCTTCTTGGAAACAATGGCATGCCAGAAGTCGAGGCCATTTTGTAGAAACCGGACCCGATAGGCTCTCTCCTCCGATGTGGGTGCCCCCAGAAGATCTCCGACTGCTTCATGGGCAACTTGTATGAGTTTGAAATCCAGCTCACGACCCTTCGAATGGGTGCGCCAAAGATCCTCCAGATCCTGGGAATCAAATGGAATACCCATCTCAGACCAATTGGAAGCGGGCATCTCTGAACGCCCTTCCGAGAAGGCATCCATGCGCGATTGAGACCACTGTTCGAGTTTGTGCAGCGCCGCGTGGACATCGGTTGGTTGGACTTGACCTTCGTGGTCAAGGGACATGCGGTGCAGGAAATACAGGCGATTGCGAACGGCGGCATGATCGAACACCAGTCTGCGCAGGCGCTGCAAGTCGTCAAACCGAACAGGGATCATCGACGCTGCGCGGCGTATGAGAAGGCCAACGGCTGTGTTGTGAAAGGAAAACGCCAGCCGTGCGACCATTCGCCGCAATTCAATGTCCTGAGGGCTGCGCTGCCAAAGAGCCACGAGGGCCTCGGCGGCGAAGCAGTCCCAAGTCCAGTCGAGAACATTCGTGTGAACATCATTGGGGCTCCGAGGCAGCTCGTTTGTCACGATTTCTTTGAGCGTTTCACGACACCAATCCAGCAACTCCGGTTGTGCATCGACCCAGTCGTAATGGAGGCACAACAACACCGCGATTCCGCCGGCCAGTGCGTTGGCTGTTGCTCCAGCAGCGAACGGTCGATCCAACTCATCAAGGTTGGCCGATTTCTCCAGAGCAGCCGGTGAGGTCGTAAGCCCGACTTGCCTTTGCATAGCGGCCTCGATGCGATTCAGGGTATCGACGAGCTGCTGCAATCCGGTATCAGGTAGACTCGCTTTTTCTTCGAGCAAACGCCGACAACGATCAGGGAGAAAATGCAGTGTCATCACTTCTTCGTGGACAGCAATCTCCTCTCGCATGGAGTGATATCGCTCTTCAAGCGCGATGTTCACTATTGCAGTCGCACCATCCCGATTATCGACCAATTGATACTTTTCCTTTTTGAATAGCATGACGAGGTGCTCAAGTATACCGTGCTCCCTTCCAGGCGGCATCTTCTCGAGTCGGTCTTTCCATTTCACTGCTTCGTTTGTCAAGAATTCGCAAACGTTCTCGTTTTCCTGGAACAATTGGAGCGCGACATCCCGGAGGCCGATTCGACGATGGGGCAGCGTGCCAAACTCGTGCACGAGTCTTCGAGTTGATTCTGATTCGAATGGGGAGACCAGTATTGAATTTGTTCGCCGATGCATCAGAATCTGAGTATCCCACAGATAGAGCTCCGGGATGCCGAGCAGCGGCAGGAGTGGACCCTCGAACAGCGATTGTTTTTTTCGGCCAACGTCGAGCAGAACTTGAAGCATCGGCACGGACCCTGCCCGGTCCAGGACCGCTTGAACCATTGGGACGACGTCCGCCTCGGAGTCGATTGCTTCGTTAAGGTGTTGTTCAAGCGCCATCAGTGCAGAGGTAGCTTCCTCGCTTGGAAAAGGTTGGCCTAGTCCGGCGGACCAGCCGAGGGTTCGCGCGTCGCCCACGAACGTTTGCGGTACGCCGCTTATGCTCGTGTGCAACAGACCTGAAGATTCTGGTTCGTCAATGAACTGGTCATTGACTCCGTTCTCCTCTCGACGCTGCCGCCACCGATTTGCCAGGTAATCCACGAGTCGGGCGATGGTCTCGAGACCTTCGGCGAAGTCATACTGGAGCAGGTCGCGGAAGGGGCCCCGGAAGTAGCATGAAGGGGTCCAATGCCCAGGCGTGCTTTCCAGGTCGATAGAGGATTCGTCTAAGGAGTCACTGAAAGAATCTCTGCGGTGCCGGGCGGACAGCAGACACGCCAGGATGACCTCACGGGCGATCTCCGGTCTTTGGCTCATCAGTGGGCGGAGTGCTTGCCCATCCAGCACGGCAGACCGGAAGTCATCGTCAACTCGGTTTCTTGGACCGTCAGGGGCGATAGCCGGCAGAGGTTCATCCGGCTCGAAGTCGAAGTCCATGCTTTCGTCCCGAGACCAGGACGGGTCGTCAGGCTCCTGCGCAGTCGATCGCTCTGCAACCCGGAGCGCGAACGCGGTCACCTCTTCCTCGCGCTCGGGGACTCCCGCCAGGGCCACCGAGAAAAGCTTCTGGCGGTACTTCCGATCACCCCAGCGGTTTTGAACAGCCAATTGACCGAGCAGCAGTCCGAGCTCGGCGGCTTCCCGCCGGAGGCTGAATCCTGACGGGCTGTACTTCAGCCACAGAGACGCCACTTTTTCGACACGCTCGGGAGCCGCCAAAATCGCGCGATCGCGGTGAGTGTGCAGGAAATGCAGGACGGCGATCCAATACGTAACGACAGGAGAACGGTAATGCGCTGCGACCAAGCTGGGGTCAACTCCCAGTGAGCGTCCTAGGTCGAGCATATGGGGGTCGGGGCGTGTGGCAGAAGCCAGGAATCGACCCAGCAGGCGATTCAAAAGACCAGTGCCCGGTGACAACAGATCTCGTGCGATCAACTCCAGGTGGTCCCGCGAATTGACCGAGAAAAAGATGGATTCTAGTAACAAATCGGCGATCGAGTCGCCACCTGCTTCCTTGAGATTCCGCAACAAGGCGTTCCACTGATGCGCGTCCTGATTCTCGTCGAGGAAGTGGACCCCCACCAGGCGGATTGCGCCGTGCCACAGGGGAGAATCAAGACGAGTCCGGAGATACTCGAGGAGATCATTTTCACGGTTGAGCAGCACACGCAGTCGTGCCCAGTCCGCGTACAGATCGTGTTCGAAACGCACCCGCTGTCGATCGTCGATGACGCAGATACGATCGCGCTCGAGTTCATCGAGCACCGAGGTGTCCCCGAGTTGATCATCGGTGATGGAAATGGCAGGCTTGAGTTGGTCGGCCAGCAGCGCCCCCAGTCGCAGAAGAACTGCTTCTCGCGAGCGCATCTTTGGGCCCTTTGCCACCTCCGTGTTCCAGAACCAGGAGGCGATGCTCGTTTCGCCGTGGAAATGGCTCACGTCGAGAACATCACCATCCGAAATCCGTCTTGCGATGAGATCCAGAATCTTGAGGTTGCTCACCAATGGGTTCAAGCGTGGTTCCAAAACAAGTCGCCGGGCCGGGGGCATGGCGTCCCACACCAGCTTCAGTTCTTCAGGGCTGGGGGCTGTGCATTCATGAGTATTCCAGGCAGACGGATCGATGCCGTTGGTGGTGAGCTGGTCCTTGAGTCGCGGCCACGCCACCGTCTGACAGGTGATCACCAGGTCGCAGCGGGCTCCGTCACGTCCAACCTGGAGGACATCGACCAAGTTGGCGAAAAGGGACATTGCGGAGGATTCGAAAACACGATCCAGGCCATCCACGACCAGGGTTCTGGGCCCCGTGATCTCATGGAACACGGTCTCGACCGGCAGACCGCGCATCCAGTCGGATTGAAGCGCCGCCAGGTCGGGACGACCGAGCGACGCGCCGTCGAGCCACATGGTCAGTCCGCCCGATTCATCCCGGTGCTCGGTGAGGTTGCGCACCAGCGCGGATTTCCCAACTCCCGAGGACCCGAGGACGACAAGGACGTGCGACGACATGAGGATTTTTTGCATTGACTGGAGTGCTTGGTGTCTGACGAGGTGTACTCCTCCGATTTTGTCGTGCACCCGGCGGCGGGCCGCTTCGGACTGCTTCCTGATGTTCTGCACGGCTTGCTGCTGGGTTGGCAGGGTCGCCTCCAGATTGTCGAGACGATGGCCGTGCTCGACGACCTTGGCCAAGATGAACTGATGCCATTTACCGAGATGTACCAGTCCATGGCTGGCGGCCCATTGGCGCAGCGATTCTGCGCTCCTGGTGGCGACCGAGTGTAGACCCGAGGCAGTGAGGAAACGCTCGTGGGCGTGAGGTTTCGATGCAGCCTCCAGCACGTAATAAACGAGCACTTGCATGAACTCCTCGGCAGGGAAAGCATGGAGTTTGGAATCTTCCGCAATGCGGGTTTTCAGTCGTTCAGCCATCTGGGGTGCCGAGTCGAGGTCGGTCAACCACTTGACGGACCCGAAGAAGTCTGACCAGGTCGAGTTCGCGTCGTGTGTCTCGATGACCTCGAGGATTTCCCGTGCTCGCTTTACCTTCGCAGCCGTCGAGTTATCTAGGTCCTTGCGGAGATTCGCTTCGAAGAGACCTCGAACCGCCTGCGCGAGTTGACCGACTGCCTGTTCGCGGGCTTCGGGGTCCATCTCATGGAGCGTCGACCAGGTCTGCAGCACATCGACTTCCAGGTCCAGCCGCGACGATTGGGAGGTTTGCCTTACTCCGGTCGCGTGTGAAGTCGTCTGCTTCTTCATGCTCGCCGTTGTGGCCAACACCATGCGGACTCGCCGGTCAGCCTTGCGGTGGTACTGATAGGAGAGAAGAAAGTTGAATATCGACTCCCACACGGCAGGGGATCGGGCATTGACCGATTCGTTTAGGGCTTTGATCTGACTTTCAGTGACCTCTTGAATGCAGCCTTCCGGGCTGATGATGAACCGGTCGAGATCTTCACGCCCCTCGACCACGAGCACTTCGTCCTCGCCGAGCTCCAGCCATGCCATTGTCGAATAGAGTATTTGCGTGAAGTACCCGAGGATGCTCGCGTTCGCAGCACGTTCAAGCCCGCCGAGAGCTTGGAGAATTGAATGCATCGCTTCTTTCGGGAGTTGGGATTGATCATCAGACATGGGAACACCTTCCTTCAACGAGCCGCACAAGTCAATCGGACTTCATGTCAAGGCCACAGGGGCTCGTTTCAATAGATAACTAGTGTTTGTTGCGCATTTTCGTCAGTTACCATGGTTACTGGATGGCAAGTGCCATTGGGTCATAGGCGGAAGAGGGCATGTAAAAACGCGAGCAATTATTTTTCGAAAAAAGTATTGACAAGTTTTTCGGCATGCGATAGGCGGCGGAAGTTGTTACATACGCGTCCTGTGGACGCTTGCGGATTCGGTCTTCGAATCCATTTCAATCACCCCACCTGTCGGGAATGGGTTCCCGCAGGCAGATGGACCACGAGAAAGGAGTCATTGTCGTGGATGCAATCGTAACGTTTACCAAAGAGGATTACACCAAGGAAGGACGTCGGCACAGCAGCGACCGGATCGACCGGGAGTGCCAGGAGATGACCGAGCAGTGGCGCCGGGATCTGCCGGTGCTGCAGCGCTATGGCCAGACCCAGGCGCGCTATGACCTGTTCCTGCAGTTGATGGACAAGCACCGCCTGCTCCGGGAGAAGCGCCCCCAGGGTCTCGCGGAGAAAGAGGAGCTGGTGCGGGAGCGCAACGATCAGGTCGAGACGGGCTGGGATCTCGCCTCGCAGGCCGTGAGCGTGCTGACGCCCGTCGCCCGTGAGGACGCCGACTGCGCGTCCCGCCTGAAGCTGGCCATGCCCGCGGGCGATCTGGATCTGGCGCGGGCCCTGGGGTCGCTTTCGGCCCTTCTCGAGGAGAAGGCGGGCCAGTATCCGCCCGAGACCGAGGCGCCGGCGCTCGTGGCGGCGATGGCTCCGGTGCGGGAACGGCTGACGGTGATCTTTGGACTGGTGGACGAGGCCAAGGGCCGCCCCGTGGCCGACACCGCCGAGCTCGACGAGCTCGACGGCCGCCTGTATCGGATGATGGTCGACGTCAACGCGGCCGGGCGCCGCGCCGTGCGGGCGGGCCTGATCCCGTCGCGCCCGCCGTTCTACCGCTTCAACCACCTGCGCAAGAGCACCCGCAAGAATCCCGACCCCGTCGAGCCGCCGGTGGCGTGAGTCCGGAGAAAAACCACCTCCGGGGAGACGCCGGTCGACCCGGTCGGAAATCCAACCGACCGTGTGGGCTTCCAGGCGACCCCTGTGGGGAAAAAACTCGCCCCGATGAGAAAAAAAGTCGCCTGCGCACGGGGAAAAGTCATTTCCGCAATGGGGGTGAGACCGTCTCGCACGCCCGGAAGTCGGCTCAGGATGACCGGGAGCCGCCTCCGCAAGCACGAAACTCATTTCAGCACGGGATGCGAGGCTGTTTCGCACGCCCGGGAGTCGCCTCCGCATAGGAAATCGTCACTTCCGCACGCCCGGGAGTCGGCACACGGGAGATCGAAGGCGTGTCCGGCTCAGGGCCGGCCGGTCATGGGGTGAGTCCCACCTTCGTGCGCAGGGCGGCGGGGACGTCGGCGCGCGTCTTCTTCGGATCGGCGCACCACATCAGGCGGATCAGCGAAGGCAGGGCCTCCTCGCGCAGGGGCGCGAGGGCCGCGGACGGGGTCTTGCGGTAGACCTTGCGGAGGGAGGCGTATTCTTTGGGGGCAAGGGCGCAGGCGCGGGACTTTCCGAGGCCCGCAAACGCCCAGCGGGCCCGCTCCAGGAGCTTCTCCTCGAGGGCGTCCCCGGACAGGATCGAGAAGAACACCGGCTTGGCCAGGTCGTAGAGCACCTCGGTGGCGACCGGATCGTCGACGATGGCGGCCAGCGCCTCCACCGCGACCCGGCGCAGGGCCAGGGGCACGTCCATCTGCACGAACAGGCGCAGGTACTCGGTGGCGCCCTCGGTCTGGAGCTCGCCCAGGGCCCGCACGCTCTCGAGGGAGATTTTTTCCTTCACCTGGAGGTTCTTGAGGATCACCTCCCCGGCGGCCTTGCGTTCGGGTCCCTGCGCGCAGCCGGTGATCATGGAGAGCACCCGCTGCTGGCGCGCCGTGGGCAGGGTGACATCGAAGGCCAGCAGCGCGCCGGCCAGGAGGGCCTTGCGCATGTGCGGACCGTAGGGCGCCACCGTGACCAATTGGAGGACTTCCCCGACCTCGCCGGCGTCCTGCGCCAGGAGCCACGCGGCGTGCTTCTGCGCGAACGCGGCCAGCGTCCCGGCAGGGGCCGCCGGTCCCATCGTCTCCAGCACCCGGGCCAGTCCGGTTCTGCCGGCCCCGGCGCGCTTCTCGAGGTCGCCCACAGTCCAGGTGAGCACCGCGTCGGCGACCTTCGCCCGCTCGGCGGGGGCCAGCCGCGCCCATCGATCCGCGAGGGCATCACGGGCCTGCACGCTCGCGGGGTCGCTGCCCTTGAGCCGGCCCACCAGCGCGGGCGTGGTCTCCCGGTCCATGGCGCCCGGGTCGGGCGTCCGGGCCGTGGCGCCGGTGGTGTCCTTGTCCGCTGCGGTTCGTGAGTTTCCCTGCCGGCAGGACGTCATCGGACCGAGAACCATCATGATCACCAAAGTCGGGGTTGCCAGGCGCATCGAATTCTCCTTGAGAAGGTCCACGGTAGTCCATCGGCCCGGCCGGGTCAAGCCGGGCCTGCCCATATGATATCTGACTTGACAGACGTGGCGTTTCCCCTCTACGTTGGGACCACGGAAAGGGCTTCCCATGAGAACCACCACGCATTTCATCTTGATGCCGCTTCTGGCGACCACCCTGATGCTGCCGTTGGCCGACACCGCCGAGGCCTGCACCAGCTTCCTGATCACCAAGGGCGCCAGCGCCGACGGCTCCACCATGATCACCTACGCGGCGGATTCCCACGAGCTCTACGGGGAATTGTACTACCGTCCGGCGGCGTCCTACCCCGAGGGCGCCATGGTCGAGGTCAAGGACTGGGACTCCGGCAAGGTCCTCGGACAGATCAAGCAGGTGCGCCAGACCTACTCGGTGGTGGGCAACATGAACGAACACGCGCTGGCCATCGGCGAGACCACCTGGGGCGGCCGCGAGGAGCTGGTGAACCCCACCGGCATCGTGGACTACGGCAGCCTGATCTGGTTCGCCCTGCAGCGCGCCAAAACCGCGCGCCAGGCCATCAGCGTCATGGGCGAGCTCGTGGCCGAGTATGGCTACCCCAGCTCAGGGGAGTCGTTCTCCATCAGCGATCCCGAGGAGGTCTGGATCATGGAGATGATCGGCAAGGGGCCCGCCGAGAAGGGGGCCGTGTGGGTGGCCCGCCGCGTGCCCGACGGCTATGTCTCCGGCCACGCGAACCAGCCGCGGATCCACACCTTCCCGCAGAGCGACCCCGACAACTGCGTGTTCTCGGCCGACGTCATCACGTTCGCCCGCAAGAAAAACTATTTCCAGGGCAAGGACGAGGACTTCTCCTTCGCGGACGCCTATGGTCCGTCGACCTGCGGCGATGCGCGCGCCTGCGACGCCCGGGTCTGGGCGATGTACAACCGTGTCGCGCCCTCGAAGAAGATCCCGGTCGACTATATCAAGTGCAAGCCCGAGGCGGATCGGATCCCGCTGTGGATCCAGCCCGACAAAAAGCTCTCGGTGGCCGACGTGATGTCGCTGATGCGCGACCACTTCGAGGGCACCGAGCTGGACATGACGCAGGATCCCGGGGCGGGGCCGTTCAAGTGCCCGTACCGCTGGCGCCCGATGCGATGGAAGTCCGGAGGGAAGATGCACGTCAACGAGCGCGCCACGTCGACGCAGCAGACGGGCTTCTCCTTCGTCAGCCAGTCCCGCGCGGGCATGCCCGGCCCCGTCGGCGGCGTCCTGTGGTTCGGCGTCGATGACACGGCCTCCACCGTCTATGTGCCCATGTACGCGGGCATCACCAAGGCTCCGCACAACTACTCGGTGGGCACGGGCACGTTCACCGACTTCACCTGGGAGTCGGCGTTCTGGACGTTCAACTGGGTGTCCAACTTCGCGTACACGCGCTACTCGGACATGATCGTCGACATCCGGAAGGTTCAGAAGGAGCTCGAGGACGGCTTCTTCACGGCGCAGGCCGCCTTTGAGGCCAAGGCCATCGCCGAGCACGCGAAGAACCCGGCCGCCGCCCGGAAGATGCTCACCGAGTACTCCGGGGCCGCCGCCGAACTCGTCTGGAAGCGCTGGCAGAAGCTGGGCCAGGACCTGCTGATGAAATACATGGACGGCAACGTGCGCGACGACCAGGGCAAGGTCACGCACCCGCCGTACCCCGACTGGTTCTACAAGAACATCGCCGACGCCCGTCCCGGGCACTTCGAGATCCCCGATCCCGACGAGCCCATGACCGACGCCCAGCGGCGGGCGCGCAAGCCCGCCCCTCCGGCCAAACCCACCACAGACGCGACCCCCGTGACCCCGGCCCCCGCGCCGGCCCCGTGCCCCTGCTCGAAGAAGGGCGGCTGCGGCTGCTCGGTCGTGGGCTCCCGCACGCCCCTGACGCCGCTGGCCGTCTCCATGGTGCTGGTCGCCCTGGCGCTGGTCCTTCGTCGCCGTCGCCGGGACTGAACCCCCGGACAGGAGTCCTCCCATGACCCATGAACACCCCATCCTGAAAACCATCCGGCAGCGCACCTCCGTGAGGACCTTCGACGGCCGGCCCGTCGACGCCGACCGCATCGCGTTGCTCAGGGAGAAGCTGGCCGGGCTGCTGCAGGGGCCCTTCGGCTGCCGGTGCCGCTTCGCGCTGCTGGACATGAGCGGGTTCGACCCGAAGCAGTTGAAGCAGTACGGAACCTATGGTCTGATCAAGGGCACGCGCTTCTTCATCGCCGGTGCCGTCGAGGACGCCCCGGGCAACCTTGAGGACTTCGGCTACCTGATGGAGTCGGCCGTGCTGGCCTGTGCGGAGCTCGAGCTCGGCACGTGCTGGCTCGGCGGCGTGCTGAACCGCTCCGCGTTCGGCCGTGAGCTGGATTTGAAGCCCGGCGAGCTCATCCCGGCCGTGACCCCCGTGGGGATCGCCGCCGATCACCGGTCGTTCAAGGACAAGGCCCTGCGGTTCATGGCCGGATCGGCCAAGCGAAAGCCCTGGAAGGAGCTCTTCTTCGACGAGGTCTGGGGGCGGCCGTTCCAGGAGGAGCGGGCGCTCTCGGCAAAGTCCCCCGAAGGTCTGCAGGAGGCCTTCGAGGCGGTGCGCCTGGCCCCTTCGGCCTCGAACAAGCAGCCGTGGCGCGTCGTGTGGGTTGACGGCACCGCGCACTTCTACCTTGAGCGCTCGGCGGTCTATTCGAAGATCATGGAGATGGCCAAGATGCCGGCGCTCCAGCGCGTGGACCTGGGCATCGCCATGGCCCATTTCGACCTGGTCACCGCCGCCCTTGGCGGGGCGGGGACGTGGACCTTCGAGGAGCCTTCCATCCCGGGCGTGCCCGGAAGTGCCAGCTACACGGCCTCCTGGCGCCGCACCTGACCCCGGAGCGCAACTGAATTCACATGAAGGAAACTCTGCACCAACTCTTCGCGGTGGCCTCCCCGGGCGTGGAGTCGATTCTGCGCGCCGAACTGGCCGGGCTTGGCGCCGGTTCGCCGGTCATCGTCGAAGGCGGGGTCACCTTCCAGGGAGACGACGAGCTCCTCATGCGCGCCAACCTGTGGTCGCGCACGGCCTCGCGCATCCTGCTGCGCATCGCGGAGTTCCCTGCGGCCAACCTGCGCGCGCTGGCCTCGGGGGCGGGCAGGGTGGACTGGAAGGAATATCTCGGGCCCCAGCATCGGATTCTGGTGAAGGCGACCTGCCACAAGTCCCGCGTCTACCACAGCGGCGCCGCGGCGCAGCGGGTTCAGGTCGCCGCCTGCGAGGTGGCGGGCTGTGTCCGGGCCGAAGTTCAGGAGACGTCGGGCGACGGCGCCGGCATGGCCGAGGCGACCGTGTATGTGCGCCTCGAGCGGGACGTGTGCATGATCAGCCTGGACACCTCCGGAGAACACCTGCACATGCGGTCCTACCGGCTGGAGACCGCCAAGGCCCCCCTGCGCGAGAACCTCGCCGCGGCCGTGCTGCTTCGGGCCTCCTGGGACGGGACGTGCGCCCTGCTCGATCCGATGTGCGGCTCGGGCACGTTCCCCATCGAGGCGGCCCTGCTGGCCGCGCGCATGCCTCCGGGCGGCCTGCGGCGCTTCGCGTTCATGGACTGGGCCTGCTTTGACGAGGCCCGATGGATGCGCGTCCAGGACCAGGCACGGCAGCAGCAGCGGCCTGTGTCCGTTCCCATCCTCGGTGCCGATCGCGACCCCGGCGCCGTGGCCATCGCGCGGCGCAACGCCCAGCGGGCAGGGGTCCTGCCGTGGATCGACTTCGAGCAGCGCCCGCTGGCCCGCACGCCGGACCTCCCGGGACCGGGCCTGCTGGTGTGCAACCCACCCTACGGTGCGCGGATCGGAAATCCCAGAGACCTGCGCGACCTCTACGCGGCCCTGGGCAACGTGGTGCGCCGGCTCCCCGGCTGGCGGGCCGCCATCCTGACCACCGACCGCCACCTCGCCTCCGCCACGGGCCTGACGTTCACCGACGACGGGGTTCCCCTCGCCCACGGCGGTTTGCGCGTGGGCATATTTATCACCCGGTAGGGTTGCGCCGCATCTTCTCCAACTATGGACTGCGGCGACTTGGCGCCGCGTTCTTCATCTTCTCTTCTCCAAATGCTTCTTGCTCACCGGTCATGGCTTG
>PHAZ01000056.1 GCA_002841825.1 Deltaproteobacteria bacterium HGW-Deltaproteobacteria-22 | reverse complement strand
GCCGGTCTCCATGCCGGTGACCGGGGCCGGGGTCCCGTGGTCGGTGATGGTGTCGTCGCCGAGCTGGCCGTATCCGTTCTCGCCGAAGCACCAGGCGCCTCCCGCTGCGGTGATCACGCAGGTGAACTCCTCGCCGCAGACGATGTCGGTGATCAGGGGCGCGGGCTGGGTCGGCCAGGTGATCTGCACGCCCGAGGTGCGCTCGGTGGTCGTGCCGTCGCCGACCTGTCCGCTCCAGTTGCGGCCCCAGCACCAGACCTGCCCGTTGGACTTGAGCACGCAGGTGTGACCCTTCCCGGCTGTCACCTTCGCGACGCCTGCGGCCATGCCGGTGGCCTGCGTGGCCACCCGCCGGTCGATGTAGGTGCCGTCACCCAGGCGGCCCTGCCAGTTCGAGCCCCAGCAGTACACGGCGCCGGCGGTCGTGAGCGCACAGGAATGCGCCTCGTTGGCGGTGACGGCGGTCACGCCGTCGAGGGTGCGGTCCGCATCGATCTTCACCTGCACCGGCGTGCTGGAGCTGGTGTTCGTGTCGTTGCCGAGCTGGCCGTTCCAGTTGCGACCCCAGCACCAGACCGATCCATCGGTCTTCACCGCGCAGGTGTGGTATTCACCCAGGGTGATCGCCGTCACGGTGTCGCCCAGGGCGGTGACCTCCACCATCGTCTGCTGCTGGGTGCTGGTGGCCCCCTGCCCCAGCTGGCCGTCTCCGTTGGCACCCCAGCACCACAACGTGTGGTCCGAGCGCAACGCGCAGGCATGCTCGTACCCGAGGGCGACCTGGATCCAGGTTTCGCAGGAGGTGACGTCCGCCTGGCAGGTGTCGTTGCAGCCGAGATCGCCGCCGGGATACCCGAGCTTCAGGCAGGAAAGTTCTCCAAAATCGGCCCCTTCACACTCCTCGCCAAAGGATCCGTCGATGACGCCGTCTCCGCAGAACCGGCCGCAGTTGGCGAGATCCAGGTGCACGCAGTCGGACATGCAGGAGATCGTGCCCTCGTAGAAGCCCTGCGTCTGGCAGGACTCGCCGTTGAGGTTGACACCATCGCAGAGCTCGTCTCCGACGACGAGGTTGTCGCCGCACTCGGCCGTGCAGATGCTCGGCTCGTTGCCCTGGCAACTGAAACCTTCCTCGACGGTGCAGTCGATGTCGCAGCCGTCGGCGGGGGTCAGGTTGCCGTCGTCGCAGAGCTCGTCCTCGGCCCGGATGCCGTCGCCGCAGATCGTCCAGCAGCTTGAGGGCTCGTCCTCGCAGTGCCAGCCGTTTTCAACGCTGCAGTCCTGGTCGCAGCCGTCGCCGGGTTCCACCCCGGAGTCGTCACAGGTCTCGGTGCCGACGACCTGGCCGTCGCCGCACACCGGCTGGCACAACAGCGTCAGTTCGTCACAGTGCCAGCCCGACTCCACCGTGCAGACCGCGCTGCAGCCGTCCCCGGGCTCCACCCCGGAGTCGTCGCAGGTCTCGCCCTCCTCCAGTTCACCGTTGCCGCAGGCGGGACCGGGGGGCTTTTTCAGTCCGGATGAATCAAAGGAGCACGCACCCAGCAGGGCCAGCAGAATACCCAGCGCGATGAGATTTTTACACATGCCTATTTCTCCAGGTCGGAATCGTTTCAAACGCTCTATATAGTTGAAAAAGCGGGAAATGCCAACCCGTAAAAAATCTCCTTGATAAAGGATGCGTGTGCGCAGTATTTTGGCGCGCACGAAACCGAGGTGTTCCCGTTGATCTCCACCATGCCCGCCGACATCCTGCAGGTCATCCATGAGCAATCCGAGCCGGATCTGGCCTCGGTGTTCGTGGCGCGCCTGGCCGACGGTGCCTGCATCGAGTTCGTGGAGTCCGTGCAGCCCCCGGTGCCCGCGGACCTGAAGTGGGTCAACATTGTTTCGGTGCTGCGCGGATGTCCGGTCGGCTGCGCGTTCTGCGACGCGGGCGGCTCGTTTGCCGGCACCGTGTCCGCCGAGGAGATGCTCGCCCAGATCGATCATCTTGTGGCGCGCCGCTTCCCTGACGGGATCGTGCCGGTTCCCAAATGGAAAATCCAGTTCGCCCGCATGGGTGATCCCGCCTTCAACCGGGAGGTCGTCCGCGTCATCGAGCGGGTGGGAGAACGTTACGGGGCCCCCGGCTTCCACCCCTCGATCTCGACGATCGCCCCGGCGTCCTGCGAGCGCTTCTTCGAGGAGCTGGTCGCGGTCAAGCGCCGGCTCGCGTTCGGCTCCCGCTTCCAGTTGCAGTTCAGCCTTCACACCACATGCGAAGAAACCAGGCGCACGTTGATTCCGGTGAAGTTGTGGTCCTTCGAGCAGATCGCAGCGTACGGGGAGCGCTGGTTCGAGCCCGGCGACCGCCGGATCACACTCAACTTCGCCCTCCAGCGCGGTGTCCCCTTCGAGCCCGCCAGGCTGGTCGGCGTCTTCCCGCCCGAGCGCTTCCTGCTGAAGATCACGCCGGTGAATCCGACACGCAGCAGCCTCGAGAACGGCATCGAGGGCGCCGTCGATGCTGCCAACCCGGAGAACAATCAATGGATTACTGAACGATGCAGGAACGCCGGCTACGCCCACATTCTGAGCATCGGCGAGCTCGCCGAGAACCGCGTGGGCTCCAACTGCGGCATGTATCTCGACCAGGCCAACGCCCGTGCCACCGGATCGGCCCTGACCGAATGGCCGGCTCGGCCCTGAATTTCATTCCAGCCCGGCAAGTTTTTTTCTCCCATACGATTGACATCCCATCTGCCATGCTTATTTTTCGCGCCAGCCGAGTGATTCGGGAGCCGAAAAGGCCCGCACCGGCAAATGATTTTCAGCCGGAGGCAGTACTATGGGAAAAATCATCGGAATCGATCTGGGAACCACGAACTCCTGCGTAGCCATCATGGATGGCAAGGAACCGAAAATCATCGCCAACGAGGAAGGCGGCCGCACCACGCCGTCGGTCGTCGCGATGGACGAAAAGGGAGAGATCCTCGTGGGCCAGATCGCCAAACGGCAGGCCATCACCAATCCCGAGAACACTGTTTATTCAATCAAGCGCTTCATGGGGTTGCGCCACTCCGAGGCGGGCCGCGAGATCGAAAAGGTCCCCTACAAGGTGAACCGCTCCTCCAACGGCGACGTGCGGATCTCCCTGCACGACAAGGAATTCGCACCGGCCGAGATCAGCGCGCGGATCCTGCAGAAACTGAAGAAGGCCGCCGAGGATTACCTGGGCGAGCCGGTCACCGAAGCCGTCATCACCGTGCCGGCATACTTCAACGACTCCCAGCGCCAGGCCACCAAGGACGCGGGCCGCATCGCCGGCCTCGAGGTCAAGCGCATAGTCAACGAGCCCACCGCGGCGGCCCTGGCCTACGGTCTCGACAAGGGCAAGGAGCAGATCGTCGCCGTGTTCGACTTCGGCGGCGGCACCTTCGACGTGTCCATCCTCGAGATCGGCGAGAACGTCGTCGAGGTCATCTCCACCAACGGTGACACCCACCTCGGCGGTGACGACATCGACCGCATCATCATCGACTGGCTCATCAGCGAGTTCAAGAAGGACACCGGCATCGACCTGAGCAAGGACAAGATGGTCATCCAGCGCCTCAAGGACGCTGCCGAGAAGGCCAAGATCGACCTCTCCAACGTGCAGGAGACCGAGGTCCACCTGCCCTTCCTCACCATGGACGCCTCCGGGCCGCGGCACCTGCAGTTGAAGATGCGCCGCAGCCAGCTGGAGCAGTTGATCACGCCGATCGTGGAGCGCACCATCGAGCCGTGCCGCAAGGCCCTGGCCGACGCCAAGCGCAACGTCCGCGAAATCCAGGAGGTCATCCTGGTCGGCGGCTCCACCCGCATCCCGCTGGTGCAGCAGAAGGTCAAGGAGTTCTTCGAACGCGAGCCCCACCGCGGCGTGAACCCCGACGAGGTCGTGGCCCTGGGCGCGGCCGTGCAGGCCGGCGTGCTCTCCGGCGAGGTCAAGGACATCCTGCTGCTCGACGTCACCCCGCTGAGCCTGGGCATCGAGACCCTCGGCGGCGTGCTCACCGTCCTGATCCCGCGCAACACCACGATCCCGACGCGCAAGAGCGAACTGTTCTCCACCGCCTCGGACAGCCAGCCCTCCGTGGAGGTCCACGTGCTGCAGGGCGAGCGCCCGATGGCCAGGGACAACCGCACGCTTGGCAAGTTCAACCTCGACGGCATCCCGCCGGCACCTCGCGGCGTGCCACAGATCGAGGTCACGTTCGATCTCGACGCCAACGGCATCCTCAACGTGTCGGCCATCGACAAGGCCACGAGCCGCAAGCAGCACATCACCATCACCGCCTCTTCGGGCCTGTCCGACAACGATATCGAGAAGATGGTGAAGGACGCCGAGGCGCACGAGGCTGAGGACAAGAAGCATCGGGAGCAGATCGAAGCCAAGAACAAGCTCGACAGCCTGATCTTCAACCTGGAGAAACTGATCGCCGAGAACGGTGACAAGATTCCGGGCGACAAGAAGACCGACGTCGAGAGCGCACTGGCCGAAGCGAAGACCATCCTGGATTCGCAGGACACCGAGACCCTCAAGGCCGCCTATGAGAAGTTGAACAAGGCCGCCCAGGACATGTCCAAGGCCATGTACGAGCAGGCCGGTGCGGCCGGCGCCCAGCCCCAGCCCGGCGACGGTGCCTCCGCAGGTGACGCTCCCGGCGGCGATCAGGTCGTCGACGCGCAGTTCGAAGAGGAATAGTCACGCGCAGTCGCCCCGCCCCCCAGTTTTTCGCTGTCAATCACAATTGTTATTTCGGGGTGCACATTTCCCATTTTTCGGTATAGTGAGTCACCTGTTCGTGTCCACTCGTTTCCGGAGGCATGCTTATGATCACCCTGAACTCCCGAATTGCCCTGGTTTTGTTGAGTGCCGTATTCTTGTTGGCCGCCTGCGACGACGGCGGCAAGAAGACCGGCTTCAACAGTTCCAACACCAACAACGCCACCAACAACCACACCACGGATCTTTGCACCACCAAGACCTTCGAGTGCAACACGCTTGCCGACGACGACAACGACGGCATCTCCAACGGCCATGAGGGCTGCGAGTGCCGTCTGGACTCGGACCTCGACGGCATGCCTAATTATTTAGATATGGACTCCGACAATGACGGCATCCCCGACGCCGTGGAGAAGGGCACGCCCGACATCAACACGCCCCCCGTGGACACCAACGGTGACGGACAGCCCGACTACATCGACACCGACTCCGACAATGACGGCGTGTTCGACGGCGACGAGGACCGCAATGGCGACGGCGCGCTGGGCAACTGCGAGGAGAACCCCCTGGTCTGCCAGGGCTCCTGCGTGGATCCTGAGAGCTACTGCCATCCCAGGCTCTCGATCTGCGTCAACGCCGAGTGCCTCAAGGGCGAGACCGATCCCAAGACCGCCGACACCGACGGTGACGGCATCCTCGACGGCGAGGAAGGCACCTTCATCTGCAACGCGAGCGACGAGCAGGGACAGGGCCGTCGTCCGGTGCAGTATCAGAGGCACCAGAACAACCTCTTCCACATCGCCATCGAGCAGGAGGCCGTGTTCTCCCACATGGATCCGCCCAACCCGACGCCCGTGGAGGGCGCCTCCGGCTTCGACATGACCGATGTCGATCACGCCAGCTCGGGCTTCGTGGTGTCCCGCGGCCCGTCCGACGTGCTGCTCTCCCGCGAGGCCTCGGACATCATCACGGGCCTGCGCACCATCGGCGAGGTCGTCACGCTGTCGGGCGGCTCGTTCATGCAGAGCCACGCGCTCAAGGAGCAGATCGTCAACGTGACGCTGTCCATGCGCGTGTCGGCCGCCACCAACCCCGGCGTGATCCGCAACCGCATCATCGCACTGCTGCTGAACCGCAACCTGGCGGACTTCCCGTCCCCGATCAACTCCCCGTTCACCAACTCCTCCAATGACTTCCTGGTGAACCTCATGGTGCAGCGCGACGCCACAGACAAATCCCTTGTCATGGGCGCGGTGGCCACCTACAGCGACTGGGACAGCCGCGAGCAGGTCAGTTTTCACGTGGCCGACGCCGGCTCGGGCGCCTGCATCGCGTCGGTGAGCGACACCACCGAGAACGAATGCGAGAGCTATCTGTACCGCGCACCCGTGGCCGACATCGTCTGGGTCGTGGATGACTCCGGCTCCATGTCCGACGACCAGGACCGCCTGTCCAACGCGTCCAACACATTTTTACAGATTGCCTCCACCCTGGGTCTGGCCTGGCGCATGTGCGTCGTGGACATGACCGAGGACAACAACGGCTCCTGCTGCACCGGCAACAACCAGTCGGGTGACATCTGGCTTTCCTCCGGAGTCCCCGGCGATGACACGAAGTTCCGTGAATGCATCGGCGACCCGGCCGGAGCCCAGACCGCCGACGGAGGCTACGAGTTCGGGCTGACGCAGATGCAGGCGGCCGTGGATCGGCACATGCCGCCCACGCAGGACTCCACCGTGAAATATCGTCCGGATGCGGCCCGCATCGTGTTCTTCATGTCCGACGAGGTGGCCAACGAGGTCGACCAGAGCGCCGACTACTGCAACGCCGACGCCCCGTACGATGCCAACGAGTGCCACTTCTTCGGCGGCTGCATGGCTTCGGATCTGATGGGGTGCCAGTCCGTGATGATGAACACCGCGCAGATGATCACCTGCGAGGGCTACTCCGACGGCATGTGGAACCACAATGACTGCGACGAGGTCTACCGTTGCATGGGCGACATGAGCGACGAGGCCTGGGATCCCATGCTCTGCGATCCGGTCGTGCAGCCGTGGGTGGATTGGGCCGATTATAACCAGGTCACCGCGTACGGCCTGCACATCCTGGCCTCCGATCCCCAGGAGTGTCAGGAAGGCGACAACGGCAACGCGACCTCCCCGCATGGCTACCAGGAGGTCATCAACCGCACCGGCGGCCTCATGGGCTCCCTGTGCCAGACCGATCTGACCACGACCATGGAGCTCATGATCGAGGACATGGCCGGCGCCGCCTCCCCGATCGTGCTCACCCACACCCCGATTCCCGTGTCCCTGGCAGTCGCCATCGAGCGCAAGAACGCCGCCAATCCGGATCTCACCGACTACGAGGCGATCCCGCGCTCCAAGACTGCCGGATTCAATTACAAGGCCTCCTCCAACCGCATCGTCCTGCTCGGCCAGCCGATGGATTACCCGCCCTACGAGGTCATCATCTCGTACGCACGCTGGGTCACCTCCGTCGCCCCGCCCGACTAGCAGAATGAGTCTACCCTTTTTCTGTCTGACCACTGTCTGACCTGTCCGACCTGTCCGGCCTGTCCGACCTGTCCGACCTGTCTGACCTCCGAGTTCTCAATCATGTTTCTCCCCATCCCTGCGCTCGCACCCATTTTTCCATACATTAATATTGGTCCCCTCCAATGGGGAGGGTTCACCGTCCACCCGTTCGGCATCCTGGTCGCCGCGGCGATCTTCACGGCAATGTACTTTGTGCAGCAACGCGGGGAACGGCTCGGACTCAATCCGGTCACGGTGTCCGAGCTGGTGACCGTGACCGTGATCATGATCTTCGTCGGCTCCCACCTGTTCGAGATCCTGGCCTACCAGCCCGAACGCATCCGCGAGGACCCCTGGGTGCTGCTGCGCGTCTGGGACGGCATCGCGAGCTTCGGCGGGCTGCTCGGCCTGCTGGCGACGGCGGTCTATTTCTCCGTGCGCGGGAAACTGTCCTTTCTGACCTCCACCGACGTGCTGTTGTGGGGAGGCGTGCACGCCTGGATCTTCGGCCGGCTGGGATGCTCGGTGGCCCACGATCACCCCGGCCTGTTCACGGACTCCTGGTTCTCCGTGCGATGGCCAATCAACCACCCCGATCAGGTGCTGAACGTGCACGGTCTCGCGGGACGGTATGACCTGGGGCTGTTCGAGTTCCTCTACACCTTCATCATGCTGGGCATCCTTTACTTCACCCACCGCCGGTGGAAATGGAAGCCCGGCTTCACCACGGCGATCGTGTTCGTCAGTTACGCCCCGGTGCGTTTTTACATGGATTTCCTGCGTGCCGTGGACCGTCGCTACCTGTACCTGACACCGGCACAGTACGGTACCCTGGCCATGTTTTCGGCGGGCCTCTTCCTGTTGTGGCGCTACCGCAGAAGCGAAGCGACGACCGACTCGAGCAGCGACACGGCCACCTGATCCTTGGTGCCCTGCGGGACCCAAACGACACAACCATCTGCAAACAGCAGAACTCCCTGGTTGGTCTCTGCGGCGAAGCCCGCACCGGTCAGGCTCACGTCGTTGGCGAAGAGCGCATCGCAGCCTTTGCGTGACAGTTTCTGTCGCGCCAGTTCGAGCAGGCGTGACTCATCCCCACCGGCGGTCTCGGCGGCGAACCCGACCAAAATCGGTCGCCGCTCACCTGGTCTGTTCCCCGGACCGGACGGGGCGTTCCCCGGCTGGGACAGTTCCGCCAGGATGTCCGGAGTGCGGACCAGTTGAAGCGTCAGGGTGGCGCCGAGCGCCTCCTTCTTCATCTTCTCCGCGGCCGGCGAGGCGGACATGTAATCGCCTACGGCTGCGGTCATGATCAGCAGGTCCGCGCGATCCTTCCACTCGAACACCGCCCGGTGAAGCTCCATGGCCGAGACGGCCGGCACGGCCACGACGCCATCGGGCACCGGCACCTCCAGATGCCCGTGCACCAGGGTCACCTCGGCGCCCAGCTCCCTGGCCGCCCGCGCAAGCGCCACACCCATGCGTCCCGTGGAGGGATTGCTGATGAACCGGACCGGGTCGAGGTGCTCCCTTGTGGCGCCGGCCGTGATCAGCACCCTGCGGCCCGCCAGAGGCCGTGGACGCGTGAAATGCTCCTCGAGGATCCGCACGATCACGGAGGGTTCGCTCATTCGCCCGGGACCGGAGGTGCCGCAGGCGAGCTCCCCGCTGTCGGGACCGATCACCCTCACGCCTCGGCCGGTCAGCCGCCGCACGTTCTCAAGCGTGGCCGGGTGTTCCCACATGTGGGTGTTCATGCCCGGGGCGATCCAGACAGGCGCCGGGGTGGCCAGCAGCACCGTGGTGAGGAAGTCATCGGCCAGTCCGCCGGCGAGCTTCGCGATCACATTGGCCGTGGCCGGCGCGATCACGACGACGTCAGGCCAGCCGGCCAGATCGATATGTTCCACGCCCGGATGCGTCCGGGGGCTGAAGGTCTCAAACAGAACGGGCTCCCCGCTGACCGTCTCGAGGGCGATGCGAGAGACCAGCTCCAGGGCGTTGCGCGTGCAGGCGACGCGCACCTGGTGGCCGGCCTTCTTCAGCAGACGGACCAGTTCAGGTGTCTTGTAGGCTGCGATGCCGCCGGAAATTCCCAACAGGATTTTCACGCCGGGACCTCCTCATTTCTTGAACAGGTTTTCCAGATCCTTGAGCGCCTGGGAGCGGGAGGCTGTGGACTGATACCGGTCATCGCGCATCGGTTTGCGACGATCGTCGAGCCGGGGCTTGCGTGGCTCGATGGGCTTGGGATTGGTTCGCAGGGATAGCGAGATGCGGTTCTTGTCGGTGTCGATGGCGACGACGGTGGCCTTGACCTGCTGGCCGAGCGACACCACCTCAAAGGGATCGGACACGAAGTCGTCGGACAACTCGCTCACGTGCACCAGGGCCTCCTGGGACAGACCGATGTTGATGAACGCACCAAACTTCGTGATGTTGATGATGATGCCCGTGAGCACCATGCCCATCTTCACGTCCTCGAAGTGGGTGATCTGGGGGTTGAGCTTGCCCGCGGCCAGCAGCCCGCCCGAGTGCGCCACCGGGAGCACCCGCGGCGGAATGCGATCCAGGCCGGCATCCATCTGGATCAGGCCCCTCTGCTCGAGCAGGTACACGCGCAGCTCGTCCTCGGACACATCGTCGGGCACTTCGTTGCCCAGCGCGGCGATGGGGTCGATCAGCGACCACTCGCGGGAGGGGAACATGAAGCGGCGGCCCAGGATGATCGCGCCGGCCGAGGGGCCGGGGGTGGCCTCGCCGGACTTCTCAAGAAGCTCCACGGCCTCGGAGATCCCGTCGGAACGAACCGGCATGAACACCAGGAAACCGCCTTCCTTCTCACGGAACTCGTCCAGGATGGCGTTGTATTCCATCATGAACGAAGGAATCACCACGTAGGCCGTCTTCTGCTCCACAAAGAACACACGCGCACGCTCGCACCAGTCGCCGGTGAGCGGAAGCACGGCATGTGCGAGGGACTTTCCCTTTTCGTTGAGCACGACCAGCCCGCAGGTTCCCGCGACGCTGTCCGGATTGAAGGCTCCCAGACGCTGCGCCTTGACGGGCGGCACCTTGAGCACCTCAAGATAGGAGACGGAGACCTCCTTGTAGGTCTCCTCGCGCATCCGGTTGTCCAGAAACGTGCGCAAGGCGCCGGGCAGTGCCTCGGAAACGAGAATCCGCTGCAGCTCCTCGGTGGACATGCGGGTGCCAGTGACGCCCATGCGGCCCTTGACCGCGTCCAGGTGCGTGGCGATCGAGGAGACGGGGTATTCGAACTCCAGGCGGATCAGGCCACCGGTCTCACCCCGCTTCAGTGCGTACCATACATCACGGGTGATGCTGAAGATGTCGAGGGCCTTCTCAACCACGGATTCCAGGTATTCAGGCAGGTTGCGCCCCAGCAGCGCGGCTTTGAGGGTCCCCTTCTTGGTGCTCAGGTTCAAAGCGCCCGTCCAGACCTCCAGCGCAGCGCGCACGGCCTCAAGCCATATGGCGGTGGACTCGAAATCGGCCATTGGAAAATGCGGCAGGATGTGGCGCAGCGCCTCCATGCGACGGGCCGACAGGGCCAGCGCGAACACTTCCTCGGGGACGCCGGGATTGGCAGCCATGATGGACTCGCGAAGGTTCTCCAGTTCCTGCCAGAGACGGCGGGCCTCGGACAACCTCCGAAGCTGGGGACCTGCCATCGCGATCAGCAGATCACGGTGCTGCTGCACCAGCTCCGACATGGTGATTCCGGCCTCCATGAAATTCAGCAACTTCAAGGCGCTCTCGCCGGCGAGGTACTTCTTGTCCACCGAGTTCGTCTTTTCGAGAAATTCAATCAAGCGCACGGAAACAGCCTCCTTTTGGAGAAGGAAGAACAGCCCCCCGAAATCGGGACTGGATGGTTTTTTTGCGTTCTTATTCTTCTCCCCGTATTCAACGGAGTTTTTATTTCATGAAATCAACTCAAACTGTCAAGGGTGAAGCCGAGGTCCCGAGTGCAGGCCGCTCCGAACCGATGAAATGCCACGCAATCTATATAGGAAAATTTTTCCATATAAACAAGACCTTTTTTCAAGTCCGGGGGGTTTTTGTTGTTTTTCCGGCCGAAACTGACCGGGCCTGCACCCGGCGGGTACGGCAAATGAGACCGTCCATCGCGCGAACACCGTTTCTCGAGGTGCTCCGGGGCTATTGGATCCATTCCAGTTTGACGGTTTCCCGCGTGAGTCCGGGGATGAAGACGATCCCACCGAAGGTGGAGAATCCCTGGACCGTCACCTGGCCGGGCAGCGTGAACTGGAATTTCTTGCCCACGACACCGAGATGCTGCAGATTGATCAACCGCATGAAGAACGGCGCAAGGTCATGACCGCGATCCCGGCGGACCCAGACCGTCTTGAGCAGCAGCTCGGCCATGGTCGGCGGGAGAACGGCCAGCAGGCGCAGGCCGCGGACGCGGATCGCGGGACCGCAGGACCCGAGCACGCCCGAGGCGATGTTCTGCATCGAGGACACGGTATGCCGGGCTGATCGCATCTGATCGAGCAGCGCGGCACAGGCCATGGGGTTGGACCCCATCGAGCGCAGGCCCAGCACGGCGTGGGCGGCAACCTCGGGCTGCGGATGGTTGACCAGCTCCAGGTTCTCCCTAAGCGTGTCCGGTGTCCTGGAGAGGGCAAATGCGGCGTTCACTGCCACGGCCTTGCGGGAGTGGCGGGCCAGCCGCAGAAGTCTCGGGGTGAACTCTTTTCGGGGGTTCAGTCCCAGTGCCAGCGTCGCGCCGAGCACTACGGAAGGATGGGTATGATCAAGCGCGTATTCCAGGTATTTTGCCGACTTCGAGGCGCGGGCGAGCACCGGCAGGAAGCCGCCCAACTGATCCCAGTCCTTGCGAAGGATCAGGTCATCGGCGATCTTCTTCGCGATGGGCCACCACTGGCTCTCGGTGCCCGATTCGGGGGCGAGCGCCAGGGCAAGCACGGCTGCGCGCTGGTACGCCGGCTCCGAGGATTGCAGATACCGTGCGGCCACCGCGGTCAGGGTGGCGCGGGTCTGCGCGTGAGCAGCCAGTCCCCGGGTGTGGTGCAGATACGGCAGGAAGTAGGCGATCGCCTCCTCGCCGGCGTTCTCGAGGGCCGCCGCGTGCAGCATGTTGCCTGCCAGCGGATGTGCACCCAGACTGAGCGCGGACAGCGCCTGCTCGCGCAGCCACAGGTTGTTGTGAAGCACATACGAGGCCACGGTCTTGACGGTCTGCTCGTCCTGCACCTGGCCGAGCACGTCGAGCAGAATCCGCTCCCAGCCCGGTTGTCCCGCGTACTCCTTCATCAGGGCCAGCAGCGGCTTGCGGCCCGCGCCGTCGATCCGGACCTGCGATTGATCACGGACCGCCTTGAGCAGCAGCAGGTTCACCGGATCCCGTCCCAGCAGCGCCACCCAGCGCGGATCGGTCCCGACGCCCGGACACTGCGACAACAGTTGGACCACCTGCACGTCGGTGGCCGAAGAACCCACCGGCAGCTGCTTCCAGAGAAAGTCGCAGACGCGGTCCCGATCACGGCCCTCCAGTGCAAAGAACACGAGTTCGAGATAGGAGAGGAACTTGTACAATTCCAGCCGCTGCGCCTGTGCGGCTGAGAGCCAGGCCGCGACCTGCCCCGGATGTGGCGCCTTGAGCAGGATCTCGGCGACCCACGATGAAGTCCGGGCGTCGGCCAGCAGCGGCGCCAGCGCGAGGGGGTCGGCTGCGGCCAGGAATACCACCAGTTTGGCTGGCTCGATACGCAGGTTTCCCACGCGCACCGGCAACTGGTTCATCTCGATGAACTGGAGCTTCTCCATGATGAAGCGATGGGCCACCGGATCCATCGACCTCGCCAGTCCGGCGAGGATCGAATAGGCCCAGAGCGGCTCTGCTACCTTGCCATACCATTGCATGAGCCGCGGCACGGCCTTCGGATCACCGGATGCACCCCAGGCCTCGAGAAAGAAGAGTTCGCCGTAAGGGAGCGTGCCGGAGAGCTTCTCCCGGATCTCGTCGATCAGATCAGGACTTCGGAAGATCACCGCGTTGGCTTCATGTTCGAAATGGGAATTCAACAGCCGAGTCCACTCCGAGACATCGGCCGTGCGGGGTTCGGTGGGAAGTCGGAACAGGGGATCCCGTGTGAAATCGGGCCCGGCCGGCTGGGTCGTTAAAAGCGCCAGGCAGAACCAAAGAAACGACACGATCTACTCGCCTCCGCCAAATAACTTGCTGAACCAGCCTTTTTTGGACTTGAGGTCGGCGCCGGGCAGCGGGGGAGGTCCTCCCCCCGGTGTGGGGGTCGCGGACTGCATCCCGGGGGGGACCGGGGATGGTGCGCCGTAATCAATCTCGGCAGAGGGCGGGCGCAGATCATGGGAGTCCAGGTCCTGAGGCTCAAGCTCCCCGGAGACCATCTTCAGTTCCCCGGACCCGTCGAGCACTTCCTCGAGCACATCATCCTCGAGCTCGCCGTCATCGAGTTCGATCTCCACGTCTTCATCGTCGGCCCGTGGCAGGGGAGCCGGAGACAGATCGATGTTGTCCAGGTCAAGGTCCATGTCCTGCAGCCAGGATCGCGGATCCTCGGTGTCGTCGATGACGGCGGACTTGGCCTTCGCCCCAGCCTTCTTGGCGTCGGGGTTGGTCACCGAGAACTCACCGGTGAGGAACGAGTCCGAGGAGAGATCAAAGTCATCCTTGCGCTGGCCATCCTCCTCGGAGGTGGACATGCCGCGAAGCTCACGGACGATGCGGGCCACGTCGCGGTGGCTGACCTTCAGTCCGTAGGTGAACAGCACGCTGTTGAGATCGTCGAGGAAGTCCTCGGCGCGGGCGTACCGCCGATCGCGATCCCGCGCCAGCGCCTTGTACAGTGTCTTCTCCAGGGCCGGCGGAACATCGGGATTGAGCGCGGAGATGCGCGGAATGAAGCACTTCTCGACGAGCTTGACCGTCTCCAGATCCGTGGCGCCGTAGAACAGGCGCTTGCCCGTGAGCATCTCGTAGAGCACGATGCCCAGGCTGAAGATGTCCGCGCGCTGATCCAACTCCAGGCCCATCACCGCCTCGGGAGACAGGTAACTGAACTTGCCCTTGATCACGCCCGGTTCGGTGTCCTCGAGCTGGCTGGCCGCCTTGGCCAGGCCGAAGTCCACCAGTTTCACCTCTCCCTGAACGGAGAGCAGGATGTTCGGCGGACTGATGTCACGGTGAACGATGTTCAGGCGCTCCCCGTTGCCGTCCTTGGCGCCATGCGCGTAGCCCAGACCCTTGGCAGCCTCCATCATGATGTAGATGGACATGCTCATGGGCATCAATTTCTTCTTTTCCTTGTAGTGGTTCATCACCACTTTCAATGCGGTGCCCTCGATGAACTCCATCACCAGGTAATACGACTCATCCTTGACGCCGACCTCGAAGGTCTGAACGATGTTCGCATGGCTCAACTTGGTGGCAAGCCGGGCCTCGTCCAAAAACATGGCCACGAACTTGCTGTGCCGGCTCAGATGCGGAAGGATGCGCTTGATCGCCACCCGGCGGGAAATGCCCTCGATTCCCACCAATTCGCCGAGATACACCTCGGCCATGCCGCCGGCATCCAGTTTCTTGATGATTCGTATATTGTTGCCTTTATCGCTCATTATTTATCCGACCAACTTCAGTTTCAGGAAGGACTTCAGATCCTTGATGACTTCTTCATGGTTCTCGATGAGCGAACCTTCGTAGCCCCGGATTTCCAGTTCCAGATCATCCATGAATTCCTTCATGATCGAGGGATTCTCCATGACGATCTTCGCGTCTCGCTGACGGACCTTGCGATCGGGCTGCGCCTTGACGTACTTGACCAGCGCGTTATAGAGGACCTCGCCGCAGAATTCCTGGAGGACGGCGTCTTCTTCGGCCATCTGGACAATGCGTCTCTTGATGCGGTCGTCGGACATCTGGATCGCGTCGTCGAGGGTCAGGCGGGCGAACACCCGGATGATCATCGCGTCGTCGATCAGCCCCACCGGTGTGTAGAAATCCGGAATCAGGTCGAGCTGCTTGAGATTGTAGTTGAGGGTGCCGATGGCAAGACGCCGGAATTCGGCCGGCAGCGCGGAATCCTGGGCCACAGCCATGATGATGCGTGTGTCGTCGGCGTAATTGTCAATCCATTTCTGGAAATGATTTGCGTACTCCTTGGTCTTGTCCATGGGGCATTCCTTTCGGGTGGGGGCACGAAGCCCGGAGGTTTCATCCGCCGGGAAATGTTAAACAACCTGCCGGGAAAACTCAATCCTTTTTCCAGCCGGCTGTGGAAAAGAATCTGTGTCCGGCTGACCGACCGGTTTCGACCGACCTTCGCCGGCAGATGCCTCTCAGACAGACCGTGCGTTGTCTATATAATTTTTCAACGCTATGAAGAAGCCCAGGGTGATGAAGGCGCCCGGAGCCAGGATCATCACCAGGATCGGAGAGACCGCCTCGGGAGAAAAGACCAGGAAGCGCAGGATGAAATCTTTATATTCAAAGATGGTGATGGTGCCGTTGCCGAGAATCTCACGGACCCCGCCCAGCACGAACAGCGTCAGGGTGAAGCCCAGTCCCATGCCCAGCGCGTCCAGGATCGAGGGAAGGATCCGGTTGCGGGAGGCGAACGCCTCTGCGCGGCCGAGGATGATGCAGTTGACGACGATCAGGGGAATGAACAGCCCGAGCGCCGAATGCAGATCCGGGCTGTAGGCCGCCATGAACATGTCCACCATCGTCACGAGCGTGGCGATGACCACGATATAGGAAGGAATCCGGACCTTCTTGGGGATGATTCCGGCAATGGCAGAGATCACGATGTTGGAACCCAGCAGCACGAGCAGGGTCGCCATTCCCATTCCCAGACCGTTGAAGGCCGAGGTCGTGACCGCAAGTGTGGGGCACATGCCCAGCAGCAGCACCATCGACGGGTTCTCCCGCCAGAAGCCATCGGTGAACAGACGCATCTTCGACATCACTGACCCCCTTCCGGAGCCGGAGCCTCGGGCTTCACCGGCCGGCCATTCCGTTCGGCCCCCACCGAGCGGGCCTTCTCACGCCGTTTGGCCTCCTCCTGCTTGAGGATCCTCCGGGCGTCCGAAAAACCGGCGCGGCGTTCCTTGAAGCGCTCGGGATTGACCACCGGCCTGCGATTGTCACGGACCGGACCCGCCGCAGGAGCGTCTCCACAACCTGCAGGCGCTGCAGCGCCGGGAGCCGCCGCAGGGGCGTCCCCGCAGCCGGCCGGCGAGGCGTCACCGGGGCCTGCCGCGGGAGAACCACCATTGCCGGCCAGTTGCGCCTGGTGAAATTTCAGGGCTGCCCCCACCAGGGAGGTCACCGCGCGCGAGGAGATGGTGGCTCCGGAGAGTCCGTCGATGGCGCCCGTCGGATCGTCCTTCTTCACCTTCCAGTTCGATTTTTCCGATTTCCCCTTGAACTGTCCGAGAAACTTGTCCTCGACGATCTTGTTGCCCAGACCGGGCGTCTCCGTCTGCGCGATGATGCGCATTCCGAGGATCTCCCCCTTGCCGTCGACGCCGATCATCGCGCGGATCACACCGCTGTAGGGGCGGGAGATGCTCTTGTCGGAGGCCGAGGAGAAGGAGAAGCACAGACGTTCCTGCGGGCACCGGTAGACCACGACGGCTTCTCCGGTCGGGCTCTTGGCCTCGGATTTCACCGGAGCCGTGCAGTCAGGGAAGATCTTCAGCACCGCGCGGGCTGCCTTGGCCTCGGCGGCGGCCTTG
>PHAZ01000055.1 GCA_002841825.1 Deltaproteobacteria bacterium HGW-Deltaproteobacteria-22 | reverse complement strand
GGCGACACGGACGAAGAGGCGGTTTCACCCGATCGCGCAGCGGTTTCACCCGATCGCGCAGCGGCGACACGGACGAAGAGGGTCCGTGTGTCCACGCCTGCTGCCAATTCCCGGCGACCATGGTACAACCGAAGTCATGACGTGATCAGGAGAGGTCAAATCGGTCAAGGTTCATGACCTTGTTCCACACTGCTGCAAAGTCGTGCAGGAACTTCTCCCGGGAGTCCTCACAGGCGTAGACCTCCGCCAGGGCCCTGAGCTGGGAGTTCGAACCGAAGATCAGGTCGACACGGGTGGCGGTCCATCTGAGTTCGCCCGTTGCGCGATCGCGACCCTCAAAGACGTCTGCGTCTTGTGGGGTTGGCTTCCAGATCGTGCTCATATCGAGCAGGTTCACGAAGAAGTCAGTGGTGAGCGCCTCCGGCCGCCTGGTGAGGACGCCGTGCAGGGCCGCTCCGAAGTTGGTCATCAAGACGCGCATGCCGCCCACGAGCACCGTCATCTCGGGCGCGGACAGGGTGAGCAGTTGCGCCTTGTCCACCAACAGTTCCTCGGCCGATGCGGCGGTTCGCGTCTTCTGGTAGTTGCGGAAGCCGTCGGCGATCGGCTCGAGCGTGGCAAAGGAGGACGCATCGGTCTGCCCCTGCGAGGCGTCCATGCGTCCGGGCGTGAAGGGGACCGTCACCGGGTGACCAGCGTTCCTGGCAGCCTGCTCGACGCCCGCGCAACCGGCCAGGACGATCAGGTCAGCCGATGACACCTTCTTGCCGCCGGACTGCGCGCCGTTGAACGTGCTCCGGATTTCCTCCAGGGACTGGAGCACCTTCGCCAGTGGGGCAGGCTGGTTGACTTCCCAGTACTTCTGCGGTGCCAGCCGAACGCGGGCGCCATTGGCACCGCCGCGCTTGTCGGAGCCGCGGAACGTGGACGCCGACGCCCACCCGGTGGAGACCAGTTGCGAGACCGACAGGCCAGATGCGAGAATCACGCCCTTGAGCGCGGCGATGTCCTGCGCATCAATCAACTCGTGATCGACCGCAGGGATGGGATCCTGCCAGAGGAGTTCTTCGGCAGGAACCTCCGGGCCGAGATATCGCGCGCGCGGGCCCATGTCGCGGTGCGTGAGCTTGAACCAGGCCCGTGCGAAAGCGTCCGCGAACTGATCGGGATTCTCCATGAAGCGCCTTGCAATCTTCCCGTAGGCGGGGTCGAACCGCAAGGCGAGGTCCGTGGTCAGCATGGATGGCGCGTGACGCTTTGAAGGGTCGTGCGCATCGGGCACGGTGCCGGCGCCGGCGCCGCCCTTGGGCTTCCACTGGTGCGCACCGGCCGGGCTCTTCGTCAGTTCCCATTCGTAGCCGAACAGGTTCGCGAAGTAGCTGTCGCTCCACTTTGTGGGCGTCGTGGACCAGGTGACCTCCAGGCCGCTGCCGATCGCGTCACCGCCTTTTCCCGTGCCGAAGCTGCTCTTCCAGCCCAGGCCCTGCTCCTCGATGCCGGCCGCTTCGGGCTCGGGCCCGAGGTGTTTGGCGTCACCGGCGCCGTGGGTCTTGCCGAAGGTGTGGCCGCCGGCGATCAGGGCCACCGTCTCCTCGTCGTTCATCGCCATGCGGGCGAAGGTCTCGCGGATGTCCCGCGCCGCGGCGAGGGGATCCGGTATGCCGTTGGGACCTTCCGGGTTGACGTAGATCAGGCCCATCTGCACCGCAGCCAGCGGTTTTTCCAGCTCCCCGTCGCCAGCGTGGCGTTTGTCTTCCAGCCACTTGCCCTCGGCGCCCCAGTAGATGTCCTTCTCCGGTTCCCAGATGTCCACTCGCCCGCCGCCGAACCCGAAGGTCGCAAACCCCATCGATTCCAGGGCGACGTTCCCCGTCAGGATCATCAGGTCAGCCCAGGAAAGCTTGCTGCCGTACTTCTGCTTGATCGGCCAGATCAGGCGACGGGCCTTGTCGAGGAGCACATTGTCGGGCCAACTGTTGAGGGGGGAGAAGCGCTGGCTGCCGTTGCCTGCACCACCGCGACCGTCGCCGGAGCGGTAGGTGCCGGCGCTGTGCCACGCCATGCGGACGAACAAGGGTCCGTAGTGGCCGAAGTCCGCCGGCCACCAGTCCTGCGACCGGGTCATCAGTTCACGGAGGTCCTGCTTGACGGCCTTCAGGTCGAGGCTCCTGAACTCTTCGGCGTAGTTGAAACCCTCGTCCATCGGATTGGACCTGGGGCAGCTCTGGTGCAGGAGTTCGAGCTTCAACTGGTTGGGCCACCAGGTCTGGTTCGTCGGACCGCCTCCGGAAGTGTTGGTTCTGCCCGTCACCGGGCACTTGCTGCCATCATTCATGTCACAGCTCCCTTCGTGGTGTGAATCGTGGGGGCACCGGCCAGGCAGCCTCAGAATTTGAGGAAGGCCAGCAGGTCGGTGTTGAGCTGGTCTTTGTGGGTGTACGCGAGGCCATGGGGGGAGCCTTCGTAGATCGTCAGGATCGCGTTTTTGACCAGCTTGGCCGAGCGAAGACCCGCGGCGCCGATCGGCACGATCTGGTCGTCGTCGCCGTGCAGGATCAGCGTCGGCACGTCAAACTTCCTGAGGTCTTCGGTGAAATCCGTCTCGGAGAACGCCTTGATGCAGTCGAGCGTGTTCTTGTGGCCGGCCTGCATCCCCTGGAGCCAGAACGAGTCGATCATGCCCTGCGTGACCCGGGCGCCGGGCCTGTTGGCCCCGAAGAACGGACCGCCGGCGAGCTCCTTGTAAAACTGCGAGCGGTCGGCGATGGAGCTGGCGCGGATCCCGTCGAACGCGTTCATCGGCAGGCCGTCCGGATTGGCCGCCGTCTTCAGCATCAGCGGCGGAACGGCCGAGATCAGCGCGGCTTTGGCAACCCGTTTCGTGCCGTGGCGGCCGATGTAACGGGCCACCTCGCCCCCGCCCGCAGAGAAGCCGATCAGGACGGCACCCTTGAGGTCGAGCGTTTCGATCAACTCCGACAGGTCGTCGGCGTAGGTATCCATGTCGTTGCCGACCCAGGGCTGGCCCGATCGTCCATGGCCGCGACGGTCATGGGCAATGCAACGGTAGCCGTTGGAGGCCAAAAACAGCATCTGGGCCTCCCAGCTATCGGAATTCAGCGGCCAGCCATGGGAAAAGACCACGGGCTGGCCCGTACCCCAGTCCTTGAAATATAGTTGCGTGCCATCTTTCACAGTGATTGTGCTCATGATTCACTTCCCTTTTTTTATCAATGCTTCGACTTCTGTGGCTCCCCTGGCGTAGAATTCTTCCTCATCGGGGGCCAGCTCGTGGAGCAGTCTCAGGAACTCTCCGGCGTGCACACGCTCCTCGTCTGCGATGTCCTTGAGCACTTCCGCGGCGAGCCGGTTGTTGGTTGACTCGGCGACCTGCATATACAGTTGAATCGCTTCGTACTCCGAGGCCACCATGAAACGAACGGCCCTGACCAGCTCATGATTCGTAAGTTTCCGGCTGTTTGCCAATCCTGCGAAGGGGGTTCCGAATTCTGGCATGTTCCTTGTCCTTTCTTACCTGTTTCGGGCCTTCGGGCCTGCGGACACCCGGGCAACATCACCCATCGGTTCCCTGCCGCGAAATCCCGATTTTTCGGTTGTTCCATTACCGCGTTGACCTGTTCTGCGCGTCGGCACCGGCAACCTAAGGATGATGTCTGTCGAGTCAATCCCTTATTATGGAAATTGCTCAGACGGGTCCGACGGGTCCGACCGCGGTGGTCAAGTCCACTGATACCGTCTAACTGCATCGGTCAGGCTTGATGATTCCAGCGAAAAGAGGCGTGGCGGAGTGCGGTTTCATTCCCATCGGGGTCGATCTGGAACCTGGAGCACCCGCTACCTGTCCCTCGTGCTGGGCGAAGCGCGCCACGGACACCGCAGCGCACCTGGTGGACCGCGACGACACCCCGGAGGCCGCACTCCAAGGCGAGTGTCCGCATTGCTGCACCGGGCTGTCCAACTGGCCCTGTGGCTGCCCCGTTTGCCCTCGACCGGAGGGCATAAGAACTTTCATAGACGTTTTGGCCTCCGGATGGCACTTTCCCCGAGGGTCAGACGGATGTCAAGGAACAGTGATTGCGAGAAACCGGGGTTTTGGGGTTGTGTCGGGTGGCGGTCAGGGTCCTCGAAGTCGTCGCCTACGAACTCGGTGTCCTGGAAGAAGGGGAACTCGTCTTCAGGCATGCGTGCAGGGGCCAGCGGGGGCGCGCTGCTGGGATGGGGAGCGGAGGTGATCGAGGATTTTGGTAACGACGGCGGGGTCGGCTTCGGACTCGCGCATGGAGGTTCCGACTCGAGCCCTGAAGTTTACTGGATCTCGCGGCGGAACTCGGTGGGATCGCCCGCAGGCGTGTACGGCTCCGGCGGCGGCGGCAGCGGCGCGGTGGGATCTGGCGGCGGCTTGGTGCCTTCGCGGATGATCATCGCCGCGGGGGGATAGTACAACGACCAGGTCTCGGACTTGACCTCGACCCCCTGTTCGTCGAAGAAGATGCGACGGCGGCGCACGTGGTAGCCCTTCTGGCCGCGCTGGTCGAGCTTGTAGGTGCCCTGTGTCATCTGGTCGTCGGGCCGCATGTTCGTGGCGAAAGGCACCTCGCCGACGATCTTGCGTTCGAAGCCGATCTTCGCGTAGGGCTTCTCGCGGCCGAGGATCTCGGCGCGCACGCGGCCGCGGGAGACGTCCATGCGGATGGCGATGGGGAAGGGGTACGGGTTGCGCAGGATCAGGTCCACGCCGGGGTAGACGACGGTGGCGTCGAGGCCGAGGTCGATGTAGTGCGACACCTGGGTGTGCACCTTGAAGTCGATGATGTCGAGGCCGGCGAAGAAGGCCGCGGCGAAGATCGTCGAGGCGATCTGGCACATGCCGCCGCCGATGTCGTCGACGAGCTCGCCGAGGCTGATCACGGGCGCCATCCGGTAGCCCTCCTTGGTCGTGCGGGGCCCGACCACGAGGTTGAACGAGAAGTCGCGGTTGGGCAGGAGCACGATGCCGGTGACCTTGGAGGCGCCCATCTTCAGGTTGTGGGCGCGGTAGGCGAACTTGCCGTAGTCCACGAACGAGGTCTCGTACCAGCCCAGCACCGTCGACAGCGAGAGCGCGGCCAGATCCTCGGTGGTCTGGTTGGGCACCAGCGTCTCCACGGCCAGGCGGACCTCGTCGCGTCCGGCCAGGATCGCCCGCTCGGCGGCCGCGATGGAGGCGGCGACGTCGAGGAGGCGCCCGTTGACGCTGGGAACGACCTGCTTCTTGAGCAGGTCCAGCCGCGCGGGAACCGCCGGGCGGTCCACGGTCTGCTTGAGGGTGGTGAAGAACGCCTCCATCGCGGAGCGGTCGTAGGAGAACGGGGTGAACAGGAGCACGCGACCGTCCCTGGCCGCCCGGCGAAGGGCCAGCCGCTCCCAGAAACCCGTGCGGGACGCCAGCAGCGCCTGCAGTTCGCGGCGCACCGCGGGCACGTTGAAGCGCAGCCCCAGTTTCTTCACCGGGACATCGAAGCGCTCCGAGCCCAGCACCACGGTGAGGGGCTTTGCGGCGTTGGCGCGGGTCTGTTCGGCCACGCGCGCCTCGAACTCGTCGAGGCTGCAGGCCGGCAGCGCGCGGCCGTCGACGATGACGCCGGCGGGGACCATCGGTGGGGTGCGCGGGATCCAGTTCCAGGAGCTGGCGGCCACGGAGGCAACCATGAAAATATAAAGAATGATGCCGGGGGCGTTCATGGGAGGGGGATGGTTCCTTTTCGGGGGACGTCGGCGTCGAGCCGCACGGTGCCCAGCCGGTTGGAATAACAGGCCAGGTCCGCTTCGAGGAAGCGCTGTCCGGGCGCCAGGAAGACCACTCCGCCGGGCTCGACCAGCACATGGACCGACACGACCGTCTTCGAGCAGGTCGCCAGCGCGTCATGCACCAACTTCTGCTCCTCGGCCGTCAACGGACGCGTGCTGGTCCGGACCAGGCCGTCGTCGGCCATCGGTCGGGGTCCTGACTGCGGCAGGTTGTCCTCTTCTTCGGCGGTGAGCCCGCCCCGCTCGTGCTGGCGCTCCTGCTGGGAGCGCTCCTTGGACAGGTTGCGGGCCTCCTCGACAGACAGGCCGCGGGTGGGAGGCGGATCGGAGAGTTGTCCGTCCCCGCTCTTGCAGGACACCAGGAACGCGAGCACGCACAGCAGCAGGTTACGCTTCATCCTGGGAGTCTCCGTCTCTCTGCAGCCCGGCTGCAAGGGCTGCGCGCACCCGGTCCATCAGGTCAGGCATGGTCTGTGTGTCGTAGGTCGCGGTGTCGATGGCGGGATGGAAGCGCACCTGCACGCTGACGGGGTTCAGTTTCAGCGAGCCGCGCGGCATGATCTTCCAGGAGTGGGCGATGGAGACGGGCACGATGGGCGCACCGGCGGCCAGGGCCAGATGGAACACCCCCTTCTTGAACGGGCCCATCCGCGGGCGGCCCGACCGGGTGCCCTCCGGGAACACGAGCAGGTTCTTGCCGTCACGCACCATCTGCGCGGCCTGCTCGATGCTCTCCATCGCTCGGGGTCGGTCGTGGCGGATGATCGAGATGTTCCCCTGACGGCGCAGGGCGCGGCCGAGCACCGGCATCTTGTCCAGCGTGTGCTTGTAGAGCCAGAAGATCGGCACCGGCACCGTCGCGCCCAGGATCAGCACGTCGATGTTGCTCTGGTGGTTCACGAAGAAGACCTGGGACCGGTGGTGATGGACATGCTCGAGTCCGGTGGCGCTGACCTGGATGCCGAGGATCTCGAGCACCCTGCAGGACCAGCCCGGCAGCGCCGCGTTGGGGCCCGCCGAGAGCGGATTGTAGGGGTCGACCATGCCGTAGTGCAGCGTGGTCACCACGAACCTCAACCACTGACGGGCATGCCGCGGGATCTCGAGCAGGTTTTCCACTTGTTTCCAAAGGACTTCGGCTGACGGAAGTGACTTGTCCACCATGCACTCCATGGGGCCGTGGCCGGCCCGCGCAGGCGACAGTGTAGCTGAAACCGCGCGCGGGTTCAACCTTCGGGGTCTGCCGCTGTCGTTATTTCCACGAAAATATGTCGGAGAACTCCCAGAAGACGCCCACGCCGAACCAGCCGCCGCGCACCGCCTCGTCCCCGAAGCCGAAGCCCGCGACCATGCCCGCGCCGATGGAACCGGCGGGCCGCCCAGAAGGAAACGGCTCGAAGGCCGACAGGTGGATGGACACGACGTGGCCGGTCTCTTCGCCGACGACGCGTGGTCCCCACGAGACTCCCAGGGCGCCCGCGTTGCGGCCGAAGAACCACAGGTACTCGAGCTTCCCGGCGGCCGATCCCGCCCTCGAACGGCCAAAGAAGCCGCCGGTGACCCGCGCGCCGGCCAGGCACACGCCGCGGCCGCAGCGCCCTCCGGCGGACACCTCGGCCTCGCCCTCGGCGCCGAGCTCGGTGAGGTCACGGACCGTTCCGGCTCCTCCGGCCCTGGCTGACCACGCGCAGCCGGCCACGCCCGAAAGCAGCACCAGCAGGACCATCCGAAGGAGCGTGCCGTGGCGACAGGACCCCGGGATCCGGGAGGGGTTGACGGCAGGGACAAGGGTGCAGGGCAATCGACACGTTCCTTTCGGTGCGGCCTCTGGACATGCGCCGGGAAAACCGCTGGTGTCAAGAAGAATCGGCCTTGGAAGTGCGCCCCAAATCATGTAAGGTGGCCCCCGGAAGGAGTGAAATCGAATGAGAACATCGACAAATGTGTTGATTTTCATGGTATTTTCAACCGGTATCATGTGGTCCGCCTGCAAACCCGAGCCTCCCAAGCGCTGCTTTCTGGCCAGCGAGGAGGATGCGCAGAAGAAGATGGAGGAAGCCCCGATGACCGACCTGACGAACAAGGCTGATCAGGCCCCGAGCAAGAAAACGGCGCCCGCGCCCATCGCGCTGCCCGAGCGCGAAACGATCGACGCCAAGTACAAGTGGGACGCCACCGTGCTGTTCGCCTCCCGCGACGCCTGGGAGCAGGAGCTGGCCGCGGTGACCGAGCTGGTCAAGGACAAGAAGTTGCAGCGCTTCAAGGGCAAGCTCGGCGGCACCCCCAAGGCCGTGGTCGATATCATGAAGGGGATGTCGGACCTGCAGCTGCGGCTGGAGAAGCTCGCCTTCTACGCCCAGCGCGACGCCGACGTCGACCTGCGCAAGAGCGAGGGCCGCGAGATGATGGAGCGCGTCAAGTCGCTGGCCAACCTCGTCGAGAGCGACACCAGTTACATGGAACCGGAGTTCATCCGCCTGGGCCAGAAGAAGCTGGAAGCGCTGCGTGACGCCAAGGACCTTGCCGATCACCGGCGCTATTTTGAGAGCCTGATCCGGCTGCAGAAGCACGTGCTGTCGGGACCCGAGGAGGAGATCCTCTCCCGGGCCGGCATCATGGGCGACGTCTCCTACGAGACCTACGAGGCCTTCTCCCACGCCGATCTGACCTTCCCGACCGTGACCGACGCCGAGGGGAACAAGATCTCCCTGTCGGCTGCCATGTACGGAAAATATCGCAGTGCCATGAACCGCGCCGACCGCAAGAAGGTCTTCGAGGCGTTCTGGCCCGTGTTCAAGCAGTTCCGCAACACGTTCGCCTCCTTGCTGAGCTCCCAGATTAAATATTATTCATATGTTGCGAAAGCACGCAACTATCCCGATCCGCTGACCGCGGCCCTGTTCCCGAAGAACATCCCCACCGATTATTACAAGGGGCTGGTCAAGGGCATCAACGAGAACCTCGACGCGTTCCACGACTTCCTGAACCTGCGCAAGAAGATGCTGAAGCTGCCGGATGCGGCCCGCTACTATGACATCTATCCGCCGCTGGTGACCGCGCCGCCGAAGAAGTACACCTTCGAGGACAGCAAGAAGCTCATCCTCGAGGCGCTGGCCCCCCTGGGCGACGACTACCGCAAGCTCATGGAGGACGCCTTCCGTGAGCAGAGCGGCTGGTTCGACGTGTTCCCCAACGCCGGCAAGCGCTCGGGCGCCTACATGGACAGCGTCTATGGCGTGCATCCGTTCATGCTGCTCAACCACAACGACGACTTCGACTCGGTGAGCACGCTGGCCCACGAGCTCGGCCACGCCATGCACAGCGCGTACTCGATGAAGACCCAGCCGTACCCGAAGAGCTCCTACGTCACGTTCACGGCTGAAGTGGCTTCGGTCGTCAACGAGACCCTCCTGATCGAGTACATGCTGAAGAAGGAGAAGGATCCCGAGGCGCGTCGCTTCCTGCTGTCGCATTATCTCGACGGCTTCCGGGGGACCGTGTTCCGCCAGACCATGTTCGCCGAATTCGAGTTGTCTGCCTACGAGGCGTACAGCTCCGGAAAGGTGCTCACCGCCGATGCCCTCGACGAGATGTACCTGCAGCTGCTGCGCCGCTATCACGGCCACGACAAGGGCGTGATGGACATCGAGGACCTGTACGCGGTGGAGTGGGCCTACATTCCGCACTTCTACTACAACTTCTATGTGTACTCCTACGTCAACGGCCTGCTGGCCGCCACCGTGCTCGCCGACGCCATCGTCACCGGCGGTAAGCCCGCCGCCGAGAAGTACATCAACGGCCTGCTCAAGGCGGGTGGGTCCAAAGACCCGCTGGAGATCCTGAAGGACGCCGGCGTGGACATGCTCGATCCGGCGACCTTCAAGAAGGCCGTCGACAAGTTCCGTCTTCGCACGAAGGAACTGGCCGAGTACGCGAAGTAGTCTCCCGCCGAAATCCCGACGAAAGAAATACACCGCAGAAAACGCGGAAAACGCAGAAAACGCGGAAAACGCGGAAAGGCCGTCCGGCTTTCCCTTTCCCCCTTTGACAAATTTCCATATCTTGGTATGAACAATCCATGGTCAATCTCATGCGGACTTCTGGTCGACGTCTCCGGTCAATTCTACCTGTTTTCGTGTGGATTTTACTTCCCTCCTGCCTGGTGGATGGGCGCTCGGCGCGCGAGACGCCCGACACCGATCTGTCCTGCGAGGTCACGCTGGACTGTCCCGACTCCGACCTCTGCGAGGCGCTGGTCTGCGTGCCGGCCCCGGGCTGCCTGCTGTGCCCGGATCGTCCGCAGGCAGTCACCGGCTGCTTTCACGGCACCTGTTACACGGCCTTCTGCGATGCCGGCTGGCATGACGCCAACGGCCTGTACCAGGACGGCTGCGAGTATGCCTGCGACCCCACCGGGGGCGGCGTTGAGATCTGTGACGGCCTCGACAACGACTGCAGCGGCCGTATCGACGATCCGTTCGATCTCCAGCGGGATCCGCAGCACTGCGGCGCCTGCGACCGGCCTTGTCCGGTGCCGCCGCACGCGCAGGCGCTGTGTCATCAGGCCCAGTGCATGCATGTCTGCGAGTCCGGCTGGTACGATGTCGACGGCATCGCGGAGAACGGCTGCGAATCGCAGGAGTGCTTACCCTCCGCAGGGGGTGTGGAGGTCTGTGATCTGGTCGACAACGACTGCGACGGCACCGTCGACGAGGACATCGTGAAGGATCAGCCGGACTCGTGCGGTCCGCTGTGTGAGTTCTGCCAGTACGACCACGCCCTGGCCCTATGCACCCAGGGTGCCTGCGCGCTGGGTGACTGCGAACCGGATTGCGCCGACCTCGACGGGTTCCCGGAGAATGGCTGCGAGTACTGCTGCACGCCCACGGCCGGAGGCGTCGAGGTGTGCGATGAACTCGACAACGACTGCAACGGGCTCGTCGATGACGGTCTGACCTGCGCCTGTCCGGCGGACATGGTCCTGATCGAGAGCCGCTACTGCATCGACCGGTACGAGTCCTCCCGTCCGGACGCGACGGCCGCCTCGCCCGGCTCGGACAGTTCCTTGGCCACCAGCCGCCCGGGGGTGATTCCATGGTCCAACGCCTCCCTGGCCGATGCCGCCGGTGCCTGCCTGGCCGCCGGAAAACGGCTGTGTTCACCGCTGGAGTGGGAGACCGCGTGCCGGGGGCCGGACCGGACGACCTATGCCTACGGGGACACCTACGAACCCGCCACCTGCAACGGCATCGACGCCTTCTGCAACTGCGGGGCCGGTTCGGCCTGCGAGGATGAGTTGTTCTGCCCGTTCGCGCACTGCTACGGCACCTGCGGCGCGAACTTCCACCCTGTGGCCACGTCTTCCTTTGCGCAGTGCACGAACGAATATGGGGTGTTCGACATCAATGGCAACCTCTGGGAGCGTGTCGAGGGCGGCGCCGGCCGTGGCGGGGCGTACAACTGCTCCGACTCCGAGAGCCTGCACCAGTGCGGGTACGTCGCCAACTGGGGGGCCCAGGCCCTGAACAACTTCGGCTTCCGGTGCTGCTGCACGCAGTGCCCGTGAAGACCGACGGAGAAGACCATGAGTGAATCAGGAAACCCCGGTCCGGGAATGCTCCGCCCCAGGTCTGCTGCCGCCGTTCCCTGGCGGGAGCTGGGAGTGGCCTGGCGGGACGCGGGCCTGCTGGTCGTCCTGGCCGTGGTCTGTGCGCTCGCGTTCAACGCCCTCCGGCCGGAGGGGCTGTCGCTTCTGCGCTATGCGCCATTCGACCTGCTGGGCCCTTGTCCGGAAATACAGGATCATGTTCCGAAAATAACGGCCGGAAAACTGAAGCCCGGAGATGAGAATGTCGTGATCGTGGATGTGCGCCTGGCGTGGACCTTTATGTCCGGACATGTTCCGGGTGCCTGGTTCCTGCCCATGTACGAGACCGCACCCCCGGACGAGGAGGTCGTTTCTCGCCTGCGGGCCCTGCGGCCGGGTACCTGGATCGTGCTCGTGGGTGCAGCCGGGACGGTCACGGCCGAGCGGGCGCTCACGGCGCTTTCGGTTCAGGGGTTGCGCGGCCTGTACGTTCTCGATGGCGGCATCGAGGCCTGGGAGAAGCGCCATGGTCCCCTGGCTGTCGGCCAGGTGCAGGTCGTGACGGACCCGCAGGATCTCCAGGGAGCCGTCCTGATCGACGCCCGGGACGAGGAGTCCTTCGCCGCCGGTCACCGGGAGGGTGCTCTCAACCTTCCGTTTGACGACCTGCTGCCGCCGGACCCGGAGGTGCTGCGGAAGATCCGCGCCGCGAAGGCCGACCGGATCTATGTTTATCCTGGAAATCAGGCGTCCGGAGGGAGCCAGGCGTCCGGTAAGGACCCGCCTGCGGGGTTTGGCGTCGCCTGCGAACTGATCGCCCGTGGTTTCCAGGGAGTGAAGCTCTGGAACGCACCCTATCCCGGACCGTCAGGACCGGATGTGACCGGGGGCACACCGCCATGAATTTACCAACACCCCACGCGTCGTCGGGGCCGGCCTCCTGGGTGGCACGCGCCTGGAATCACCCCGCCCACGACTTTGTCTCGTTGCCGATCCGGTGGATCGTCGGGGTTACGTTCCTGATTGCGGCCTGGCCCAAGCTGGTCGTACCGGAGGATTTTGCCTGGAGCATCGCGATGTACCAGATGATTTCCCCGCGCTACGTCCACCTGCTGGCGATCATCCTCCCGTTCGTGGAACTGATCGCATCGGTGGCGTTCCTTGCGGGGTTCCGGGTGCGCGGCGCGGCCGTGGTGATGTGCGGCATGCTGGTGATGTTCATCATGGCGCTGTCGTATGCCTTCGTCCATGAGATCGAGATGACCTCGTGCGGGTGTTTCTCTCCGGCAGGGGCCAGGGCGCTGTCGGAACACCGGGAAACCGTGGGCACGTCGCTGCTGTGGCGCGACGTCTGGATGCTGATCGGCTGTGGCTATGTATGGCTGTTCGACACGGGCCGGTGGGGTGTCGACGGTTGCCTGCGTCACTGGAAGAAAAGGAAGACACAACATGGCTAAATATATATTTTTATTGATTTTTTTCTCCCATGTGCAGCCTGCGGCCGGGCAGGAGATCGCCTGGGACCGGGTGATGGGCGCCTCCCCGGGCAAGTTGACCGCGTCCCAGAAGACCCGGGCCACCGAGGCCCTGCGCACCATCCACAACTACTACGGGTGTTCGCGTACGGTGGCCGACTGCCTCAAGACCGAACCGAAGTGCGAGACGGCCCGGCGGCTGGCCGGGTTCATCGTGCGACTGGCCGCGTTCGACCGTTCGGTGACCGAGATCAAGGCCGCCGTGCTGGAGCGTTCGCGCAGCGTGCATCCGCTGAAGACCCACAAGATTGCCGTCCAGAAGGACCACTGTTTCGGAGATCCCGCCGTCGCCAAGGTCAATGTGGTCGTGTTCGCCGATGTCCTGTGTCCGTTCTGCGCGCAGATCATCCCGATGCTGCATCGTATGGTGAAGTCCCGTGGCGTGGGTTTCTCGATCTGCTTCAAGCACTTCCCCACGACGGTCCATGAGCAGTTGGGAGTTCAGGCGTCCGAGGCGACGGTGGCCGCCGCGCTGCAGGGAAAGGGCTGGGAATTTCTGCTCGCAGCCTATCCGTTGCGCCGCGAGATGAGCGATAAGAAGATCATCGAGCTTGCCCGGACCCTGAAACTGGACCTGGGCCGGTTCCAGACGGACTGCAAATCCCGCGCCGTGCGCCGGCTCGTGGCTGCGGACAAGCGCGAGGGCCTGGCGCTGGGCATCGCGGGCACACCGCAGGTCTACGTCAACGGCAAGGAGTTCTTCGGTCGCAAGGACGAGGTTGAGCTCGCCGATCGCCTCGATGAGGAACTGATGCTGAAGAATGGTGGTAAATAGAAGATGAACTGGCTGCTCTGGATCCTGGCTTGTTTCTGGTCGCAGGCCCAGCCCCCCGACCCCGGCGTTTCCCCGCCGGTAGAAGCGCCTTCGCCGGTAGAAGCGTCACCGCCTTCTGAATCACTTCTGCCGGCAGATCCGCGGGTGGAGGCCGAGCTGGCGCTGGCCCGCTGCCAGTTGGCGGTGCAGGAGAAGCGGTCAGTTCATGCGGTGACGGAGTGCACCCGGGCGCTGGCGCTGGTCCCCGGGCTGCGGCTGGCGTTTCTCTGGCGCGCCCAGGCGCTGTGGACGCTGGAGCGGCACGAGGACGCCATCGCCGATCTTGAGTCGGCCGTCGAGCTCCTCCCCGACGATGCCCAGGTCCTTCGGCAGCTGGGTGCCTGGCAGTTCGAGAGGAAGAACATGGTCTGGGCGGCCCGCAACCTGCACCGCGCCCTGGCACTGGCGCCCGGGGACGCCCGTCTCCGGCTGCTGTGCGCGGTGGCCTGGATGGAGAACCGCGAATACGAGGGCGCAGCGGAGCTGGTGGAGCCGCTGTTTTCCCACCCTGAGGGGGGGATCAGCCAGCAGGCGCACCTGATCGCCGGCGCCTGTGCGCTGGAGAGGGGCAAGCGCACCATCGCCCGCGGCCATCTGATCCGGGTGACCGACGGGGAGCCCGCCGGGCAGGCCCGTGATCTGCTGGCCAGGATGACCCGCTCCGAGCGAGGCTTCAAGACCGGCATCGCCGTGCAGTTCCATTGGGGACTGGGTCTCGACTCCAACCCGGCCTACGCCCAGGATCTAGGCACGTCGCGCCCTCGGGTGCTGGCCTTGACGCTTGAGCAGCCGCTGCGACTGATCTGGGGCATCACGCCGGCGCTTCAGGTGCAGGGAGGCATCCAGTACCACTATTTCGTCGCACCCTGGGATGGCGATCATCACGAGCGCGTCATCGCCTTCTCCTCCCTGGGGGCCGATTTGGCGGCTGCCGGGAAGATCTTCCTGCCCTCCTGGAAGAATCCGGCCAACCTTGAGCTCTCCGCCACCTATCAGGTCCTCGGTTTGATGGGTGGAGAGGGCATGCCCTCGGAGCTTGACCCCTTCGTTTTCACCGAGCGCCTGTCAGGAACGGGTTTGCTGTCCATGCAGCCCGGACCCGGCCGGGAATTGGAGTATGGACTCACCGGTTGGTACGCCGCCTTCCGGGACTCGGATCGCGATGGACCCGGCTTGATGTGGTTCTCGCGCGGCAGCTGGTTCTTCCGGAAGGACACCCTCAAGTGGTTCGTCCAGTCCTGGTTCTCGGGGCAGCAGGCCCGCTGGGCCGCCTGGAGCCAGCTGGCCGGGGGGTTCTGGAGCGGATTGTCCACCAAGCTGCCGGATCATTTCGAGCTGGCCGCGACGCTGTCCTTTGAAGGCCGGTGGTATCCCTATTCAAACCGTGAAATGAAGGCATCGGGCAACTCCTGGAACCTGAAGGGGGATGAAGACAGGATCGACTGGATGGGATCGGCCGGTCTGGTGCTCTCCCATCCGATGGGAAAGGAAAAGTTCTGGCGCTGGGAGATTGTCCTGCGCAACCAGTGGGTGCACAGCGATGTTGATTATTTCTCCTTCTCGCGCTGGGTCTGCATGGTCCAGTTCGCCGGGGACATACGAAGGAAATAGAAGTCATGACCGCCCTGTTTCTAGCATTATCCCTGCTCACGACGACGGCGGCACCAGGCTGGCCCGCCTCCTGGCGTGTGGTGCTGTCCCGCGGCCCCCTGCCTGTCCAGAAGGACGGGCGGCTGGTCACCGCCACGGACAGTTTCATCAAGTGGATCGTCGCCGACCGGTGCGTGATCTCCCTGGACGGTGACACGGCGGTGGTCTTCATGGCCGGCACCGGCTCGGTCTGTCCCCGGATGCACCTGGTGTCCGGAACAATCAGGGTTGTTGCCCCCGTGGACCACCCGGTGGAGTTGAGCTGGGACGGAGGGAACCGCACCATCCGCGGAGTGGTGACGGTCACCAGGCTGAAGGGGCGTGTCTCCTTCGACGGTCCAGGGCCGGTCGAACCCGGGGTCACCTCGGCGTTGTCCGTGCAGCCGGTGTGGCAACTGCAGACCCGGATCCACCAGTTGCTCAGGGAGACCTTCACCCGCAGCAACGAGACCCTGGTGCAGACCTCCGCGTCGGGCTCGATGTGCCTTGACTCCGGAGGTTCGGCCGGCGACGTGGGCAACAACCAGACCGGCATCACCCAGATGCCGCCGGCGGCCAAGCTTCACATCCATGTACCCTACCCCAGGCAGGTGAATCGATGAGAATGACAACCTGTTTCCTGCTTCTGTTCTCGTTTTCCGGCTGTCTGGTGACGCCCGCCGACGACAGCTCCCGCCTCACCCTGGAGTTGTCCTTCGCGCAGACACCCGTGATCACGCGACAGAGCCCGAACTCCTGGTACCTGCAGGCGACGCTCTCCGGCGCGGATCTGGAGCGTTCCATGGAAGCCACCGTCCGTGGACTGGCGGGCACCGACGCGGATCTGACCTTCAGCACGCAATCAGGCGGGCCCCGCCGGCTGACGCTCACCTACTTCTTCTACACCGGCGAGATCGTCGAGACCTGGACCTTCTCCGGTTCGGATTTCTATCTGGTGCCCGGAGATCAGACGATCACGGCCGTGCTCCAGCGCGCGCCCGAGTACACGCTGAACGGAACGCTGGATTTTCTCGACAGGGCACCCATTTCCGTGTGGCTGGAGGACCTCTCCACAGAACTGAACTTCCCCATCGCGCAGGTCGTGCCCGTCGATGACCTGCACGGCACTTTTTCCATTCTGCACGTCCCGGTCGGCCGGTTTTTCCGGCTCCATGTCCGGGATGTGAACAATGACGTGGTGTCGTTCGACGAATGCCCCGTGTTCTCTTCCCGCACGGGAACCCTTTCATTTGCAGGTGATCTGGCCGATCTTTCCTGCGAGCTCCCGTAGACGGCCCGCCCCGGGTCTTTGAAGTCGTCGCAACCTGTCCGGAAATCCATTGCAGTTGTTGCAAATTCCCCCGGATAACGCTATTTTTCTGGGGGTTCCCACGTCGGGGAGGAAACTTCCATGCAGACCATTCTGAAACGTCGCAATTCGTACAACTGCAATATCCTGTCGATCGTGCTCGCCGGCGGGGTGGGCAGCCGGCTGTTTCCACTGACCGCGGACCGGGCCAAGCCCGCGGTGCCCATCGGCGGCCGCTATCGCCTGATCGACATCGTGCTGTCCAACTTCGTAAACTCCGGTCTCTACAAGATCAAGGTCATCACGCAGTACAAGAGCGACAGCCTCAACAAGCACATCTCCCGTGGCTGGCACTTCCCCTACATCATCGGGCAGTATGTCGAAGCCGTGCCTGCACAGCAGCGCGTGGACAAGAGCTGGTTCAAGGGTTCCGCCGACGCGATTTACCAGAGCCTGAACGTGTTCGCCGACGAGAATCC
>PHAZ01000360.1:2105-3614 GCA_002841825.1 Deltaproteobacteria bacterium HGW-Deltaproteobacteria-22 | reverse complement strand
GAGAGCGGCAGGCCAGTGCAGCGCGCTGACGTGAAGGACGCGAGCCGGTCGGCCCAGGACTCGAGGGGGGCCGCGAGATCGGTGCAGATGGAGGTGAACACCAGGTCGGCGTCCGACGTGTCCCGGGCCAACGCCTGAACGAGTCCTTTCAAACGCACGGACGGGCGGGCTGAAATACAGGAAAATTTACTCCATAGCATGTCGGAATCGGGGTCATTACGAACCACGACGATCGAACCGTCGAAGGGACCGGCGATGGCTGTCGCCAGGAGCAGGCCCGATGGTTTGAGGGCGCGCAGGTCGTCCACATAGCCGCTGACCGGGTGCGTCAGGCTGCCGGGATCACCGGCTTCCCGGGGGCGGCAATTCGTGTAGGTGAGTTCGCCCACCTCCATGGGGCGAACCCAGGGCTCGTCACAGACGACGCCGAATTCGGTGCAACGGAAGGACGTGAGTTGTCCCAGCGCCGCGATGTCGTCCTCCTCGAGGCTGAACAGTACGGGATCAGCGGCCGAACAGTCCTCTCCGTCGTTGAGCAGGGTCACCTGGAGGGCGGCTGCAGAGCGCAGGAATCGCTCGTTTCCCGCCGGGACGACCACCAGGGCCTGGCGCATCGCTTCCAGGGATTGCTCCTGGCCGCAGCCGCCATCGCCCACGGCGAGAAGGCAATACAGCACGTTTTCGAGGGGCTCCCCGACGTAGTTGCGGCAGCGGGGGCACCCCTGCTCATCTGTGGCAAGGAGCAGGTCGTCGGGCTCGGTGGGGACGCCGTCGGCGCCGGTGAAGGCCGCCGCCCCGCAGTTCGTGGCGGTGCAGTCGTGGGCGGTGCAGGTGCCTTCGGCCCCGCGCGAGATCGTGCAGCCCCGGGGTGCCACGTCGACGACGTAGTTCTGTCCCCTGGGGTTGGTGCACGCGTTGTTCACGCCCTTGAGGAAGCGGCCGCCATCGCCGCCTTCCCTTTCGCAGCCGGGGATGTTGTACGGTGCCGTGCCCAGATCGGTGGTGACGACGCCGAAGTGCAGGTCCGGAAGCCGATCGTTGGCTTCCCGCAGGCGTTGAAGAAACGTTGAGAGAGAACCACCCAAATACTCGGTTTGGTCCCGCGTGTCCATGGTGTTCTCGAGCACGAACACCACGTCCACCGCACTGGTTGGCTGCCCGGCGCCGGTCTCGGGCTGGCAGCGGGGCTCGTCGCAGGCGTAGGCGTACGAGACGTCTTTGGTTTCATCGTCGCAGGCGGCGACGGGGAAAAACAGCATGACCAGGAGCATGGATGAAAGGGCAGCTCGCATGACGGCCTCCGGGGTCCGGGGACGCGCGGCATTTTCCCGCTCCCGGACGACATCTTTGAACGTAGCGCAAGTCGGGTAGTGTTGCAAGTGAAAGATTGTGCGTTCACTCTTCTTCGCTAGCGGCAGTCGGGGTCGGCGGCGTCCACGAGGCCGTCGAGGTCCTCGTCGAGGCCGTCGCCGCAGTCGGCCTCGCTCAGCGGGATGCCGGCGCAGGTGA
>PHAZ01000360.1:0-1957 GCA_002841825.1 Deltaproteobacteria bacterium HGW-Deltaproteobacteria-22 | reverse complement strand
GCGCAGCCCGGGTCGTAGACGACGTGGAAGCACGCGGGCACCGGCAGCGCAGGGTCCACCTCGGCGGGATGGCCGCCGGCGTAGCCTGCCGCACACGGGGGCACCTCGGTGGGCGTGCCCGCGCCGGCGGACTCGAGGACGGTGCAGGTGGGCTCGCAGACCGCGGCGAAGCGTTCGGGGAGCGCGGTGAGGCCTGCGGCGCCCAAGGCGCCGCCAGCGCCGCCCAAGGCGGCGCGCGGGTCCGGGCAGCCCGAGAGGGGCAGGCCCGTGCAGCGCGCCGACGTGAAGGACGCGAGCCGGTCTCCCCAGCCCGAGAGCGGCGCGGAGAAGTCGGTGGCGCAGATCGAGGAGATCGCCCAGTCCAGATCCTCCTCATGGGAGGTCAGCGACCGGACGAAGGCCGAGAGCCGCAACGTCGGATCCGCGCCCTCGGTGGGGACGCCGCAGCCGGGCGCCAACTTGGGGTTCTGGTTGCTGTCCAGGCTCACCACGAGGGTGCCTTCGGTGTCGATGCCGATGACCATCACCGCGTGCAGGCCCGAGGGCTTCATCTCCCGGACATCATCGACGTACCCGCTGATCGGGAAGAGCAGGTTGTCGGGGTCCCCGGCCTCCCGGGGCCGGCAGTTGGTGTAGGTGAGCGTTTCCTCGGTCATGGGGCGCTCCCAGGGCTGGTCGCACACGATGCCGAACTCGGTGCAGCGGAAGGCGGAAAGAGTGCCCAGTTCACTGTTGATGTTGCCCTCGGGGTTGAACATTTCAGTGTCGGCCACCGAGCAGTCGTCATTGTCCATCAACAGGAAGATCCCGAGCCCGGCCGCCGGCCGGAGGAAGCGCTCGTTCCCCTCGGGGACGACGAGCAGCGCCTGACGCATGGCCTCCAGGGGCTGCTCCATGCCGCAGCCGGAGGAGCCTGTGATGGCCATGCACTGGAAAACTTCTTCAAGGGTCTGGTTTCTGTAGTTGCGGCAACGGGGGCAGCCGTGCTCATCCGTGGCCAGGATCAGGCCCTCGGGCTCCGTGGCGACGCCGTCGGCGCCTGTGAAGGCTGCGGCTTCGCAGTGGGCGGCGGTGCAGTCATTGGCGGTGCACGCGACGCCGTCGGCCGCCCGCTCGACGGTGCAGCCCCGGGGCGCCACGTCGACGACGTAGTTCTGGCCTGCCGGGTTCACGCACGAGTTGTTGGGACCCTTGAGGAAGCGGCCGCCGTCGCCGCCGGGGGTATTGCAGCCGGGGATATTGTATGGGGCGGCGCCCAGGTCCGGCGTGATCACGCCCATGTGCAGATCCGGCAGCCCTCCGGGAGAGTCTTTGAGGGCATGGACAAAGGCCGGAACGTTGCCCTGCAGGATGACCTCCTCGTCAACCGTGCCCAGCGTGTTGTCGATCACGACCACCAGGTCGAGGGCCCGCACCGGCTGTCCTGCGCCGGTCTCGGGATGGCAGCGGGGCTCGTCGCAGGCGTAGGCGTATGAGACGTCTTTGGTCTCATCGTCGCAGGCGGCGACGGGGAGAAGCAGCAGGGCCAGGAGCATGGATTGAAGAGCGGCACGCATGACAGCCTCCGGCGTCCGGGGGGTATGCAGGGGTTCCCTGTTCCCGGACTGCTTCATTGAACTTAGCGCAAAATGGGCGATGGCACAAGTGAAAGATTGCGTGTTTGCGTCAACACCGTCAAAAAAATGCAAGTTGCCCGGTCTCATTCGGTGTGCTAATCAAACATGGGCCTGGTGCCCGGGAGGTTTCCTTGCGAAGATCCTTCACGCTCCTGCTGTTGAGTTTTCTGGTTTCCCTGGGCTGCACACCGTCTGAGCCAGAAAAACGGACTGCAGCCGACTGCGAGTCCATCACCGACGAGGCGGCCTGCTTTGCGCGCGGGTGCAGTTTCCACAAGGCCTTGTTTCACCTGTTTCTGAACCTCGATTGCGCGGCCATGGAGATCCGGCCGATCTGTCTG
>PHAZ01000054.1 GCA_002841825.1 Deltaproteobacteria bacterium HGW-Deltaproteobacteria-22 | reverse complement strand
CCTGCTGGTCTTCTCCGGTTCGGCCACCGAGATCTGGCCGATCTTCGGGGCGGCCAACCAGCTCGTGGCGGCCCTGGCCTTTCTCACGATCTCCCTCTGGCTCGTGTTCATCCGCAAGCCTTCCCTGTTCGCCCTGATCCCGGGCGTCTTCATCTACGCGGTTACCATGGCGGCCCTGGCCTGGAACATCTACGACTTCGGACGCAAGGAAAAATTCATCCTGGTCACCATCTCCGCCTTCCTGTTGAGTCTGGCCCTGATCCTGGGCGTCACCGGCGTACGCTCCCTCACGCGCGCCCACCGATCAAAGGCTTCCTCATGATTCGTCGCACCCTTCCCCTTGTTTTCATGATGTTGTTCATCCTTCCCGCGCTCTCGTGCAGGAAAAAGGACGGCGAATCCTCCGCACGGTTCTGGGCGGAAGGAAAACGCCTGCTCGACGCAGGACAGGTCATCGAAAGCCTGCAGTACCTCGAGCGCGCCTACGCCCGCGACGCGACCCACGAGGAGGGCCTCGTGTACCTGTCCAAGGCGTACATCCAGAACGGCAACCCCCGTAAAGCCTCCGAGGTGCTGGCCACCTATCTGGCGACCCATCCGGGCGAGGCGACCACGTGGTACATGCTGGCCCTGGCACGCTACTCCGAGCGCAAATCCGAAGCGGCAGTGGAGAGCCTGGAGGAGGCACTGCACCAGCGGCCGCGTTTCCCCGAGGCCATCCTGCTGCTGGGAACGATTTATGAAGAATACGAGGAATGGGCCGCGGCGATCCAGACCTACAGTTCCATCGCCGACGACCTGTCGCTGGGTCCCCCGCTGGTTCCCGTCCTGCTGCGCCTGGGACGCATCCTGCAAAAGGATCTTCGCCCGGAGGACGAAAAGAAGGTCGAACAATACCTGCTGTCGGCCTTCCAACTGACGCCCTCCGAGCCGGCCGTGCTTGAGGCCGTGGGTGGTTTCTACCTGAACCGGAAGAGAAACCGCGAAGCCATGAAATTTTTCAAACTGTGGGTGCAGAGCGATGCCCGCAGCGGACAGGCTCACTACCATGCTGGTCTGGCTTCTGCCGCACTCGGAGACCACGCCGCCGCGGTCACCTCCTTTGCCAAGGCCGTGGAGCTTGATCCCGACCGGGTCGAAATCTACCTGGCGCAGGCCGAGAGCCTGGCCGCCCTCAAGCGCAGCGACGATCTCTACAACTGTCTAGTGGCCGCCTCGGCCGCCGAGCCCGCGAACCTGCTCGTCAAGTGGAGGCTGCTGCCGTTCTACATCGAAAAGGGGCGACATCAGATGGCCGAGACGCTCTTCAGCGAGCTGGCCGCCGAGCGTGGCACCGATCCCGAGTATTATCGCCTCAAGACATTGTTCCACGAGGCCCGGGGCGAGTATCGGCTGGCCTACGAGACCCACATGTCGCGGCTGACCATCAGTGGTCGCTCCGACGACACCTTCGCACGGGAGGCCGGGATCCTCGCACGCCACGCCGGCATGTACGACAAGGCCGTGGAGATCCTGACGCCGCTGGCGCAGGCCTTTCCCGATGATCGCCGGCTGGCCCTGGAGCTGGGACTGGCGCTTTGGTTCACCGGAAAAACCGCCGAGGGTCTGGCCGCCGTCCGCAAGCTGGAGCCGGACCCGATGGCCCGCATCTGGCTGGCCTATCTGCTGCTGCAGACCCCCCATGCGAGGAAAGAGGCCGAGCATGTGCTCTCTCTGGTCCAGTTGGACGCCGTCAGCACCGATGAAAAATTGTTCTACTACGACGTTCTGGTGCAGTCACTGCGACTGAAGAAAGACTGGGCGGGCGCCAGGGCGATCCTTGAGAAGGCCGTACCCCTGGCCCGAAATGAAGAAGAACGTAACTCCCTCGAGCTGGCCCTGGAGGCCATGCGCAAGGAGTTGGCGCCAGCGACCCCTCCCGCGGACGACAAGGCCCCCGCGATGACGCCGTCGGTCGTTCCAACCCCCGCCCAGGAAGAAAACCATGACGGACACACCCATTAACGTATTGCTGTTCGGCGCCGGCGGCCGCATGGGTCGTCACCTGTTCCGCATCATCAGCAGTGAGGGTCACCGCTGTCTGGAGGTCGAAGCCCGGCAGGATCCCGATGTCTGCGGTGCCCTCGACGAACACCTGCAACAGGCTTCGATGGTCATCGACTTCTCGAGCCCGGAAGGCACTACGCTCCTGCTGGAGCGCCTGCTGGTGCGGCCGGTTCCCTGCGTGATCGGCACCACCGGCCTGTCTGCTTCCCACCAGAAAACCATCGACTCCCTCGCCGAAAGGGTGCCGCTGATCTGTGCGTCCAACTTCAGCGTCGGTCTGAACCTGCTCCTGTCCCTGACCGCCCAGGCCGCAGGCGCGCTCGCTCCGGAGTCGTTCGACGTCGAGATCGTCGAAGCCCACCACCGGCACAAGAAGGATGCTCCCTCGGGCAGTGCACAGGTCCTGGTCGCCAGCGTGCAGACGGGTCGCGCTTCAAGCGCAGGTAGCGCTTCAAGCGCAGGTAGCACCCGGAAACCCGATCCGGTACTTTTCCACGGCCCCGGCATGACCGACGGCCGGCCGACCGGCTCCATCGGCGTCGCCGCGGTGCGGGGTGGGGATGTCGTCGGCGAGCATACCGTTTTCTTTCTTGGTGACGGAGAGCGTATCGAACTTTCCCACCGCGCCACGGACCGGGTTATATTTGCCAATGGTGCATGGCGAGCCGCCATCTGGCTCCTGGAACAACGGCCTGGACGTTATACAATGAAAGACGTCCTCGGACTGTAGAAGCCTTCCTTTTTCCAAAACAGCCATGGATTTACAGGGGTTCTTATGCTAAGAATATATGGGCCTGCACCTGGAGTCACCGCGATGTATAAATATATTTTCTCTTTTTTGGTGATTTTTTTATTTATTGCCTGTGAGGGTGTTAGTTATATTAACGATCCTGATAGTGGCCAACTGAATAATACAAATAATATTAATAATATTAATAATAATATTAATAATGGTAATGAAATCTGTACCGACGGACTGGATAACGACGGAGACGGACTCATAGACTGTATGGATCTGGACTGTCTGAGCCATCCCAACTGCAACGGCAACAACAACAACAACAACAACGACGGTTCCAACGACAGCACCAACGACAACCCGTACCAGTTCGACGTGGACACCGGCAACTGCACCGACGATCAGAAAATCCCCTGCGACAGCCCCGTTCCGACAGGCTGCCTCGCTGCGGAGGTCGACAACAACGGCCTCGACGACAACTGCAACGGACAAATCGACGAAGGCGGCTCCAATGTCTGTCTGCCTGGTGCCGTGCGCGCCTGTTTCCTGGGTCCTCCGGGACGCCGAGCCGAGGGCGGCTGCGCCGACGGTCAGCAGATCTGCCTGCGCACCTCCGGCGAGTTCGGCACCTGGGGACCCTGCGAGGGCGGCATCTCCCCCGCCGCTGAGTCCTGCGACGGCCTGGACAACGACTGCAACGGCTGCATCGACGACGGCCTGTGCTGCGAGCCGCCGATCAACTGCCCGAGCTCCAACGACATCACGCTGCAGGGTGCCGAACCGTTCAAGGACTTCGTCCTGGACGGCGGCAACTACTTCAGCGGCCAGGCCTTCCGCTGGGAATGGCGCGTCTCCACCGGTCCCTGCGACGAGGTCCTGGGCGTCACCTCCTACTCGGTCAACGGTTCCAACTCGCTGGGTTACGTCGCCACCTCCGAGGAGATCACGCTGAACTTCACCCTCTCGGGCGAGTACACCATCGTCATGCGTGTGTACTACACACCCGTGGACTACTACGAATGTGTGTTCATCCTGCGCGTTTTCGGCCCGGGCCTGCGCGTGGAGACCTGCTGGGACAACCACGACGTCACCGATGTGGACCTGCACCTGATGAAGCAGGGACTGGGCACCGCCTTCTGCAGTGCCTCGGACTGCTCGTACGACAACTGCAAGGCCGACAACTGGAATCACGGCGACTGGAACCTCATCGCCACCGCCCTGGACAGCTGCGAGAACACCAAGCTCGGCCCTTTCTGGACAACCCACCACGGCGACTGCAAAAACCCGCGGCTCGATCTGGACAACATCTTCGACAGCCAGGGAATCACCCCGGAGAACTCGAACATCGACGTTCCCGGAAACGGGGAGACCTACCGCATCGGCGTCGACTACTACTACGGCGCCGCGGGCATCATCACGCACCCGGTCGTGAACATCTACTGCGGAGGCCGCCGCGTGGCCACCTACGGCTACCCGGTGCAGAACCAGGTCACGCTGTCGGACTCCGGCGGCATGGGCTGCGCCACCGGCCACTTCTGGCGCGTCGCCGACGTCACCACCGCCGTGGACGGCAACGGCGACGTCACGTGCACGGTCACCTCGCTGGCCGACAGCGGCGGCAACCCCTACATCACCTTCGGGAATTCCCAGTACTAGGAGGCCCCCATGAGAACCCGCTTTCTTCTCCTGACGACCGTGCTCTCGTGGCTGCTGCTTTCAGGCTGCGGCGACGGCATCTCCGGCATCGGGTACAAGCGCACCAACAACGTGATCGGACCCCAATGCGGTGACGGAAACATCAACGTCGGCGAGGTCTGCGACGACGGCAACAACGTCGGCGGAGACGGCTGCAGCGCCAACTGCCTGAGCACGGAGGTCTGCGGAAACGCCATCACCGATCCGGGCGAGGAGTGCGACGGGGAGTCGTACTGCGAGAACTGCGTGGACACCCGCGTGACCGACGCCGACGAGGATCAGGACACAATCTCGGACTTTCACGAGGGCCGCGATGACGCCACCGACACCGATGGTGACGGCACCCCCGACTACCTCGACACGGACTCCGACGGGGACGGCATCCCCGACGCGGTCGAGGCCGGAGACACCAACGTGCGCACCGCACCAGTGGACACCGATGGCGACGGCACGCCCGACTTCCGGGACGACGACTCCGACGGAGACGGCATCTCCGACCTGATCGAGGGCTCCACCGACATGGACTCCGACGGCATCCCCAACTTCCGGGACGACGACTCCGACGGCGACGGCATTCCCGACCAGGTCGAAGGGAACTCCGATCGCGACTCCGACGGCACGCCCAACTACCTCGATCTCGACTCCGACGGCGACGGCATCTCCGACGCCGAAGAGGGCATCGATGACGCCGATTCCGACGGCACGCCCAACTATCTCGATCTCGACTCCGACAGCGACACCATCTCCGACCTGATCGAAGGCAACGGGGACGCCGATGGCGATGGCCTGCCCAACTATCTCGACCTCGACTCCGACGGTGACGGCCTGAGCGACCAGTCCGAGGGCACCGCCGACCTCGACGGTGACGGCATCCCCAACTTCCTCGATCTCGACTCCGACGGCGACGGTCTCCTCGACGGCGAGGAGACGGCCGCTGGCCTGGATCCGCGAAACCCCGACACCGACGGAGACACCATCTCCGATGGCGATGACGGCCTGGTCGACTCCGATGGCGACGGCACCATCAACGCCCTGGATCTCGACTCCGACGGCGATGGCGCCCCCGACGCCGAAGAGGCCGGAGACGCCGACTGGCGCACCGTCCCCGTGGACACCGACCTCGACCGGGTACCGGACTTCCTCGATCCCGACTCCGATGGCGACGGCCTGCCCGATGCCCAGGAGCCCTGGTGTGCCGGCCTCGGCCTCTCCGGCCGCACGCGGCCCGACACCGATGGCGACGGTTTCTCGGATCTGTCCGAGATCACCATCGGCTCGGATCCGTGCAACCCCGCGGACACGGTCACCCAGGGCCATGGCGTGGAATTTTTCTTCGAGCTGCCCTACAAGGGCACCCAGCAGCATGACTTCCTGTACTTCTCCCCCACCGTGCAGCAGGTCGATGTGTTCTTCAACGTGGACATGACCGGCTCCATGGGCGGCGAACGCACCAACCTGCAGTCCGGCCTCAGCACGATCATGAACTCAACGCGCACGCGCGTCACCGACTCGGCCTTCGGCGTGTCCCAGTGGGAGGACTATCCATACTGCGGTTTTGGAGCCACCGGAGACCGGGCCTATCAGTTGCTCCAGCAACCCACCACTACCACCTCGGTGGCGCAGACCGCCGTCAACAGCCTGCAACTGCGCAACGGCGCCGACGGTCCCGAGGCCGGCTTCCAGTCGCTGTATCAGGTCGCTGTGGGCACGGGAACCACCGGCGTGATTGCCTATGCCCAGGCCGGCCTCATCGGGGGCGCCCGCTTCCGTATCGGCTCGGTTCCCATCGTCCTGCACATCACCGACGCGCCGTCCCACACTTATACCGACTATTTCAACTGCACCTCGATCAGCAACGCATCGATCTACACTGACGCCCAGACCATCTCCGCGCTCAACGCCATCGGCGCCCGCGTGATCACCATCGACTCCGGCACCTCCACCTATTACGGTGATATGTCCGGCCAACTCACGGCCATCTCCAACGGCACCAACGCCAACCTCCCCGTGTGCGCCTTCAAGAACACCTCCAACGCCTGGCGCTGCGGAGCCAACATGTGTTGCACAGGGCTCAATGGTGGTGGTGTCGCCCCTGTGGGCGGACGCTGCACCCTCAAATATGTGATCTCCAGCACCGGCACCGGCCTGACCGACGCCGTCGTCGACGGCATCGACGGCATCGTGAAGTACTCGACGTTCAACGTCTACACCACCTGGCGCCGTGATCCGGCCAACACCACCTTCGATACATCCTGCTTCATCAAGCGCGTGGTGGCCACCTCGTACATCGCGCCCCCGCAGGAACCCGAGGCCTCCTGCAACCCCGTGGCCACGCCTGCGGCCTTTGGCGGCGCCCCCTACAACAACGGCTTCACCAACTTCGCCTCCGGCACCTCCTCGGCCTCCCGTCCCGGCAGCCAGCTGGTCTTCGACGTCATCGCCGAGAACATCAACTGCGCGCCGCCTTCGACCATCACCAACACCTACCTCGTCTACATCGACGTCTTCGACCAGATCACCGGCACCCTGCTGGACACGCAGATCGCCTTCATCCTGGTCCCCCCGGTGCTGTAATCGGAATCAACTGCGAAACCAGGGAAAAGACATCCGGCGTGAAAACCGCAGCGGTTATTCTTTTAACTTAGCTTTTAACAGATTCTCGAGATCCACGTAGTTCAATGAAAGGTTATCAACAAAGAAACTGGGGGTACCCCGGACGTTGAGGCGCTTGCCCTCGGCCAGATCGCGGTCCACCGTCAACTGGGAGGCCTGGTTGGCGGTGCAGCGGATGAACTCCTGCGCCTGCATCTGATGCCGCTTGGCCAGGGTGCGCAGGTCCATGGGCCGATAGCCCGAGCGGAACAGGTCCGCGAGCACGGGCCAGAACTGCCCCTGCTCGGCCGCGCAGACAGCCTGGCGGGCATAGTTGTTGGCGTACTGGTGGAAGGAGAGCGGAAAGTGGTGATACACCAACTGAAGTTCCCGCGGATGCTTGCGGACCCACTCCACCAGCTTGAAGTGGGCCTGGTTGCAGTAGGGACACTGGATGTCGGAGAATACATGGATGGTAATCTGGGGCGTGTCCGAGCCCAGGGTCGGGCATCCCTCGGGCGTGGTGCCCACGGGAATGCCCTCGTAGTCCGACGGCATGGTCGGTACAACGGCGACGCGAATTTCCGACGGAGCAACGCCGCTTCGCCCCTTGGGCACTTCGATGCGTTCCTGTTCAAGCACCGCTGACAGCGGCTTCTGGGGAGACGGATGGGTGCAGGCCCCCAGCATGAGGATTCCACAGAAAAGGAGGAGGTTGCGCATGAATGTACCCCGGGGTTGCCGCTACTTGCCGAACCGGTTCTTCAGCACGGAGATCATGTCAGCGGTCATGCTGACGAGATCGTATTTCGGCGACCAGCCCCACTCCTCACGGGCGGCCGAATCATCCATGTGATTGGGCCAGGAGTCGGCGATGCCCTGACGGACCGGATCGATCTGGTAATCCATGGTGAAGCCGGGGAGATGCTTTTTGATTTCAGTTGCGATGTGCTCGGGCGCGAAGCTCATGGCCGAGACATTGAACGCGTTGCGGTGCTTCAGTTTCGAGGCATCGGCTTCCATCAGGTTGATCGCGGCTTCGATGGCGTCGGGCATGTACATCATGTCCAGGAACGTGTCCTTCCTCAGGAAGCACGTGTATTTTCCCTGCTGCACGGCGGAATAGTAGATGTCCACGGCGTAGTCGGTGGTGCCGCCGCCCGGAGGCGTCACGTTGGAGATGATGCCGGGATAGCGGAGGCCGCGGGTGTCCACGCCGTAGCGACGCGCGTAGTAGTCGCACAGCAGCTCGCCGGCCACCTTGGTGACTCCGTACATCGAGGTGGGCCGCTGGATGGTGTCCTGCGGCGTGTTGTCCGCGGGCGTGGTCGGGCCGAAGGCGCCGATGGAGCTGGGCGTGAAAACGCTGCATCCATGGATGCGGGCAGCCTCGAGCACGTGAAGGGTTCCGTCCATGTTGACGCGCCAGGCGTCCTGGGGACGGGCCTCGGCCACCGCCGAAAGGAGCGCCGCGAGGTGATAGATCGTGCCGATGTCATGCTTGATGACCGTCTCATGCAGTCGATGGCTGCATGTGCAGTCAAGGACCTCGAAGATGCCGTCGACCTGCGGTGGCTTCCGGATGTCCGTGGCCACGACGTTGTCGAATCCATGGCGCTTCTGCAGGGCGACCATCAGTTCAGAGCCAATCTGTCCCAGTGCACCGGTGATCAGTATCTTTTTCATGCGTACCTCATGTGAGAGCAGCGGGTGAATGCCCGGAGCCTCTCCCCGGGCGGCCCCATCCTATCCCGTTTCCGGACGTTGGCAAGAGCATCGTTGTTGGAATTGGCGGTTGCCAATCGGACCCTCGTGTACTATACCTTTTATGGTCCTTTGACGTCCCTGCACGAACCGGACAGGTGGTGACATGCGGCATAAAATATTGTACTCCGCTATTTCTTTTTCCTTGATTTTCATGGCCTTTTCCTGCTCGAAACCGCCCCGACCGGCCACGCCGGTCACGCACTGGCGCACGGCTCCCCATCAATGGCGCGGCAACCGCGTGATGCTGATGCCCGTGGACAGCCGGATCGCGATTCTGGGCAAGTGTTCGCGTCAGAAACAGGAACGAGTCTGGGCCGGCGCGATCCGCACCGGTGACATGATCGCCTCCCTGCTGCCGAACTATCTGAAGTCCCGCCAATATGATCCGGTGCATTTCATGACCTGGAGCGGCAAGGGCATGGATGCGGAGAACCAGGTCGTCTCGTTCCTCAGCCCCCGCAACACGGCCCGGATGGTGTACAGCCTGTCGTACTTCGCGGCGCGCATCGACAACAAGCCGCTGAACCACCTGATCTCCCCTGAGGACTTCCGCTCGCTGGCCGTCCACGCCGACGCCACGCTCTACACGGCCTCGTGGTCTGTGGTCAACTTCCACAAGAAAAAGAACTCCATCGGGAAGACCCTGCTCTACACGGGAGCCATCATCCTCGGCGTAGCGATCGTCGCTGTGTCGATCCTGGCCATCGTCGGTGGCAAGGACGGTGCCGACATTCTGGTCAAGGGCATGGAGGCAGGCGGACGCGTGCTGGTCTACGCGGGCAAGGGCTTCTTCCAGTTCTTCACCAAGGTGCCCGTGCGGGCCGTGCTGCAGTCGGTCTCCAAGGTCGCCGTGCACACCGCACGCATCTCGGCGCGCGTGGCGACCCGCGTGGTCCTCGAGGGCGGCGTCCAGATCGAAATGCCCCTCGAGCAGGTCGAACCCGTGATGCAGGAGGAGAGCCCGGTGCCCGCCGAGGCCATCGCCAAGGAGGACCCCGAACAGCAGCAGGTCAACCTGATGTCCAACAACTACCTGGGCATCATCCAGGGTGTGTCCTCCCTCCAGCCGGCCGACCTCACGCCCGGCTATCACATGGCCCTGGTGCTCGTCGACAACCGCTCCGGACGTGTGGTCTGGGACGCCCACCTGTTCATCCCTCAGCACGCAAAGGAACAGGACTTCCGATCCCTGCTGCGGGATCTGTTCCGCTCCATGCCCGCGTCGGGCCTGTAAAAAAACCTCTATCGAATCCGGTGAAACATGAGCGAACCCAATCTTTTCGCCCCGCGTCCGAAACTGTCCCTTCCCTGCGGCCTGTACCGCGTCACACAACCACTGGACAAGCGCCTGAAGGCGCCCCTGCTGGTCTATTTCCACAACCACGGGGAGCCCGGCCCGGGCGTCTATCCGGCCATTGAATGGTCCAGGAACAAGGCCACCTTCGCCCAACAGGGCTTCACGGTGGACGCGGACTACACCCGGACCCTCATGCCGTTGCCGCCCGAGGGATTCTACCGTGTGCGCGAGAGCTTCACCTGCTGTGAAAAGAACTGCCAGACCTTCGAAACCGAGATGCTTGTCCAACTGGGCTACGACGGCAGCGGCAACGGAATTCTCTTCGTGCCGACCTGGACACCCGAAGGACTGGCGTTTCCGGAGCGTGGAACGCGGTTGTCCGACGACCGGCTGACCCGCTTGACGCCCCTGAAGGTCGTGATCCCGGCCGGCTTTGAAGCCGGAGCTTCCCAGCATGGGGTTGCGGAATAACCCATGACGCACAGGTACATCTTCGGCCCCGTGCCGTCACGCCGCCTCGGACGCAGCCTGGGCATCGACCTGCTCGCACGCAAGACCTGCCAACTGGACTGCGTGTACTGCGAGTGCGGTCCCACCGAGGAGCTGGTCACCGGGCGCCTGGAATACGTCCCCACCCAGGCCGTGCTCGACGAGCTCGACGCGGCGCTGGCGGATCGCCCGCCGCTGGAATCCATCACGTTCTCCGGCAGCGGGGAACCTTGCCTCCATCTTCATGTCGGTAAAATAATCAATTATATCAAAGATAATTACCCGCAATACACGGTCACCGTGCTGACCAACGGCACGCTCCTGTCCGATCCTGCCGTACGCGCCGAGCTCCTTCGGGCTGATCGCGTGGTGCCCTCCCTCGATGCGGTGTCCGAGGAGGTCTTCGTCGCCGTCAACCGACCCGCGCCCGGTCTGGTCAACGCCGAAATCATCGAAGGCCTGATCAAGTTCCGCGAGGAATACAGCGGCCAGCTCTGGCTTGAGATCTTCATCGTGCCGGGCCTCAACGACACGCCCGATGAACTGGCCAGGCTGGCGGCCACCGCGGCCCGCATCCGCCCCGAGCGAGTCCAGATCAACTCCCTGGACCGGCCCCCTGCCTATTCCGGCATCGAGGCGCCGACCCCCGAACGCCTGCAGGAGATCGCCGCCTTCTTCCCGGGGTCCGAGATCGTCGCCCGGCAGTTCGTCCCGGTTCCCGTGGCTGCCGTCCGTCCGGACCGGATCGAAGCCGTCCTGGAGACCCTCCGACGCCGGCCGCTCACCCAAGAGGACCTGCAGGTCCAACTCCAGATGCATGTCCATGAGGCGCACAAGCTCATTCAGCATCTCGTGGAGACCGGCCGCGTACAACGCAGCGGCGATTTTTATGTTATAAGTAAATAGAAATATTATTAATATATTTCATAACTGTTTATTCCGGGGTGTCGGCTACTTCCAGTCCGCGACGATGTCCTGCACCAGCGGATGCGAAAAGTCATAAAACGCCTCGGGCGCATGCCTCGGATAATGCCCGGAACGCCAGGCCAGCTTGGACAGCAGGTGCAATATCTCCAGGCGGGTGCGACCCTGGGCGTGCAGAAGCGCCACGCGCCGGTGGATGATCTCCGTGGCCCCACGTGGATGCACCAGCCGGCCCAGCCCGGCCCACACCTTGTTTTCGTGAGCAAAGAAGCGTGTCTGCAGGATCTGTCCGGGCTCCAGCCCTGCCACCGGCGGCTGTTCATCGAGCCGGAAATCCGCACCGGAGAGCAGGTCCCGGAACCGGGCGGTCCTCGTCCATGGGGCCATCAGCACGAACAGACCATGCTGGGAGACCAGCAGAGCCTGGGCCAGGGAAGCGTCGGGCTCCGGAAGCTGCCCGTCCTGCAGTAGTCCACCGAGCAGCGGTCTCGGCGCCTCCAGATCGAGCAGCACCCACTCCTCGAACATATGCATCCGTGACTCGTAGCCGGTCTCACCGGGATGTGGAATTCCGGTGCGCATCCAGAACTGGTCCTTCCAGGCCGCCAGCCTTTGATCGAAGCCCGGCTGGGCCAGCAGGGTGAAGACCCGGGGCCAGAGCTCAGTCAGCGGATGCATCGTAGACACAACAACCGTTCACAAAAGTGGCCCGTACCCGTCCCCGCAGTGTTTCGCCCAGGAAGGGCGAGTTTTGGCTCTTGGAATGGAAGGGCGCCGCCACCGTCCAGGACGGTCGCGGATCGAACACCGTGAGATCCCCGCAGAAGCCCGACAGAAGCCTGCCGCGATCGGTCCATCCGACCACCTCTGCCGCCGAGGCCGTGAGCGCCGGGAGGGAGTTCTTCAGCGGCAGCTCCCCGCGCCTGTCCAGGTCGAAGATCACGGCCATGGCCGTCTCCAGGCCGATCACACCGAAAGGAGCCTCGTTGAGACCGGCGGCCTTCCTCTCGACCGGATGCGGCGCATGATCGGTCACAATGGCCTGGATCCACCCCTTTTTTACGGCGTCCAGAAGGGCCTTCCGATCGTCCTCGTCGCGCAGCGGCGGCGCACACTTGGCGTTGGAACCGTGCTTTTTCACCGCCTCGGCGGTCAGCGCCAGATGATGGACCGTGACCTCCGCGGTCACCGGGTATCCACGCTCCAGGGCCCACTTCACCAACTCCACACTGTGACGCGACGACAGGTGCTGCGCGTGGTACCGCGCCCCGCTCCCGGCGGCCACACCGCTCCCGGCGGCCATACCGCTCCCGGCGGCCATACCGCTCCCGGCGGCCATACCGCTCCCGGCGGCCATACCGCTCCCGGCGGCCAGCAGGATGCCCTGCGCCAACTGGAGCGTCTCGGCCGTCCATGGCTGTCCGGCATAGCCGAGCTCTTCCTGTACCGGACCGCAGGCCATGGGATGTTTTCCGCTGAGTTCCGGGCGCTCACAGTGGTCCGACAACACGCTTCCGCAGTCCCGACATCGCTCCAGCGCCTCGCGCAGGATCAATGGATCAGCCACCGCGTCGCCGTCGTCGGAGAAGGCGACGGCCCCCGCGGCACGGCACGCGGCCACGTCGACGACTTCGCGGCCGGCCCGTCCGACCGTCGCGGCGGCCACACAATGCACGCGGCAGTACGCCAGTTCGGAAAATCGCCGGACCTGCTCGCGAATCCGCTCAGGATCATCCGGCGGCGGCGTGGTGTTGGGCATTGCGCACACGGAGGTGAAGCCACCGGCCACGGCCGCACGGGTCCCGCTGGCGAGATCCTCGGATGAGGTGAGGCCTGGGTCGCGCAGGTGCACGTGAAGATCGATCAAGCCCGGAAACACGAAACACCCGGCGGCGTCAAAGCGCGGCACGGTTTCGGGCCAGGGCGTGCCGGCCGGCAGGATCTCCCGGATGCGACCGTTCTGCACCCACACGGCGGCGCCGGGCTCGTCCACACCCGAGGCAGGATCGAACACATGCCCCCCGGCAATCAGAATGTCCTGAGGCAACTGAGGTCTCTGGAAACGGCTCATTCGTGGGGCCACAGTGGATCGTGTTCGCGCAGCTCACGGCGCAGCACCTTGCCCACCAGGTTCTTGGGGATGTTCTCCCGGAACTCGATGAACCGCGGAACCTTGTAATGGGTCATGTTTTCCTTGCTCCAGGCGAGGAGCTCCTCTTCGGTCACCTTCCCGACGAACTCGGCATTGAGCACGACCCATGCCTTGATCAACTCGGTCGACTTGGAATCTGGAAGACCCGCCACGGCCACCTCACTGATGGCAGGATGACGCCCGAGCAGGTTCTCCACATCCTTGGGGAACACGGAGAAGCCCTTGACCTTGATCAGTTCCTTCTTGCGGTCGAGGATGGTCACATTGCCGGCTGCGTTCATGAAGCCGATGTCGCCGGTCAGCAGCCAGCGCCGTCCGTCCGCCTCGAAGAAATGGGCCTCGGTCTCGGCGGGATTGTCGAGATAGCCCACCATCACCTGGGGTCCGCACACCGCCAGTTCACCGATGTGATCCTTGTCCTCCGGGCCCTCGCCGATGCCCAGGTCGCGATGCGGGTCCGTGCGGTCCACGATACGCCAGTCGGTGCCCGGCATCGGGAAGCCGATGGTTCCGGAGCGCCGCATCTCGTCGGTACCGTACAAGAGGTTGGCCGACACAATCGGACTGGCCTCGGTCAGACCGTAGCCCTCGATCAGCGGCACGCCCGTGCGCTTCTCGAAGCCCATCTGGACGTGGGTGTGAAGCGGCCCCGCGCCGGACACGCAGAACAGGAACTTCTTCTCGACACCATACTTCTCGAGGTCCGGGAAATCCAGCAACCGCTGGAACAGCACCTCGGCTCCGATGTACAGCATCTCGTGGTCTGCGATGCCGACCTTCTGGATGGTCTGGCACAACTCCTCCGGGGAGGGGGGCTTCGGAAAGATGACGACATGGCCTCCCCAGGTGGAGGTCACGTTCATGATGGCCGTCATGCCGAACGCATGGAAGAACGGGATGACAGCCAGCGAGGAGATGCCCGGATGTGCCTTGTAAAACCAGGCGCGGACCTGGAGCGCGTTGGACAGGACATTGAAGTGCGTAAGCACTGCGGCCTTGGGCACGCCGGTGGTGCCGCCGGTCATGATGTAGACCGCCGGATCCTCGAGCGGATTGATCGGAACCACGGGTGGGTTGGGCCGCGTGCGAACCAGCTCGGCGAACGAGAGGGCCTCGTGTGGCAAGGGAGCCATCGGCAGCTTCTTGAGCAGCATTCCAAGCCGCTTCTTGGGCCAGGGCAGGAAGTCCCCCAGGTTGGTCCCGATCAGGAAGCGCAGTTTGATATCGTTGCGAATTGGTGCAACTTTTTCTTTATACAAAATATCCAGGAAGATCAGGGCCTTGGCATGCACGCTCTCCAGTTGGTGCTTGATCTCCAGCGGCTTGTAGGTGGGATTCACGCCCGAGACGATGGCACCGATGCGCAGCGCGGCGTGATAGGCCACCATGTACTGGTAACTGTTGGGCAGGAGCAGGGCGATGGTCTCGCCTTTCTTCAGCCCCATCTCGAAGAGCGCGGTGGCGAAGCAGTCGATGTCCCGGTCCAGCTCGCGGTACGAAAAGCGCGAACCCAGGAACCAGACGGCGCTGCGGTTGGGCCAGCGGTGGGCCGCGTCCCGGATCAGCGTGTCCACCGTCTTCTCGGAAAACTCCAGGTTTCTCGGCACTTCCTCGGGCCAGTGGGAGGAGAACCAGGGTCTCTCCGGAGAAACGAAATACGACGAATTGAGCATGTCCGACTCCTCGGTTTGTTTCAGTTGCGTGTGCCGTACAGGGAGCCCCCGAATTGCTCGACGAGCAGATCGTCATAGCGGTCCGCGAGCGTTCCGATGCGACGGATCATGTCCGTGACCGCGGTGACGGACAACTCCCGGGCGTTGCGCTCGACCTTCAGGATGACCTTGTTGTCGCGGATCGCGAAGGCTGCGCCCACGAGCTCATTGCTGGCGTTGAGCCCCAGCAGCGTGGGATACAGGTTCAGGTTCACCTGCGGGGTGAGCACCAGGATCGGGGAGAAGATCTGGAGGGTCTGGTTGCGCTGGCCCCAGGTCAGGGAGATGAAGATGCTCGCCGAGCCCTTGGTCAGACCCCAGGCCATCATCGAGGTCTCCTGGGTCTCCAGACGGTTCTGGCGCGGGTCCAGACCGAAGTGGGTGGAGAGGGCCTCTTCCACCACGCGGGAGGCCTCCTGAAACGACAATCCTTCGGAATCACTCATGTCTAATCTTCCTTCTTCACTTCATCCGGGCGCAGCCGGGCCACTTCCTCTTCGAGGGTCTCGACGCGGGACACGAGCTTGCCCATGGTGGTCTGCATCTGCTCCATGATGTCCAGGAGGTTCTCCAACTCGGTGAACAACTGATCGACCTCGTCCTCTTCGTCGAGATCGGAGTCGTCGTCGTCATCCCCGTCGACCTCCTCGCCGTTCTCACGCGCCAACTGGGCCGTCTGATAGTCCGTGCCACAGGCCGGGCACACGTCCACGGACGGTCCGAGCCAGAGCTTGCAACCCGGGCACTCGCGACCCTCGAGCTGCTGCTTGCGGTGAGCCACGAGCAGCTCCACCGCCTCGGACTCACGGCCGGTCTCCACATACAGCGTCGCATGACCGAGGCTGCCCGACAGGCTCTTGAACAGCGTGGAATCGTTCTCGACCACCCGCCAGGGAATCTTCTGCTCATCGAGCCGGACCACCACCTGCTCCATCTCGAAGGTGGATTCGAGGGTCGCCACGGATACGAGTTCCACATCGGGAGGACAATTTTCAAACGAGGCCATTATAGTCCTTTCTGCGGGAACGAACCGCCGGGTAGTTGTCACACGGTGGCGTCCACGTTTCTGAGGGTCTTATCTGATTTGAAAATCAAGGGTTTGTCAAGCAGAAGTTCTTATTTTACACCGCTGAAAATGCGACCCCATCGCTGACCGTCCGGACCCGGGGACAGCCAGATGAACTCCGCCCTGCCCTTGATGTTCTCGAGGGGAACGCACGGGGCCGGCTCACCATCTTTCATGAGAAACCGGCTGTCCTCGCTGTTGTCGCGATTGTCGCCCATGACGAACACACAATGCGAAGGCACCTCCCACTCGGACGGAAAATCCAGCGGCAGGTTTCGCGGCGCCAGGTCGTAGATGACGTGCCAGGTGCGGCCGCCGATGCGCTCCTCGTAGAGCTCGCACGGTCTGCCGGGATGCCAGTCCTCATTGAGCTTCTCATTGCGGTCCATGTAGGAACAGGGCTCGTCGAGCTTCCGGTTGTGCACCGCCTTCCACTCGGTCTCCCCCTTTGGACGGTAGTACACGGTGCGGTCGCGGAAGCGGATGGTGTCGCCGGGCAGGCCGATGACGCGCTTGATCCAGTCCTCGCTGTTGTGGAGCGGCTCGATGAACACGACCACGTCTCCGCGCGCAGGCCCGGACCACATCACGAAGTGCCTGGGCGGATCGGAGGTGAAGGGGATCCGTAAACCATATACAAATTTATTAACGTAAATATAATCTCCTACTTGTAGAGTAGGAATCATGGAGCCCGAGGGAATCCTGAACGGCTCGAACACGAACGCCCGCAGGAACAGGGCAAAACCCGCCGCGATCAGGAACGAGATCACATACCCCCACGCCGGGTGCCGACGGCGGGAGGCCAGGGGACCCTCGAGCAGCCGCGCCAGCTCCGAGGACGCAGCCGTCAGG
>PHAZ01000053.1 GCA_002841825.1 Deltaproteobacteria bacterium HGW-Deltaproteobacteria-22 | reverse complement strand
TTCGGCATCATGTTCGGCGTGATCCAGTGCGCAAATGGCGTCAGCATGTCGCCTGCAAGGCGCGGCCCCTCATTCGCGAGAAACTCGGCGATGCCCAGTTCGCCCTTGTTGAGCGGATCGCGAAATCGCTCCAGCGTCTTCAGCCTGGCCGCATCGACAACGCTGCCCGTCTGCTCGTTGCGCGCCAGCAGCACGCCCGATTCCTCGAAGGCTTCGCGGATCGCCGCCACGCGCATGGAGAATTCCCAGTCGTCGAGCCCTTCCATGCCGTCCGCGCGCTCCCGCACGCCGGGCGCCATGTCGAGCTTGTCGACCTTGCCGCCCGGAAAGACGAGCGCCCCGCTCGCGAAGTCGATCTGGTGATGCCGCACCACCATGAAGACCATGCAGCACCTCGTGGATGAACAGCTTACCCTGGAAACGGTACGGAGGTAACTCATGAGCAAGACTTTTCTCGTTCTCCCGGAAAAATGCACCGGTTGCCGCACCTGTGAACTGTCCTGTGCCTACTCGCACACGATCGACCAGCAGCCCGGCGATCCCCGCATCCGTGCCTACAACACCAAGCCTCCCATGGAAAAGGGCGTTCCAGTGGTCTGCTTCCAGTGCGATCGTCCCGCCTGCCAGGAAGTGTGCCCGACCAGGGCGTTGCAGCGCAATCTACAGACCGGCGCGATCTCCATCGACTACAACCGGTGCATCAATTGCCACGCCTGCTATGCTGCATGCCCCTTCGGCAACATCCACATCGAACAGGCCAATGACCGCGTCGCCAAGTGCGATCTCTGCGGCGGCAACCCCAAATGCGCGCTGTTCTGCCCCACGGGCGCACTGACCTACAAATAGCCCATCCCTCTTTTTTGGCCTTTTCCGTTTTAAGGATTGAATCAAATCGTCCTTTCGATAGTATATAGGTCCGGTCGTCCGGAATCATCGTTTTTCCCGGTCAGGACCGAATGCATACAGAAGGGTTCCCGGAGACGTTCTTCATGCCATATCCTCGCTTCGCCGCATTGATTCTCCTCCTCGGCTGTCTCGCCTCGACCCCGGTCCTGGCCCAGGCGGGCTCGGATCTCTTTCCGGTTCGCCAGGGCGGGAAGTTTGGCTACATGTCCACCGGCGGCAAGGTGGTGATCGCGCCGCAGTTCGACTTTGCGGATCGTTTCTCCGACGGTGTGGCGCCGGTGATCATCGGCCGCAAATACGGCTACATCAATCCGGCGGGCAAGTTCGTGATCAATCCGCAGTTCGACTACGCCTGGCACTTCAACGGCGGCATCGCCATGATCCTGCAGGAAAACCAGTTCGGCTACATCAACAAGCAGGGCGCCATCGTCGTGAAGCCGCAGTTCGACAGCGCCAGCAAGGAGTTCCGTGACGGGCTCGCGCTGGTGAAGATCGGCGGTCCGTTCGGCAAGTGGGGCTTCATCAACACCCAGGGCAAGTACGAAATCAACCCGCAGTACGCCGCAGCACTTGAGTTTTCCTCGGGCATGGCCGCGGTGAAGGTCGACAAGACCTGGGGTTACGTGAACAAGACCGGCACCTTCGTGGTACCTGCCAGCTTCGACAACGCCCGTTCCTTTGCCGACGGCTTCGCCGCCGTACAGATCAACGGCAAGTGGGGCTTCATCGACACCACCGGCAAACTGCAGATCAACGTACAGTTCGAGGATGCCCGCGAATTTCGCGACGGTGTCGCCGCCGTGCAGTTCAAGACCAAGTGGGGATACGTCGACAAGCGCGGGAAGTATGTGGTCAATCCACAGTATGACGCAGTGTCCAACCACTTCAGTGACGGGCTGGCCCAGGTGCTGGTCAAGGACACGGAGACCTGGGGCTACATCGACAAAAAAGGCAACATGGTCATTGCGCCGACCTTCCAGCAGACCACGTCCTTCACCGAAGGTACAGCCGCGGTGCGTTCGGCAGGCAAGTGGGGCTTCATCAGCAAGACCGGCAAATTCCTGGTCAATCCAATCTTTGATGACGCGGAGCCTTTTTCGGCGGGCATCGCGGCTGTGGAAGTCAAGGAAAAATGGGGATATATCGACAAAACCGGTAAGTATATTTGGGCGCTGTCTAAATAACTATTCGCCACAAAAGGAGGCATTATGAGACGTTCACTGTTCACCCTTGGAATGATCGCTGTCACTTCACTTACCATGTTCGCTTCGGGCTGCGTGCTCACCGCGCGCCCGGCCACCGTCTCCGTTGAGGCTTCTTACGGCGGCTGGACCAGCTATTACTACAATGGCTCTCTGGTGTACTTCGACACGATCGGTCGCCCATATTACTATTACGGCGGTCGGATCATGTACGTCCCCAGCACGTGGGCCAGCTATAACGTCGCCCTGGCCAACTGGCGCACCAATCGCGTCGCCTACAATCGCTGGCATGCCCGCTACAACGCTCCGCGCTATCGCACGGTCGTCCGCCGCCCCCTCGTGGCCCCCCGTCCGCGCACGCGTCCGGCGCCGGTCCGCAGTCGCTACAAGCGCTAGTAGAAACTGAGCGAAGCTCAGTTTCTCCGGCGTTGCTGCGCAACGCCACGTTCCCACCATACGGCATAGAGCGAAGCTCAGTTTCTCAAGCGGTGCATCGTACCGCCACGTTCCCACCATACGGCATAGAGCGAAGTTCAGTTTCTCAAGCGGTGCAGGATCATTTTCAAAATTCCCGCATTTTCCGCGTGTTCTGCGGTTAATAAATTACTTTTTTTCTTGTCTACTTGCTGGAGTTGGAGCCTTTGGCCGGGCAGGCGATGCGTTTGCACTTCGGCTTGCCGTTCCAGGCCTTCTTGAGTTGGAGCAGCAGGACCTTGTCGCCGATGGCCGGTTCGAAGTCACAGCCGTCGTAGTCGAACATGACTTCGCCCAGCACCGGATGCTGGGCGTAACCGAAGCCCTGCTCCTTCTTCCAGGAGATGACCTCGGCCCAGGGATCCGTGATGCCGAACCCACCGTCGTCCTGAACACGGATCGTGGAATCGGCGCCGGCAGGTGCGCTGGAGACAGCAGTGGGCGTAGCGACCGGTCCCGCGCCGGGCGAGGGCATCATGTCCACCGGATGGGACATTTCCTTGGTCTTCAGCACATACAGGCCAGAGCGGGATCCACGGGAATCCAGAAGGCTCTCACTGGCGGGCATATTGTTCCCACCGGCCTGGCGTGCGGCCTCCCAAACATTGACCGTGGGCACTCCGGACTGTGGTTGGCCGGGGCCGGTCAGTGATTCAGCGTGGGCCTTCATCGAATTCATCGCGTCGATCCAGGTCTGCAGACCCGCATCGGCCGACATCGGATCCGGGTGGTCGTGCTGCTCGATCAGGAAGGTCGTGCCACCGGGCGCCAGCGCCATGCGGAACACGATCGTGATGGGGGCGATCTGGATCGCAACGATGGCGTTCTCTTCCAGCTGCCGGAAGGTTCCCGACATCACCACTGCGTGGCCGGGATGTTCCTGATCCGGAGACCATCCCAGCGCCCAGAGACCTCCGGGCTGCGCATCCACCACTGCCGAGCACTGCCACCAGGCCGCCAGCTCTACCGGTGATACGAGACATCGGTAGACAACGGTCGGTCCGGCTTTGATGAAAATGGGGGGGGCCTGATTCATGTTTCGTCCTCCAGGGTACTGAAAATATGCAATTTCACCGCAAAACGCAAAAAGATAAGCAGGGAATCTAGGACATCATCTCCAGACGAGCCAGATCTTCAAGAAATGCAGTGGTCGAGAGCTGCTGGCCGCAGAGCTTGGCAGCGAAGGAAAAGGGATCATCGCAGTCGGCTCCGGGGGCGAAGAGATGTTCGCGCAGGAATTCTCCCAGCTCCAGGGACGCAGCCGTCGGCAGCCCCAGCACCGAGGACCGTCCCGTCAGATCCAGGTCCAGCGGATCCGTGTCGTGTCCCTGCACACCGGCGAGCCGCTGCGTCAGAAGCGACGCGAAGCACATCCCCAGCAGATAATAGTGATAACTTGCAGGATGCGTGATCAGGTGGTGCTTGGACAGGTAGTCCAGGCAGTCCCCGCGCCCCTGCGGCATCTCAAATCCCTGGTGCCGCCGCACCATACTCCAGTACAGTGCCTGAAGGTCGGCAGCGCCGCCGCCGGCATAAACCGCGCGTTCGAAGCGGATCAACGCCAGGGACCAGCGGGTGAAGAACAGCCGGTCGGTCCAGTCGGCCCGGCGAAGATCCCGTTCGTGTCGCAGGACACCCGTGCTTCGGCCAGGACGGGTCGCACGCACCCATGAAGGCATGAACGGCAGCCGCTGCATGAGCATGCTGAAGCCCTCGGACAGCAGGGGATGAGCCGGGGTGCGCAACAGGAAAGGCAGCCGCGGATCCAGGTGTGCGAACCAGACGGCGTGACCGGCCTCGTGGAGCAGCAGGTTCAGGCTGTGCACGTCCGGACCGAGGTTGGCCGCGATGCGGATGTCGGCTCCGCGGTTCAGGTGGAGACAGAATGCGTTCGGAAACCACGACGCCTGCCTCGGCAGAAACTGACGATAGTACTTTCCCGTCCAGCCAAGCCCGGCAAACGTGCGCTGGACCAACAACTCGGGCCTGGGGCGAAGCCACTTGGCAGGATGGTTCGGCAGGAAGGCCGGCGCCGTCTGGACCCATGGATCGCCGTATTGCCAGCAGGTGCCTGCCGGAAAAGGCTTCCACAAGCGGGCCAGCTCTTCATCGACGGTGGTCCGGGCACGTTCGTACGGCGCTGCGGTGGCACGATCCATTTCGTCGAGCATGCGGTCGAAGTCGGCAGGAATCCAGCCGTCGCAACGGAGCCGGTACTCGTAAAAGTCAGCATACCCCAGCGCACGTGCGACTTCGTTGCGCAGATCGACGAGCTCGGCGAAGGGCTCGCCCAACTGCGGGTCGGCTGTGATGCAGGCGTTCCATGCGGCCTCGCGTGCCGCGTCGTTGCCGATGCCCCGCCAACAGCGCCACCGCTTGTGCCGGTTCACCGGGAGAATCTTTGCACGGGGCGCGCGCGGAGAAAGGGCCAGCTCGATTCTGTGGAGCAGCTTGGTCATCCTGACCAGGGACTGCGCCGGGGCCCGGTATGGATCGAAGAAGGATCGGATCACCCGCCATTGCCGGGCTTCCTGCTGCGACAGGCAACCTGCATGTTGATCGATTCCGCGTTCGGTCTCCTGGAACAGGCGCACCTGGCGCTCCAGGGCTTCCGGGGCGGGACCTGCCGTGCGACGGCCGGTGACCCGCGAGACCTGGCGTTCCCATAGTTCGCGGTTCTGTGCCAGCTGGCGCTGCTCCACAAAGGCCGCAAGCTCCAGGAACGCTGAGTGGAGGGACTCAGGCGTCATCGCCGTCCACCAGTTCGGTGAAGTCGAGGTTTCGCTCCCGCAGCCATGCCGAGGCGAAGGCGAGCGCTCCGGTGCGGGTGGACAGTTCGTCGTTGAGCTGGGCGTCCTCGACGGCCTTGAGCAATTCGGTGTACACCGGCCCCCGGGGAACCTTCATGCCGAGCAGGTCACGGCCCGTGATCAGCCGCGGTGGCTTCTCGGCGCCCGGGACCAGCGCATCGATGCGCGCCCGGGCATGATCATACTCGGCCAACCCACCATAGCTCGCGAGGCAGTCGATGCGGTGCAGGCGCAGGAGCGTATTCACATAATATCGGCTCATGGGCCCGGAGTCCGGCCAGGAGCGGAGGGTCTTCCCCACCAGTCGCTTGAGGGTTGAGTCCTTCATCTGAAAAATGGCCGCGAGCCGCATGTGGTCGGCGATCAGATCGGAGACATCCTCGATGAAATGGACCGGAAAGCGGAGCCGCGTCAGAATGACCACAGCCATCCTCGCGCCGGCCTGTTCGTGGCAGTAGAACGTGCGACGTCCGTCTTCCCGGATCGCAGCCGTCGGGGGCTTGCCGACATCATGCAGCGCCACCGCCCAGGCGAGCAGGGAGCTAGCCTGGGACGGGTCGCCCTCCAGGGTGGAGACGACAGGTTCTTCTTCGAGCAGGGAGAGCGCCTTGAGCGTATGTGTCCAGACGTCTCCCTCCGGGTGAAACTCGGGGTTCTGCTCGACACCTTCCATCCGCTCCGCTTCGGGCAGCACGACCGCGAGGATGCCGGAGCGCTTGAGCAGATTCCAGCCTTCGGCGGGGTGAGGCCCTGTCAGGATGCGGTCGAGCTCCTCGCGGATCCGCTCCTGTGACACGTCACCGATGGCCGTAGCGAAGCGCAGGATGGCTTCCCACGTTCCCGGCTCGATGGGAAAGGAGAAGCGGGCCGAAAAGCGGATCGCTCGCAGGATACGCAGTCGATCCTCGGAGAAGCGCGCCACCGGATCGCCAATGGCCCTCACCAGGCCCGCGCGCAGGTCCGCCAGTCCCCCGACATGGTCGCTAACCTCCCCGGTGAAGGGATGTGCCAGCAGGCCGTTGATGGTGAAGTCACGCCGGAGCACGTCCTTCTCGGCAGTGGAGAACGCGATCTCGGCCGGGTGCCGCCCGTCGTTGTAGGCTCCCTCGGAACGGAACGTGGCCACCTCCACAGGCTGGTGATCCTGAACGACCAGGATCACGCCGAACGCGGCGCCAACCTTCACCGTGTGCGGGAACAGGCTCACCACGACGTCTGGCGTGGCCGAGGTCGCGACGTCGTAGTCGGAAGGAGGAAGTCCCAGCAGGCAGTCGCGGACGCAACCACCGGCAAAGCAGGCCTCGTGGCCATGGTCCAGCAGGACCCTTGCCACGGCGCGGGCCGCGGTCAGGCGTGCGGAGGGGGGAAAGACCAGATGCGTATCGTTCATCTTCCTATTTCCTAGGGTTCCGGAATGGTCAGGAACTCCATCGGGACGGGTTCGGACGGCGGGGTCTCCGAATCGATCGGCACCAGGGGTGGAGAAGGAACATCCGGCGGACGGGTCGCCGGAGGTGGCGGGGTCACCGGGGCCACCTTTGCGGCAGCCAGCTCCCGAAGCAGGGACAGGGGAACCTGCAGACGGAGACGCCGGTCCCTGACCTCCATCAAATCGCCGCCGGGGGCACCGGCGCTCTTGAGCGTATCCTTGAGAAAGGAAGCGGCGCCGCGCGCATCCTGCGGCCGCTCATAGGTCAGCAGGCAGGTGATGACGTCGTTGGCACCCGACAGGCGCAGCACGAGATAGGTGGGGCGGATCCCACCGAGGAGCTGCTGCCACACCGTGTGCCGGGGAGCGAGCGTCGCGGGGGGCGCAAAGATCATCACCAGACGCTCCTGGGAGATGTTTTCGGGGAAATAGCCGGCTTCCGTGAGCAGCGCACCGAGCTCACCGAGCAGCAGCGGCGGCGGAGACACTGCGTCGGGCCTGAGCAGCCGGCCCGCGCCCGCCTGGACCGTCCAGGTCGGCGGCGTTGCAGGTTCGTCCTGTCCGGAGTCCGAAGGGGAGGGCGAGGGGACCAGCTTCGTCATCGAGAACGTAAGGCGAGACTTCCATCCATCTCCGCTCAATTGCAGCGAGAAGACGGACTCCCGGTCTGTCTTCCGGAAAGCAGGGGGAATCGAAAAACCCAGCAGGCCGGCGGTCTCCACGAGGAACTCGAACTCAGGGATGCGTGCTGGATATATATAAACCAGCACCGAGTCACTCATGGCCACCCGGTGAAGCGGAAAGACCGGATCCCACTTGAGGCTCGAGCGCTCGACGACGGGCTCGAATTGAGGAGGCGGCTTGCGCAGTACGGGTTCAGGAGGCAGTTCGGTGGCCTTCTTCTTTTCTCCGGAGAACAACCAGGTCGCCACCATCGAGAGCGAAAACAGGATTCCGAAGATGAGCGCCGGCTTTTTCCAGGCTACCTTTTTGAGGATCTGCACGGGCTCGGGCGACTGCAACTGGGCCATGCGCCGGCAGTCCCGGATCTCCGCTTCCACCGCATGAATGGCGGCGTCCGGATCGTCTCTCAGGGCCATGCACATTTCCCTGAATTCGTCAAGCCCGCGCTGCCAGGACGTCTCCATCAACAGGCGTTCGAAGAGGTCTCCGAGGGCCTGCAGGTCTTCCCTCCGCCCGGTCTGCAGACGTTCGGAATCCAGGGGTCGTCTGGCCCTCGGAACAAGCAGGTGCATCCGGTTGTCCACGGCCGCGCCTGCACCCCCGCCTGAACGCATCCAGAACAGATTCTCGTCGACCGCCTCGTGAAGAAGACCCAGCCCGTGCATGCGGGAAAGCGCCAGGAAGGCCTGCCGGAACCACGACCAGATCAGTTCGCCGCTCGGAGGGTGCGCCCTGAGGCGACAGGCGGGCAGGGGCATCAAGGCACCCTCGCCGCGAAAGCGGATCCAGGTGAGATCCCCGTCGTTGTCCCGATCCTCGGGCAGGCCTGGAATCAGGAATTCGTCGTCACGCAGCGCGGTCAGTTGCGATTCATCGTCCGGGCTCCGCGGTCCCGCAGCGCAAAGGGCAACCGGAAAATCAGCCTCGTCGGTGGTGAACAGGCATCCCCCCGCCAGCGAGGTCACGAATTCCCCCTGATGGGGAAAGCGCGAACTGTGTTCACTGGAACCGGTTGACGTAAGCGGCAGTCCGCAATGCGGACAAATTCTCACCATGGGAAGGCTCCATGGAGTCTGTCAGGGAACGGATTGATTCTTCACTGGAAACACGCAACGGAAGCCGATTGCAGCCGAGCGCGTCTGCGTGGAGACCAGCCGTCTCGCAGGCACGAGGTTCCAGTAAAAATGATCTCCGGTGGTACCGCCCTTGGTGATGGCCATGGCGGCAGGAACGGGGCGCGAGGAGGTCGGCCGCACCCACTCGGCGACGCCTGAACCGAGGTTCCATACACCCCAGGGAGACAGGTCCAGCAGGGTCTTGACGTTGGCGCACTGTGGGCCGGTTTTTTCGTGACAGGTCGCGGGGATGGATTCCCCGAACGGGAAGGGACGGTAATAGGAGGCGCCGCGTGCAGCGGCTTCCCACTGTTCCTCGTCGGGCAGATCACCCCCGGCCTTGCGGCAGAGCTCCCTGGCCTCGTCGAAGGTCACCCGCAGGTGGGGCTTGCCGGGAGCCTTCGCAGATTCGGGATGCTCCCGGGTCTCGATGGCGAAAGCCGCCTTGCGGACAAAACGACCGAAAGCAAAATCAGGTGGGGTGCCGGCCTTCTCATCGTCGGGAAGGCCTCCGAACAGCAACCTGGCATAGTCCGCCAGGAAGGGGACGAAACCGACGTACCAGAGCCCCTCAGGGATCAGGACCCGGCTTACTTCGGGATGATGCTTCAGGTGGTCCCGGGAGGGGACCAGAAATACGTGGTTGGGCCCAACCTCGCCGAAGCCCTTCACAGGAAAGATCCGCTTCTCGCAGGCCACGATCCGGGCCTGATCCTTTGCAGTGAACTTGTGCTGGAACTTCTTCAGCCGACCAGCCAGGAAAAGCACCTCGCCGCAGTCATCCGCTCGAACGGTTTTCCATTGTTCCAGATAGTGGGCGGGAGGGGCTGAGACGAGCAGGGTGGCCAGAAAAAAAAACGTCATTTCGGCTTGTCTTCGTTTTTCTGGAGGGCGAGATTCAGATGATAGGATCCGAAGACCTGCGTGACCTCGGGCCGATCGTCGTCGAAGAGCACCGTGTCGAGCAGGGCATGGGAGGCCAGCTGGTCACGCGGGATCTCGAGGTAGGGGGGACGTGTCTCCGCTGAAGGCGGCAGCAGGTCGCCCGTGAAGCGGCAGAAGATGACCGTGACGTTGTCGTGCGCGTTGTTCTCGCAGGCCTTGGACGTCAGGGCCTTGCAGACCTCGACGGGTTCGTGGTTCGGCGTCGACAGGATGATCGACAGGACCTGCTCGTCGGTGAGCGCGTCGTTGAGTCCGTCAGAGCACAGCAGCAGCATGTCGTTGCAGCGCAGCTCCACGACGGAGAGCACGGGCTCGACTGCGCTGCGGACGCCCAACGCCTGCAGGATGACGTGGTTGTGCTCAAACCGGGAGGCCTCGTCGGGCGTGAGTTGCCCGAGCTCGAGGAGGCGGGAGAGCAGGGTCTGATCCTTGGTGAGCTGGATGATGGTCTGGTTGCGGATCAGGTAGGCGCGGCTGTCGCCGACCTGGGCGAGCAACAGGATACCGTCGTTGAGCGCCGCGGCGGTGCAGGTGGTGCCCATGCCGGTCTGCTGGCGGTTCTTCTGGGCCGTCTCCCAGATTCCGGCGTTGGCGAAATCGAGGGAAGCGAACAGCCGCTCGGCGAGCTGGCGCCGGTTTTCAAAGTGCGGCTTTTCACCCATTTTCTGGTAGATGGCGTCCACCGCCATCCCGCTGGCGACCTCGCCGGCTGCTGCACCGCCCATGCCATCACAGACCACAAACAGGGAACCTGCAGGGCTCACGTGATGGAGGCGATTATCGGGCAGCAGCGAACGATCGCCGGTATCCAGGTTGGCAACGAGGAAATTATCCTCGTTGTGCTCTCGTACTGTTCCCACATCTGTGCGACCGAAGGTTTCGATGATAACCATGGACTCCGAATCCATCTATTCCGAAAAGAGATTGGTCAAAGTGACACCCGTCTTGCGACCTGCACAGAATACCTGTAAGCATCGTTTTGACAAGACCTTTTTTCTGTCCGGGACCCGAAAACAGGTACTTTTTCGTTGCGTTCAACCGAGGGCACCTTTAGAACTGCTCCATGATCATGTGGCTGCTGACCGTTCTTGAATTCCTGGCCCCCTGGAACCGGGCGTGTCCACGACAGGAGCAGTCGCTCATTCCATTCGAACCCGCCGTATTGAGCCGGGAACTGAAGAAGAATGCCTCCCGGACGCTCGGGGAGAAGGTCCGGTTCTGGAGCGGGCTCTTCCTCGACGCGCCCTACGGCGTGGACCCCATGGGGGAGGAAGCGCCGCCGGACATTGATCCGAACATCGAGATTTGCACCTTCGACTGCGAGACCTACGTGGAGCTGGTCCTGGCGCTGGCCTTCTCGGAGTCCAGGGCCGATGTGGCCCTGTGGCTCGACCGGATGCGCTACATCGACGGAAAGCGCGCAGTCCAGAACCGCTATTACACGATGGCACTCCACTGGATTCCCGGCAATGAAAAGCTCGGATACCTGGAGCACGAGACCATTCACCCCTATGCGGTGATCTCCCGTCCGGTGTTCCCGAAGGGCCGCTGGTGGCCTGTGCACCAGGAACGGTTCAGCATGCTCGGGGACAACGCCCCGTCCGGAAACGCGCAGATCCGGTACAACTCGCTGCAGGTGCTCATCGACAAGGAAAAATCCATCCCCACGCCGTCGCTGGCCTTCCTGGTCGGCGCCCGGCAGACCGGAAACCCCTTCCTGATCACGCATATGGGCTTCATCCTCAAGAACGAGGCCGGCAAGACGATCTTCCGCCATGCCTCCCGCACGCCCGGCCGGCAGAGGGTCGAGGAGCGTGAGCTGCCGGAGTACCTGCGAAACCTGCGACGGTTCTTCAACAACCCGGCCAACCCGCGACGCTACGTGCTCGGCATGAGCATCTACCGGCTCATGGATCCAGGCAAACCCGGCGAGGAGGCGCGATGAACATCCTGTCATGGATTCTGCCTCTGTTTTTCCTGGCGGCGCTCCCGGTTAAAACCAAGGCCCCTGTTAAAACCAAGGCCCCTGTTAAAACCACGCCAACGACCATGGAGCAGGACGCCGCCGCCTGGTGGCTCTCGGGCACGGATCGCCCCATGGTCCGGCTCTGCCGCCTGGTCGAGCTGCAGGAGTGGCTGCCGGTGACCTGGAAGAATGATCGGATCCGGACCTTCGTCGGACGCCTGCCCGACCGCCAGGTGTTCACGCAGATCCTGTTCCGCCTGCTGCCCCCCGAGACGGTCCCCTCCCTGACGGGGACCCAGGCCCTGACGCGGTTCTGGATCCGTCATGATCCGCCCGTGGTGCTGCCGGCGAACCGACGCGGGGAGGTGCCGCTGGCCGAGCTGGGCCGGTCCCTCGACGCGCCGCCCGTGATGTCATTCCAGCTCCGGCTCCGGACCGCCCGGCGCGTCCGCGTGCTGTCGTTCAAAGGCGCTCCGGGGCGTTGGTGTGTCGACGGCCGTGTGGTGGGCCTGGCCAGGGAATCCGAGGCGGGCTACGTGGAGCTGGATCTGCCCGCTGGGGTGCACACCGTGGGCGCTGCGTGGTCCTACCGGCCCCAGGCCCCTGCGCTGCACCTGTCGGTCACCTCCGGCGTGGAGGAGACGACGCCGACGGACACCGCCGTCTCGGCCTGCCCGGAGGCGTGGCCCGCCGAACCGGCGTTCCCCGGTGAGGAAAAGAAACGAAAGGATGGCTTCCTCTGGGCCCGGTTCGGCGACGTGTCCGAGGAATCCGAGGCCCAGTGTGATCTCTCCCTTGGGCGTGTGCCCCAACTGGAAGATCCCGGCCACCGCGACCTCCTCGATCCCCACTTCCGGGCCAGGGTGGCCTCGCTGCGCGGCGAAAATCCGCTGCCTTGGCTTCCCGGTGTGCGTGACAAGTACCAGAAGACCCCGTGGATTCTTTACGAAAACCAGTTGATCCTCGCGGACCATTGGTATGAGACGCGCCTGGGCGAGCAGGCCCGCCTGATCTGGAACCGTCTGACGCAGGCCGGCTCCACCGGGCTGCGGCACCGACTGAAGTTGATCCAGCTCGAGGCCGAGCGGGGGCTCGTCTTCTCGGCGCTGCTCCGTGCGCTGGCCATGATGACCTCGGCGCCGGACACGCCGGCGCTGGTCCGGAGTGCGATCCTGCTGTCCAACGCGGTCCCGGTGGACTCGGTCGAGCTGCGCACCCGGCTGGTGACGCTTGTGCCCGGCGATTGGAGCGAGACCCTGATCCTGGCCGAGGTGTTGCAGGCCCGCGGCCGCCTCGACGAGGCCCGCGCGATGCTGGCCGACGCATGGAAGGAGCGACGGGATTTTTCCGCGCTGCTGGCCTGGGCCAGGCTCACGCCGGAGACACCGGTGGCCACGCTCCTGGCGCCCGGACGCCATGCCTTCCTGAACGAGTGGATCACCGCCGAGGTGCGCGCACCGGGCGCGGCGTCCTCGCTGCCCGCGGCCGGCATCCCCGCATGGCTCGCACCGCACCTCCCGTCCACACCGCAGCTCCCGCCCGTCGCCCAGCGCACCGATCCCAAGCTCGCGGCAGCCGAGCTTCTGCACACGGAGCAGGTCCTGCTGCTGGCCAGGGACGGCACCTCGCGATACGCCCGCAGCTTCCTGCTGCTGGTGCGTGATCCGGCCCGCGCCGGCCACCGTGCGCCCTTTGCGGTGAAATATTCGCCGCACTCGCAGGCGGTCCACGTGCTGCGGACCCGCGTGCATCACCTCGACGGCCAGATCAGCTCCCAGGCGGCGTCCGTGCAGTCCTTCGACTTCCTCAGCGGGGCGGCCCGCATGTACTTCGACGTCCGCGAGTTGCGGATTACGTTCCCGCCCCCGGCCCCGGGCGACATCCATGAACTCTTGTACACCATCGAGGACATGCCCTCCACCCAGGCGGACCTGGGCGCGGCCTCCTTTGGCCACATCCTCCAGATGCAGGATCGCTGGCCCATCGCCGCCCAGCGGCTCCGTGTCGTGCATCCGTCGGACGTGCCCCTGCGGCATGCGTTTTCGCGGCCGGTCCCGCTCAAGCCGACGGTGACCCGGCATGGCGACCAGACCTGGATCGACGTCACCGACGGTCCGGTCCCGGCGTGGAAACCCGAACCGATGGCGCCAGGCTGGGGCGAGACCCTGCTCACCTTCTCCCTGGGCACCACCGCCTCCTGGAAGGAGCTTGGGCTCTCCTACCTGCGCTATGTCGAGCCCGTCTACCGCCCGCGCCGTGACATGCGCGAGCTGGCCCAGAAGATCACCGCAGGCAGCAAGACCGATCTCGAGCGCATCCAGGCGATCCACGCCTGGGTGCAGAAGAACTTCCGCTATGTCTCGCTGATGTTCGGCAACCACGGCTACATGCCGTACACCCTCGACGAGATCCTGGAGCGCAAGTTCGGCGACTGCAAGGACATGACCCTGGTGCTCGTCCACCTGCTGCGCGGGGTGGACATCGCCGCGCACCCGGCCATCGTGCGCACCAAGCCCCAGGGGCTGTACCCGATGGACGTCCCCTCCCTGGCGCCGTTCGATCACTCGATCGTGTACCTGCCGGCCTCGAACTCCTGGCTCGACGGGACGATCAAGGGACAGTTGTATCCCATCGTGCCGGCCTGGATCCAGGGCCGCACCGCCCTGGTGGTCGAGCCCGGGGGCGGCCGCCTGGTCCCCATCGCCCAGGAGCCCGCCTCGTCCAGCCGCGAGGCTGAAAACGTGGTGGTGCGCGTGGACGCTGCCGGCAACGCGGTGGCCGAGGCGCAGTTCACCATCACCGGACAGCCCGAGAGCGCCTGGAGGCTGCGGCTCCTCGAAGACAACGCCCGGGATGCCCTGAGCCGGCGGCTCCGTGGTCTCTGGCCCCAGGCCACGCTCACCGCATGGAAGACCGAAGAAGTGGAGAGCCTGCGCAGCCCGCTGGGCATCCGGATGACCGTCGCGCTGCCCGGGTTCTTCCAGGAGAAGCCCGCCCGCACCGTGGAGTTTCCGCTCTCCGACGACGCCCGGCTCTCGGCCCTGGTCACGAAGATGAACCGTGAATCGGACTTCGTCCTCGAGCACGCCGGCGAGCTGGATCGCACCATCGAGGTCACCTGGCACCGCAACTGGTGCGCCTCCCGTGGGCCCCAGGATCTGACGCTCAGGACGCCCCACTTCGAGTTCACCCAGAAGGCCACCCTCGAGAAGGGAAAACTGGTACTGACGCGCCGGATCGCGCTTCCCAGGGATCGCGTCCCGCGCGCCGACTACCCCGCCTTCGTGCACTCGGTCAACGCCGCGCTGCTGGCGGTCCACTCGCCCCTGGTCATCACCCGCTGCGCGAAATGACCGAACTTTTCCTCCCTGAAAGATTTCACCTGCTTGGTCTTGTCCTCGCGGTTATTCCAGATTCCACAGGCTCATGAATTCGCTCTCCGAAATCACCCGCACCGGGGTGTCCCGATCGTAAAAAGTCCCGTCCCCCAGAATGCCGCCGGAGCCTTCGCAGAACACGCGACCGTCGGTCAGCAGGAAGCAACGGGAATCCTCACCGACCGCGAAATCCGCCAGCTCTCCGGGCAGCTCGACTAGTTCGATCTCACAACCGGCGCGGTTCCAGCGATACAACTGACGATCCGAAGTCAGGCCGTAGCAGAACGGCGTCCCGCATTCGATGCGCACGAAGTCGTGTTCGACACTCATGTCCTGGTACCAGTAATCCTCTTCTTCGTTCCATTCCCACTGGTTCAGGCACAGGCACTGCGCGCGGCCCTGTGTGTTGATCTCACAAGGATACACGGGAATCGTCCGAAACGTCTCACCGGGACGCACACGGGTTAAACCAAACGGGTTTTGGGACACCTCGAACAGTTCGCCGGTCTGGGAGAGGACCTGATTGTCCCGCAGCTCGACAAACGGCCCGTCAGCTTTCTTCGTCACCTGAGGAAACAAAAGCGAGGTGATGTAGAGTTTTCCCGTCTCCGAGAGGAGCAGATTGCTCTCCGAAAACTGAACCATCTTTTCGGGCATGTCGAACTGAAGCGGAATGTGCTGGTGCACCTCTCCCGTGATGTCGTTGAACCCCAGGGTCTGCCCACGTCCCCATGCAAGAAGTTTGGTGTCCGAAAGCGCCCAGGAGATGGAATAGGCGACGCCGACGATGCTCATGGGGTCTTCATGTTCCACCGGATTGAGAAACGGAAGATTCAGGTACTGGAATCGCCCGCTCATTCCATAATCGTTATTTCCAGCACAGGAAAACGCCTCTTGTTCGGGATGCTGACAAATCATCATAGAGCCTAAAGCAAAGTTTCCAGACGCAGGTTCAAGCGGGTATTGAACAGGGATGATGCTTTGATTCGGCAACGTGGCCTCTCCCCAGCACCAGAGTACATTTTCTGCATCTTGAGCACAATAACGAGTGCCGAAAGCGCGCACATTGGAAAAGGTATGATTTCCATCAACTGCCGTAGGGAGAGCTCGAGAGATTTCCTCACTCCCCATTGTCGCTTTTCCCCAGCAGAGGACCTGACCTTCGTCGTCCAGTCCACAGGTAGAAACAGATCCGATGGCCAATTCGAGGAAGACATGATCGCCGGCAACCGGGAGAGGGGTCGTGCTATAGGGAATCGATTGATCCACGCCCAGTTGGTTCATTCTGTTATCTCCCCAACACCATGCGCTACCGTCCGTTTTCAGGCCACAAGTATGAAACGAGTCGCCCTGACCGGCGAACAATCTTTCGAATACATGCTCGCCGGATACTTCGACGGGTGCCGCCGAATAGGTCAGATCGAGTTCCTGTCCCAGTTGGCCCCAGTAATTATCTCCCCAGCACCAGGCTTTTCCAGCCTCGTCCAGCGCGCAATTATGAACACTACTGCATGCAATCTGAACGAACACCTGATTGCCCGGAACCTGCACCGGCAAGGGCCGGTTCTCGGCCGGATGCAATCCATCATCGACGCCGAGCACCCTGTAATCCGGCGAACCCCAGCACCAGACGGAGCCGCTGGAAGTCAGTGCGCAAGTATGTGACCACACGCTCATTTCTCCGGAACCATACGCTGCACACAAATCCACGATGTCTGTCGGTAATCCGCTGACCTGCTTCGGAACCTCTTGGTTCCAGGATGTAATCATTTTTTCATCTACCTCGCCCACCGACCCATCGCCTGCATACCCGAAACAATACACAATTCCATCGGAACTCAAGCCGCAACCGTGAATAAGAGAGAAAGACATCTTGGTAAAAACGTGATCTCCCAGACCGGGTTTCCAGTTATCAGAAGTTCGATCCAATTCCCGCCCCGCCATTGCGTAGCCATTCATGCCCCAACAGCCTACATGCCCCTCACTGTCCAGAGAGCATGTAACACCGCCGCCCTCCCGGACAGCAATCCGACTTCTTCGTATCCGCGTAGCGGGGTCGGCGAACGTGCACCCGGACAGATCATACGCACACTGGGCCGTGCAGCCGGCCGTCCCGCCGGTCCCACCGAGTTCCGTACATCCCAAGCCCCCCAGATCGACGCCATCGCATTCTTCCGGGCTTTCCTTGCGTCCGTCACCGCATACAATTACATGCTCCACACACAAGTCCTCGGTGCAGTCCAGACCGTCAAGACATGTGCCGTCCGTCAGACATTGTTCCCCAAGATGTCCGCGCGGGTCCGCAGGATTGGGATCATCGCAGGAGGCAGCTGCCAAGATCAGAAACAGCGACGCGAAGAGCTTGAAATTCCTCATGAAATCCCCTCGACCGGGTGGTCTTGCCCAACCGGAATTGCTTTGCTCAGGTGTACAGGCGAACAACATAAATATTATGTACTGCGGTCTTGGGGCATTTGCAACCAGAAAAATAATGCTGGCTCTCAGCCGACAGCAAATGGAGCTGGGAGAGAACGTTTTCAGAGCCGCCGGGCGCCGGTTGGACCCCGAAAGAATGCTCCTGACCCCGCCGGCATTCCGGGGAGCGACGAGCGCGATCTCCTGACCCCGCCGATTTCCCGGGGAGCGACGAGCGTGCTCGCCTGACCCCGCCGCCTTTC
>PHAZ01000359.1:3482-5762 GCA_002841825.1 Deltaproteobacteria bacterium HGW-Deltaproteobacteria-22 | reverse complement strand
CAGGTGGCGGTCGACGCCGGCGCCGACGGCCTGTGGTCGGGGTCGGTCCTACTTTGGCGGTCCTCGGGACCCGTGGAGACAATCCCGGTGGCTTTCAATGGCCCCGAAGGCCACGCGGAGTTCACCATGTCCGCCGAGATCCAGCGCTGCGTCGCCGTGGTCTCCTGGCACCACCACGGGACCTATGACGCCGACAGCATGAACTATTCGCGGGTGGGCGCCTTCTCCTTCTCCGCGGTCGCGGAGTCTGACGATCCCGACCCCGACGCGGGACCGGACACCGGGCCGGACACCGGCGGGGAGCCTTCATCTCCCGGGGGAGGCTGCAGTTGCAGCAGCCACCCGGCGCCGCTGCCGCGGGTTCCGTTGGTGGTTCTGGCGCTGCTCCTCGGGTTTTGGTTCCGGCGCGTCGCGTCAAGCCGGGGCATCAGGTCATGAACCCCTTCGGGGGGTGTTGGGGGGCGCTGGCGGCCTTCCGCGTCAGTTCACGAGCTGGCCGATGAACAGGGGGACCTTGGTGGCGCGGTCCACGATGGCGTACAGGAAAGGGCGGTCGGCGTGGAAAAAGAAGTACTCCGGGCCTCCCACGTTGTTGACGTTGTTCATGACGACGGCCGTGGCGGCGGCGGCCTCGGTGCCCTTGAGGTTCACGTCGATGTACACCTCGTGGTAGACCTCGTCGACGCAGGTGACGCCGCCCCATAGGCCGCTGAAATCGGGCCGTGGCGTGCTGCCGCAGAACAGGTCGTCCATCCCCATCCCGACCAGGGTGGGTTTCAGGGAGAGGCGCGTCCGCGTGATGAAGGACGGCATCTTCACGTCCACGATGCGTTCGGCGTAGCCGTTGTAGGGGGCGTACCCCAGCTCCAGGTAGGCCGCGAAGGTGTCCGCGGCGAGGGTGGGCCCGCCACGGGGCCCTCGCCGTAGTAGGTGTTCTCGAGCTCCACCTCCATGGGCACGAAGTCGCGGTCCCCGGCTTTGCCGTGGAAGACCATGGAGGTGCCCTCCTCGAACTCTTGCTTCCATTTCGCTTTGAAGTAGACGGCGTTGACGAGCACCATGTCGGTCTTGTCGGTGATCGAGTTCGACGGCAGCAGGGCGGGGATCTTGCCGGCCGTGTGGTCCGAGACCCACCGGTTGATGTCCTGGCGGACGGTCTCGAAATCATTGATGAAGTCCACCGTGTAGGTCGCGGCGTCGAAGGCGCGCGTCACGGCGTCGAGGTAGTCCTGCTTCAGGGTGAACTGCTCCCCGACGAACAGCCCGTTGGCGGACTCGAGCCGTGCGCTGGCCGTGGAATTGGCCAGGATCATCTGGTACAGGGCGCCCTGGCCGTCGAGGATCTGGGCGTCGGTGCCCTGAAGGAAGAACCCCGAGCGCATCAGGTCCGCCGTGTCGCCGCGGGCGCCGGGAAAGAGCAGGTCAAACGCCGAGAAGATCGAGAACGGCGAGAGGACCAGGTCCTCGGGCGGTCCGTCGGCGGTCAACTGCTGGTGCAGGGAGACTGCGAAGGTCTTCTGGGACAGGATCGCCGCCTGCAGCAGCGCCGGGTCCACGTTGTTGGGGTTGATCACGGGCACGTTCCCGCGGACCGCGGTGAAGGCGTAGCTGTCCCCGTCCCCGCAGGCCGACAGCCCCAGCAAGGTGATGATCATGGTGGCCAGGGCGGTCGTCTTCATGGTGTTTCTCATGGGATGCTCCTCCGGTCGTGATCCGTTCCGTCGATTCTATTACCAGACTTTCGATGATCGTCAACAGTGTCAATGCCACAAAAGGTAGTCGAGGTGTTTTACCTGGTGGAGCAGGCAGCCTGGGGGATGTGCATCCCCCTGAGGTTGTCGGAGCCGCGCCGGGGCAGGTTGTGGACGCGTCGCAGCATTTGTGGAGCCGTGAAACGGTTTATTTTTTGGGAGTTGGGGTTTGTTGGCACGCGAATGTGGTTTGTGGGGCGCGAGGGGCGTTTTGTTTGTGGGCTGGGTAAATTTATGGAGCGGCTTTGGCGGTTTGTGGAAGGGAAAAACGATTTATTTGTGGGCGCTGGGCTTTTATGAACGGGTCGGGGGAGTTTGTGGCGGGGTCCCGGGGATTGGTTTGTGGGCGCTGGGCTTTTATGAACGGGTCGGGGGAGTTTGTGACCCACAAAATCGGATGTTTTGTGGGCGAAGAAATTTTATGGGTAGATCTCACGCTTCGGGGGTCGGCTCGGGAAGGGGATCGGCGGACTTGGCGCGGCGGGAGCCAGCCGGACCGATGTGGTTGAAACGGAAGTAGGGGGCGCGG
>PHAZ01000359.1:0-3394 GCA_002841825.1 Deltaproteobacteria bacterium HGW-Deltaproteobacteria-22 | reverse complement strand
TAGGGGGCGCGGTCGGGGAGCAGGCCCGCGCGGACAGCGGCGCGGCCGGCCTCGTTGAAGTCGCGGATGATCACGTAGAGCTTGCCGTCGAGGAGGTCGATCTCAGCGGTGTCGTCCATGGGCTTGCCCTTGGCGTTGTTGGCCTCGCCGAAGATGGTGACGAGACGGGCGACGAGGTCATCGGCCTCGGTGAGGCGGGTGGCCACCGGGATCGCCGGGGAGAGCAGACTACCTTTGTTCTGGAGCAGGGTCTTGAGCTGGCGGATGACCTCGGGGAGCTGGGGATCCAGGTCGGTGTTGGCTTCGTTGAGGGCGCGGGCGACCTCGGCGTCGGTGCGGGACAGGCGGGCAAACGAGGCGCGGACCTTGGAGAACCAGGTCCAGCCGTCGTTGATGATGGCGTTGCGGGTGTCGAGGGAGACACCCTTGGCGATGACCGACTGGGAGCGGTCGTGGATCAGGGCGCGGTGCTGCTCGAGCAGGGCGATGAACTCGGCGAGCTCGTCGGGCCCGAAGCCGAACTCGAGCATCACGTCGATGAACTCCTTCCAGCGGGCGAGGACGTCCTGGCCCTCGAGCTGGATCAGCGTGGAGCCGTGGCGCGCGCCGATCAATTTGTAGAGGATTTCGTCGTAGATGGTCTTGGTCTTCATGCGGTGCGTTCTCCTTACGTTGGACGGCGGTGGGGCCGTGCCTCCACCGGAAAGTGGCGGTCGCGCCATGCGTCCGCCTGAGTCGTCTGCGGTTCGCGCGGCCCGTTGGTGGGCTTGCGCGGCACCGTGATAATGTTGGTCCCCGTGGCGTTGGGAGACGGAACGGGATGAAGCCCGTATAGTATGCGAGTACACAGGGTGTCTAGAGTTAATATGCGATCTGGGGAATTTATTGCACACGGGGGAATGGGGAATGGGGAATGGGAATGGGGAATGAGGAAGGGGAAGGGGGAATGGGGAATGGGATGGGAAGGCGGACCGCGACGGCGAGCGACCGTCAACGGTCGCCGCGCCGCGGCGCGGAAGAATCGCGGTCCCGAGTGACCGCACTCCATATTTTGAAGGGCCTTGGCGCGGGGGAAATGCTGTGCCGGGGCGTCTTCGAACGTCTACTCGGGGAGGGATTGCAGTTCTGCGAGCAGGGTTTCGGGGTCGATGTCAGGTGTCAGTCCTGCGGGTCCACCCATTCTGGTGTTTCCAGTAACGTGAAGCGAGGCCGGCCATCGTCGACCCGGGTCACCATGACCTTGATTCTTGCGGGTTGGTGCAGTCGGGAATGGGGATGTGGGGAATGGGGGCACTACGGGCGGCGTAGATAACGCCGGCCTTTGTCGGTCAGGCGATAGCGCTGTGTCGGGCTGCGCGGGGAACCGGGCTGGGTGCGCCCAGGACCTTCATTAAATTTTGGCTGCCAAGTTCACCGGTTTCTATTGCGTTCAAAAGCAATGCTACTTGGTCGGTTACTTGGTCGGTTGCGATAACTTCCCTTGCGGCATCGAGTAATGCACGGAGCATGAACTCGATGAAAGATGTGGCGTCCGCCCGCTGGTCGGCACCGGCAAGAACCCGGTAATATTCCGCCTGGCGATCATGGATGACCGTCTCCACCGGCAGGTAGGTGAAAAGCGGCTTCCAGGTGCGGAGAATCAAGGTTTGCCAAAGTCGTCCCATCCTTCCGTTGCCATCGGAAAAGGGATGAATGAACTCGAACTCGTAATGAAAGACACAACTGCTGACCAGGGGATGCTCCGTGGTTTCTTTCAACCAACCAAGCAAGTCTGCCATCAAAGTGGGCACCCGATCTGCGGGTGGAGGCATATGCACCAGTTGCTTTCCCTGGAAGATGCCGACGCCGCCGGAACGATAGCGCCCGGTTTCATCCACCAGGCCACGCATAAGAAGGTCGTGAGCTGCCAGAAGATCCTCTTCTGTGCCGGGGTTCCATGTGTCGAGGGCTTCGTAGGTCGCAAAGGCGTTGCGAACCTCCTGAATTTCGCGGGGGTGCCCCAGTACTCTTTTTCCCTCGATTACGGCAGTCACCTGTTCAAGCGTGAGCGTGTTGTTCTCGATGGCAAGAGATGCATGGATAGTACGAATACGGTTCTCACGCCGGAGGCGCGGGGCGGGGTTTTGTTCGGCAAGCAAGTTGTAGCGTCCGATGATTTCGCTGATCTCGGCCACCAGAATCAATATCGCCGGAGTAAGGGTGTAGGGCGGACCGTATTTCATATTGCCTCACAGGGGATATTCTGCCTTTGAGATGTGGGGAACGCAATTTGTATTTTTGAAGGGTGAATGGGTGGGTGGCCCAGCGGCAGTTGGCGCAGCGCCTGGGCGTTCACGAGTCGCAGGTTTCCCGGGATGAGCGCGATGAAGCTACCCGGGTGTGGGGACTGGCGGGTCCACCCATTCTGGTGTTTCCAGTAACGTGAAGCGAGGCCGGCCATCGCCGACCCGGGTCAGCATGACCTTGATTCTTGCGGGTTGGTGCAGTCGAGCATTCAGCGCATCGGGATCCGGAATCGCAGGCCCGATCTTGCCCCGTATCACCTCGTCTTCGGGGGTGAGTCTGAACTCGAAAGTGCGGCCCTTGGGGAGCACTCCCTGGAACTCGCCGTCGAGGGTTCGCTCGTCCTCGTGCAGGTTGTCCCGGCTCAGCCGGGCGAGGCTGTTGCGAACCTGACCGACATCGGTGAACCGGAAGCCCCGATCCTGATACTGAATGGTGCATACCGCTTCGTTATCCGCCAGGGTCTGCAGGAATGCACGCAACCTGGCCAGAGCGCGAGGATCCGTCTCCGCTGCGGAATCGGCCAATTGATCATCGGTGCCGACGGTGCTCTGCAGCAGGTTTTGCGTGCGTTCCAGCGCCAGTGCCATCGGACTTGCCCCTTCGGGGAGCTGGTCGTTTGGTTCGTCCCGATACTCTTCCAGTTCAAAGCCGAAGGAGCCCTGTGCGATGCTGGTGATCAACAACTGGTGTTGCTCCCGATCCGGAATCGGTCCCGTTGCTGCGAGCGGTGCGCTCATGGAAGCTGCCACGGCGGCCACCGTGTCGGAAAAATGGGTGACGGCCTTCATCCCGAACTCAGCAAAAATGCCGTGGCTGCCAATCACAGGCCGCCCATTGAAGGTGATTCGGACAATTGCCGGCTCACTCAGGTTGGCGGGTTCTTGCGCCAGTTGTTCCTCGATGGCGCGGATGCGCGACAGAGTACTCATTCGCGTGATTCGCGCGGCTTCCGGCAACTCCCCCAAACGCTCCTGCAGAAATGACAACTCGGCAATCAGTTGCAAGCGATCCTGCCGGGTCATGATGGTCCTCCCGCGCTGTCGAGTTGAGCCAAGAGTGCCGTCGCGTCGGCGTCTTCCTTCGGTGACAACTCGATTTGAATGAAACC
>PHAZ01000052.1:5153-23018 GCA_002841825.1 Deltaproteobacteria bacterium HGW-Deltaproteobacteria-22 | reverse complement strand
CCCGCCGGCACCGACGCGCGCCTGCTGGCCGCCGAGCTGGCCCTGGTCCACGACGCGCCCCCCGACGAGCTCTACCATTTCCTGGGACGCGAACTGTACGGCCCCCGGGGCGCCTGCGCGTTCGCGCTGCTGGCCCTGGGCGCGAGCCGCCAGGGCTGGCGCAACGCCGACGTCTTCCTCGAGCGCGCCGTGGCCATGGCCCGCGCCAGGCCCGAGCAGGGCATCGACCTGGTGTGGCTGCTGACCCGCTGGGCAGCCTGGCCCGACCAGGCCTGGGAGTTGTCCCAGTCAGCCCGGGCCCTGTGGCCCTCGTCGAGCCGGCTGGCCTGGGCGCGCGCGGTGCTGCTGGCCCGCTCCGGCGAGCTCGGCCAGGCCGCCATGGAGGCCGTCTACGCCCTCTCCCGCCGCCCCTACAACCCCCGTTACCGCACCCTGTTCGATCAGGTCTCCCGCCTGCTGCGGGCCACCCCGGACTGACCACCCTTTTTCTCTTGTTGAAATACTTCAGCTTGCGCGCTCACGGCTCCGGGAGCAGGTGGCCGGTCTCGTCCATGATGCCCGCAGCGATTACGTCTTTGAAAGCAATACACAAATCGTTCTGAGAGACTCGCATCAGATAAACCATGTATCGCGGCACGGGTTGGTCGTGCATCAGCATGGGGAAGCCATAGCCATATGGTTCTCCGGTCACTTTGCGGATCCGGCCGTTGTCGGGATCCCACAAGTAGATGCCCACGGAGTATGTGGAGGGGGTGAGACTGCCGTCCGACCAATAGTTGACATCTCCCTCGGCACGCATCCAACTGACAACGGGCGACTGGCTTTCGTGGAGGCGGGCGGGAAGATATACATGGTGGGAAAGCGCGGGGAATGAGGTCACCAGGCCGGTCACCTGGTCCATGATGCGTCCTTCCAAACGCCCGGATGACCCCAGTTCGGAATAATAGAGAAGCGATTCCTCTGAACCATACAGACCAAAAGCCATCTGCTGGTAGGGCACCTCGAGCCGGAACGTCTCCTCGGCGACCTCGCCGGAGATGTCCCAGGAGGAAAAGACATAGGGCGGTTCATTTTGCCCACGCTCATCCACCCCGTTGATGTTCAGCGTGAAATGCTGCAAAGAGACATCCGCGAGGAAACTGTACACGATGGGCGTTTCCCGGAAGCCTTCCACCAACGGCTGCACTTCCCCCGAAAAGATGTTCTTCCTGTAGACATCCTTGATGATCCAACTGGAGTTGCTCTCGAGAATGTATTGACAGGACAGCAGCAGCCAACCGCTGACGGGATCGATCCGATGCAGGGTGGTCTTGCTGTTGCCGTAGGCGGCGCAGCCGGGTGAATAAAGGTCGCGTTCCAACGGGATTTCTTCCATCGATTGGCTGGTAGGAATTAGTCTATATAGAAAAACTGTAGTCCGATAAAAGGGCCAATCTGGAATTTCTTCAGATTCATCAACAAGAAAATACACACTGTGCGTGTACCACCATCCGTGCGATGGACAAGCGGCGAATCGCATGCCCATGCCGTCGCCACGACAACCAGCCAGCCCAGGATCAATTTTTCAACGGTTGAATGCATGAGAATTGGCTCCATTCTCCAAACGGTTGGTCGTAATATCGCAGGCCGATCAATTCGTCTATCAGAACGGAGGCGTGGAGGGTTCATTCCTCTGTCCCCAAAAGATGCTGCGTGAAAAACTCGATCTGATCGGCCACGCTGCGTTCGAAGTCCTTCCCCAGATAGAGATCGAAATGCCCGATCGGGTATCGCTTGACCTGAGCCAGGGCGCCCAGCCGACTGGCCATGCCGAGGCTCCCGTCCATGGACACCAGCGGGTCTTTCTCACAGATTTGGATGAGCACCGGAGCGCGGACCCGGTCAATGACATCGGACGCCGTCGGGCCGTGCGGGGTGAGCATGACCCGGGCACAGATCCGGTTGTCGAACCCGGCGCCAAACACACGGGCACAGTCTTCAAGCAGGCCGGGGCCCGTCAGGATGGCGGTGCTGCCAGGACGCCCCACGACGGCGATGTGGTGGGCTGACAATCCAAAGCGGGCGCGCCCCTTGTCGCGAGCGCCGTGAATGAACAACCGGAAAAAATAGCCGATCCCTTCACGGGCGAAGATCAGCCGTCCGTCCGCGCCGTGATCCAGGCTGGCGCACTGGGCGACCACGCAGGCGATGCCCGGGTCCTCGGCCGCGAGCTGGAGGCCGTAGCCCCCTGCCACGGAGGTGCCCCAGACGGCCACGCGTGTGGCGTCGATTTCAGGCAACTGCCTCACGAACGCCACCGCAGCGCGGCAGTCCGCGACCTGCAGGTCGCCCAGATACAACTGTCTGGGTTCTCCTCCACTGGCGCCGAAGTGGCGATAATCATAGGTCAGCGCGGCAAAGCCCGCCTCACGGAAGCGCCGGGCGAAGGCCCCCACCACGATCTCCCGGGTGCCGCCAAGCCCGTTGTTCAAGACAATGCATGGCACGGGAGCCGCCGCGTCATCTGGCAGGTACAACTCTGCGGCAATCTCAATACCGTCCACAGTGAACCGCACCGGCCGCGTCAATCCGCTCCCCGACTCTGCCGCCTCCGCCCTCGACGAATCGCCGGTCGATGGGAGCGCCGCCTCCGGCTCCTTCAGCCATGGGCTGAAGACGACCACCCCCAGATAGAGCCCTATCACCACGAACAGTCCAAGGATGATCCACACCAGCGTCATCATGGTCATTCTCCCTTCTCTGAAACGCCGTCGGGCGCCGGATCTGCGCGCACCAGCAGCCCCTGCCACAGGAGGGTCCGCAACTGACGCTGCGCGTCCCCCAGATCGCTCGCTCCGGCCCGCCAGGCGTCGGTCCTGAACAGGCCGCCCAGCGCATCCACGACCGCCCATAGGAACTCCGGCGCGATATCCGGGCGCACGTCACCGGCTTGCTGCGCCTCGGTGATGTTGGCCAGGTAGCGCCGGCGGATCTCCTCGATGCTGTCCCGGATGTCGAGCATCTCCAGGAAAAACCCGGCCTGAAGGCGGGACATGAACTCCTGCTTCCACTGTCCCATCAATTCCACCTTCTGGGGAAAGGGGATGTCCCTGGCCTTGATCCCGTCGTACACCGCGAAGCTCCGGGCGACGAGCTCGTCGTGAATCGTCCGCACCAGGTCGACCTTGTCGCGGAAGTGCCTGTAGAAGGTCATCTTGCTCACGCCGGCGACGGCACAGATCTCCTCCACCGAGACCCGCCGGGCCCCATGGCGGGTCATCAACTCCTCGGCGCTGCGAAGTAACGCTTCCCGCTTATCGATGCGCTCTTTCTTTCCAGGTTCCTGCATGTTCGATCCGCTCCTTGCGTAACAAATATCATACGCAATATGCTTTTGTATACGTTTTCCGTATTTTTTTGATCATTTCGTATCTTCTGAGATAGAAACCGACCCCCAACTGAAGCGGGTCATTTCGGGATGCAACTGAGGCTCCTGGTCGAAATTGATCCCCAGAGCTTCGAGTTCGCCCTCATCAAATGATCTGGCCTCGTGAAAGGAAGGAGCGTACCGGCCGGCATCATGTCCAGAACACCACCAAAGAGGTGATCACCGGATTTCGGCGCCGCACCGGCCACATCGCGCCTGGGTGTTCTCATTGAGCGAACCACAGTATTGACAGGGGATTTTCACGATCTCCCGGATGATCACGCGCTCGATGATCTGCGGTGCATCGGCTGGTAAATCGCAGGAAGCGGCGTCCGCCACACAGGTCTTGGACGGCGAAATCCGGGCGATCTCCTCGAAGATCTTCTCCTTGACCAATGTCCAATGTGCCATGCTGCCGATCCAGGTCAGCACGTACAGCCCACCCAGGAAGTCCCCGGTCTCCTTCGGGACGAATTCAGACGCGACCATCGCACCGATCAGCGGTGCCGCATACAGGACCGCGAATCTGGCCCACGACCGGTCCCGCGTCTTCGAGGCTGCGAAGATCCACGGCAGCCAGTTGACCGCCGGCACGTAAATCCACCAGGCCCACCGGTTCCCTGGGGGCGTGGTCATGAGCTCTCCATGCCTCAATTGCTCACCTTCTTTGACCGGGGTCCGCGCGCTGACATTCTTTCACTTCCACTGGAAAATCGGGCCAGCCTTGATGAAGAAAAAATACCCGGTCCCCCCTTTTCCTGCAACCGCTTTTTCCGGGACCGGAAAGTGGTCCGGCGCGGGGAACGAGCGCAGGGCGTGAACGCCGGCGGGTGCAGGGAATGGGGTCTTTCCTCTTCGGGTTCATCCGGGTCTTTCCTCTTGGTTCCCCGGGTAGTGCGCACGTGGGACCGTGCGCCCAACCCGGGGCATCATTTCCGCAACGCCACCGGAGGTGGCGTAGGGTGGAAGCGGCGAGCGTGAACGAGAGCGGGCGCAGTGGTGGGCAGTTGGCGGGAACTAAGACGGGGCGATCATGACGCGGTCCATCGTGCGGCAGGCCACCACGTCCACGCCCGCGACGCCGGCGACGTCGCGCAGGAGCACCTGGCCCAGGCGCACCGGCGCTTCGGCACAGAGGAGGCGGATCGCGGCCATGGCCGCCGGGATGGCCTGGCGGGGCACCGGCGCCGACAGTTTCACGGGCAGGCGGCCGTAGACCGCGCCCGTGATGGGCACCGTCGTCGAGAACGTGCGCCGCGGGTCGGTGAACTCCTGGCGGGCGTACTTGGCGCCCCGGTTGCACTCCTGGCCCTCGATTTCGATGATCTGGTCGCCCTCGTGGACCAGCCGCAGGGGGCACCCGATGGGGCAACTGATGCACACATAGTGCTGTTCCTGACGTTCGGTCATGGGGCACCTCCGCCGTCGACCGGGAGCAGGTCGATCTGAAGGCGGTCCTCGTAGAAGCGCTCCAGCAGCTCGGGCTGGATGGTCAGGTGGATCATCTCCGCGGGCACCACGAAGCGCAGCTTGCGCTCGAGCAGGTTCCCCACGCGCAGGATGCACGGGGACATCCGCGTCTTGGCCCGCATGTACACGGTGTGCGGTCGATCCGCCGACAGCGTGTGGGGCAGGCAGTAGCGCACGTTGGCCCCCGGCACCAGGGCGATGGCGTCCCGCGGGCGGCGGATCTGGCGGGCGTGCTCACCTGCGAAGCGCCCGGCGCGCAGGGCCTCCTCGGTCACGAAGTCCACCAGGTCGTGCACGTGCAGCACGTTGCCACAGGCGAACACGCCGGGCAGGCTCGTGGCCAGCGTGGAGTCGACCTTGGGACCGCCGGTCACCACGTCCAGCGCGATGCCCAGGCTCTCCGAGAGCTCGTTCTCCGGGATGAGCCCGATGGACAGGAGCAGCGTGTCGCAGGGCACGTCCCATGCGCGGGCGGCGTCGGGCCGTCCCGCCTCGTCCACGGGCGCCACGGTCACGGCCTCGATGCGGTCGCGGCCGTGGATGCGGGTGACCGTCGTGGACAGGTGCAGCGGGATGCCGTAGTCGTCCAGGCACTGCACGACGTTGCGCGTGAGGCCGTTGGAGTAAGGCATCAGCTCGAACACGCCCTCGACCTTGCAGCCCTCCAGGGTCAGGCGGCGCGCCATGATCAGGCCGATGTCGCCCGAGCCCAGGATGACCGCCCGCCGCCCGGGCAGGTAGCCGTCGAGGTTGAGGAGCTTCTGGGCCAGCCCCGCGGTGAAGATGCCCGCGGGCCGGGTGCCCGGGATCCGCACGGCCCCGCGGGTGCGCTCGCGGCAGCCCATGGCGAGGACCACCGAGCGGCACTCCACCGTGGCCAGGCCGCCGCGCGAGCTGAGCACGCGCACCAGGCGGTGCCCTGAGGAGTCCACGGCCAGGCCGGTGACGTAACTGTGGGGGGCCACGTCGATGTCCCGGTCCATCGCCTGCGTGACGAAGCGCTCGGCGTACTCGGGACCGGTGAGCTCCTCGCGGAAGTGGTGCAGGCCGAACCCCGCGTGGATGCACTGCCGCAGGATGCCCCCGGGCTCGGGCTCGCGCTCCACCACCAGCACGCGGGACACACCGCTGTCGAGGGCCCCCAGGGCCGCGGCGAGGCCCGCAGGACCGCCGCCCACCACCACCACGTCGTAGCGTCGGTTCATGCGTCCGAACATGGGGCCTCCTCTGTGGCGCCGGCGGCGGGATCTCCGGTGGTCGCGCCGGCTTCGGTCATGGCCGCTTCACGATCTTCGGCCATCGGGATCACCAGCCACGAGCCCGCGCCGCGCTTGGTCACCTCGTGGAAGGGCACGCCGAGCCGCCGCGACAGGATCTGCATCACGCGGGTCGTGCAGAAGCCGCCCTGGCAGCGGCCCATGCCAGCCCGCGTGCGGAACTTCACGCCGTCGAGGGTGCGGGCCCCGTGGTCGACGGCCTGGTGCACCTCGGCCTCGGTCACCAGCTCGCAGCGGCACACCAGCCGGCCGAAGCGGGGGTCCGCCTCGACTAGCGCCTGGCGCACCTCGTGGGGCTGCGTGGCGAAGCGGGCCGGCGGCGCCACATGCGGGTTGAACCCGTCGTGCTCCACCAGCGGCAGCCCCGCGCGCCCGACCAGCTCCACGACGTGGACTGCGATGGCCGGCGAGGCCGTGAGGCCGGGCGACTGGATGCCGGCGACATGGAAGAACCCGGGCACCCGCGAGGGCCCGATGATGAAATCCCCGGTGTCGGAGACGGCGCGCAGCCCGGCGAACTCGGCGATGGTGGCGCGCGCGTCCAGGGACGGGCACAGCCTGCGCACGGTGGCGAAGACCTCCTCGCTGCCCTCGGTCGTGGTGGGCACGTTGAAGCGGTCGTCCTGGTCGTGGGCGGTGGGGCCCACCATGAGCGTCCCGTCGAAGGTGGGGATGATGAGGATGCCCTTGGACGCGGGCGTCGGCACCGGAAAGATCAGCCGGGTGACGATGCCCTCGAGGCGGCGGTCGAGGAGGTACTCCTCGCCGCGTCGCGGACGGATGGTGAAGTCGTCTGCGCCCACCATCGCGGCCACCTTGTCGGCGTGCACGCCCGCGGCGTTGATGATGAAGCGGGCCTCCACGTCGACGCAGGTCGCGGAGGCCGCATCGGGTACAGCCTGGACCGCCCCGGGTCCAGACGGGACCGCCCCGGGTCCAGACGGGACCGCCCCGGGTCCAGACGGGACCGCCCCGGGTCCAGACGGGATCTTCGCATGGATCCTGAAGCCGCCGCCGTCGCGCAGCGCGATGGACTGCACCTCGTGCTCGACCCGCAGCTCCACGCCGTTCTGGACGGCGCACTCGGCCAGCGCGAAGGCGAACTCGTAAGGGTTGATGACACCGGCCGAGGGCGCGAACAGGGCCCCCACCAGGTGCAGTGAGAGGTTGGGCTCCTCGCGACGCAAGCGCTGGGCGCCCCACATCTCGAGCCCGGGGACCCCCTTGGCCTCGCCGTCGGCCTTCATGCGTTCAAGCGAGGCCATCTCCTCGGCGGTCGAGGCGACCACCAGCTCGCCGCACCGGCGGAACCCGAAGCCCAGCTCGCGCTGGAGCTGGTCGAACATGGCGTTGCCGCGCACCTCCAGGAGGCCCTTGAGGGTGCCCGGCGTGGTCTGCTGACCCGCGTGGATGATCCCTGAGTTGGTCTTGGTGGTGCCGAAGCCCACCTCCGCGAAGCGCTCCAGGAGCACGGTGCGCAGGTGGTATCGGGACAGTTCGCGGGCGATGGCGCATCCCACCACGCCGCCGCCGATGATGGCCACGTCGTACATGATTTCACCGTCCCGGCCGGGTTCGTGCACCCAGGCCCTGTGGGGATCAGGGTTGAATCTTCTGCACCGAGATCGTGATCTCGGAGGTCCCTGGCCGCACCTCGACGCACTCGCTGGAGACCTGGTTGGCGGCCCCGGCGACGGCGTTTTTGGTGCAGAACTGATGGGGCCTTCCGTCGTCCTCATAGCGGATCTCGAACCGGCCGCCGGCGTCGGTGAGCGGACACTGGTCGGGCATGCTCGAATCGCAGACCGCGACACCCTCGACGGGCTGCCCCTCGGCCTGGACGGTGCCGACCACGAGCCGGGTCTGCATGGGACGCTGCATGGGACGCTGGGGACCGTAGCAGGCGGCCAGGACGAGGGCGCCACCGGCGGAGAGAAGACCTGTGGTCCAACGGAGAAGAGCCTGTTTCGTATTCATGGTTCACCCGCTCCTTCTGGCGGAATAATCAAGCAAAAAGCGACCCAATATAGCAGATCGCGACCGAATTTACAGTCCCTTCCTCCCGCATCCTGAACAGGAAACATCGTTTCAATTTCGATTTCAATTGGGCAACGGCGGACGGGGCCGCTTACAGTCGTGCGCCGGCGGCGAGCTTGAGCAGGTTCAGCAGCATGCGGGCCTTGCCCGCCTTCTTGGCCAGGATCGCCAGGTACAGCATCTCGAGGTTCCGGGGGGGGACCGTGACGTGCTCCTTCTTCTGCAGCTTCGCCGCGCCGGGCCTGCACGTGGTCACACACAGCCCGCAGCCGATGCAGCGGTCGGGGTCCAGCCATACCGTGCGCCGTTCCCGGTCCAGCGCCAGGGCGTCCATCTGGCATCGCTTCACGCACACTCCGCAGCCGTTGCACGCGGTGGCGTCGATGGTCGCAAAGTAGTTGGTCGCGAAGAGTCCGGCCGGTTTGTCGAACTTCCTGGCGGCCGTCAGGACCCCGCAGCAGCAGCCGCAGCACAGGCAGATGCAGAACGCCTGCAGGGAGTTTCCGGGCTGCAGCACGAGGCCCTTCTTTTCGGCCGTGTCCAGCAGGTCCAGGCACTCCTGGCGGGTGATGTACCTTCCGCGGCCGCGCTCGACGTAGTCGCTCTCGCCGAAGAAGACGCAGACCTCGATGTCATCGACCTGGGTGCAGGGGCGGCCCAGCAGCGCCTCGCCCTGCTTGCACACGCAGTTGGCCACCCCGATCTTCTGGTCGGTGTGCTCGACGTAATGCCGCATGTTGTCATAGGTGTCGATGCGATGCTCGGGGACGATGGCCTTCAGGTGGGGGCTCGTCCGCAGCTGGGGTAGCATCCCCTTGAAAAACTCGTCCTTGAAGCCCGCGTCGAAGTACTCATGCATCAGACGCATCAGTTCAGGGGTCAGGTCGTCGACGTGGAATTCGAACATGCCGATGGCCAGGAACGCGACGGAATAGCCGTAGGGACTCCGCGTGCTGCGCCGGATGCTGCCCTTGGACCACAGTCGCTCCAGGATCTCCCCCAGCGCGCCCTCGTCGATGTCCCGCCCGTGGGCACGTACGAAGCGCCGCCGGATGCGCCACAACCTCGAGTGCGTGAGCCCCAGGCACAGGACGACCTCGGCCTCGGCCTCGGTGAAGAAGTACTTCAACAGATCCAGCTCCACGCCGGATTCGGTGGACGGAAAGCCGATGGGCTGTTTGTCGAGGTGTTGCTGGAGGCGCCGGTAGAGATCGGTCATTCGTACACGTACTTCAGGCGCTGGGCCCGGGAGACCTGCTCGCGACAGGACGATTCCGACGGGCCGAGCTCGCGCTCATGCTCCACGATGAACTGGACGTCCTCGCGGGAGAGATCCTTTTTGCAGAACAATCTGAAAAGGTGGCTGCGGCGCTCGGGGGCGACCTGCGGAATCACCTGCACCAACTTGGAGAGGTGGCCGGTGTCCTCGATGCCCTCGAGCTTCTGCACGGCCAGCTCGAAGACGGCCTGGTCGGAGTCCGACAGACGGGCCAGCGTCACTTCGATCAACTCGGCGAAGCGCTCATGCTCACGATCCAGTTGGGTGATGCCCCGCCAGGCCAGGGCCAGCGCCTTGGCGCGCACCAGCGACGAGGCGTCATGGCCTGCGGCGCCCAGAACGAAGGTGATCGCGCGTTCACGGGGCCAGCGCTCCAGCCGCGTCAGCGTCATCATGCGGACGAACACGTCCGGGGAAGCGACCAGCTCCTTGACCAGGCCGATGGCCTCGGGCGTGTATGAGGCGATCTGCCCCAGCTTCGCGCGATCGGCCTCGGACAGCATCTCCCCCGAGGCCGTGTCCCGGTCCGGATCCAGCGGTTTCTCCTTCTTCGAGCAGGCACAAAGCGCCAGAACCATGATGAGCGGCAGAATCAAACCCGGCGCAAGCCGGCGACCTGAGGCGTCCGCAAAAGGACGCCGGAAAACAAACGCTGACTGCATCTAGGTTTCTCCCGTCTTCGGCAACCGCGGACCGAACAGGGCCGAGCCGACGCGCACCCAGGTGGCGCCCTCGGCGATGGCGACCTCGTAGTCCCCGCTCATGCCCATGGACAACTCGACAAGATCCACGTTCTCAAAGTGACGCGTCTTCGCCTCGCCGAGCAGCCGGGCCAGCTCGATGAAGTGCGGACGCACGGCCTCAGGATCCAGATCGAACGGCGGCAGCGTCATCAGTCCCCGGCAGCGCACGTGCGGGGTGTGCGCGAACAGGCGCAGGAAAGCGTCGATCTCGCCGGGCGCGAGGCCGTTCTTCTGGGGTTCGTCACCGGTGTTCACCTGCACGAGCACGTCCTGCACGATCCCGAGGGCCGCGGCGCGCCGCTCCACGGCCAGCAGGATCTTCTCGCGCGAGATCGTGTGGATCCACGAGGCCTTCCCCACGATCATGTTCACCTTGTTCTCCTGCAGGGGGCCGATGAAGTGCCAGACGGCGCCGGACACCACGGAGGACTTGTCCCGCAGCTCCTGCGCGTAGTTCTCGCCAAAGTCGACCTGGCCGCAGGCCACCGCCTCGGCGACGACCCCGACGGGCTTGGTCTTGGAGACCGCCAGCAGCCGCACCGAACCCGGGGGCCGGCCGGCGAGTTGTTCCGCTGCGGCTATCTTCCCACGCACGACGGCGAAGTTGTGAGGGAGGGTGTCCAGGTCAACCATCGTGACGACTCCAGGGCAGCGCAGGCCACTCCGGATGCAGACGGTACAACGCCTCGACGACCTGGGCGAGGGGCAGCCCCACGACGTTGGTGTAGGACCCGTCGATCCGGTCGGTCCAGGCGGCGGCGTGCCCCTGCACGGCATAGGCGCCGGCCTTGTCCTGCCAGTCGCCAGCCAGGGCGTGGGCGTCGAGCTCGGCCGGGGACAGTCGCCGGAACGTCACATCGGTCACCTCGCAGAAGCCCTCGCGCCGCCCGTCGGGCATGCGCAAAGCCACTCCGGTGATGACCTGGTGCGTGCGTCCGGCCAGCTGCCGCCACATGTCGTAGGCCTCCTCCCGTGAGGCCGGCTTTCCGAGGATGTGCCCATCGCAGACGACGATCGTATCGGCCGCGAGCACGCACAGGACCGGGTCCATGACCGCGTCGGCCTTCTCGAGGGACAGGCGCAGGGCGGTCTGAAGCGGCTCCTCCCCGGGAACCAGGCGCTCCTCGGTGTGGGCGGGCGACACCTGCAACGCAAGACCGAGCCCCTCGAGCATGGCCCGGCGGCGCGGCGAGGCGGAGGCCAGGACCAGATGCGGCCCGGCGGGAAGGGACAGGCTCATGTCGGCACCTCCACAGGGAAGCCTGCGCCGGCGGCGAACCAGGCGTCGAAGTCGGCGACCGCCCGTTCGGCCAGCATCCGTCTTTTTTCCGCCTTGGGGAGGCGTCCCGTCACCTGCAGCGGCGGCCACAGCCCCAGGTGCACGTTCGTCGGCATGTACGGCGCGGGGGCGTGGCGGATGTGCCAGGCGAGGGCGCCCAGCGCGCAGGTGACCGGCGGCTCCACGAAGGGGACGCCACGCAGGCGCGCGGCCAGCCTCAGCGCGGAATACAGCCCCAGCGCCATGCTCTCCACGTAGCCTTCCACGCCGCACAACAGCCCCGAGAGCGCCGTGTGGGGCCGCCCCGGCAGGAACAGGCCCTCCTCGAGGCGGCGCGGCGCATCGACATAGGTGTTGCGGTGCACCTCTCCGAGGCGCAGGAAGCGGGCCTCGCGCAGCGCCGGGATCAGGCGGAAGACCCGCTCCTGGGACGGATAGGTCATGCGCGTCTGGCAGCCGACGAGGTTGAACGCGGTCCGGTGCCGGTTCTCCATGCGCAGCTGGACCACCGCCCAGGGCCGGGCGCCGGTGCGCGGATCGATGAGCCCGATGGGGCGGAGCGGACCGTAGCGCAGCACATCACGGCCGCGCTCGACCATCAGTTCCACCGGGCTGCAGTTCTCGAAGTAGCGGGGCTCCTCGAAGGCGCGCGGGGTCACCTTGTCGGCCGCCGCGATGGCCTCCACGAAGGCCTCGTACTCCTCACGGTTCATTGGGCAGTTCAGATAATCCCCGCCGGAGTCCTCCCCACCTGAGTCCCCGCCCGCGGAGTCCACTCCGCCAGCGTCCCCGCCCGCGGAGTCCACTCCGCCAGCGTCCCGCCCCCAGCGCGAGGCCGAGAAGGCGAGGCTCCAGTCGAGGCTGTCGGCCTCCACCACGGGCGCGATGGCATCATAAAAATAGAGCCCCTCGCTGCCGATGGCCCCGGCGATGGCCTGCGCCAGCGCGGGACGGGTCAGCGGGCCCGTGGCAAGGATCGCCGGACCTTCCGGGATCGCGGTGACCTCGGCGCGCACCAGGCGTATCCGGCCGCTGGAGGCGATCTTCCCGGTCACGGCGCGGGCGAAGCTGCCGCGGTCGACGGCCAGCGCGGTGCCTGCAGCCACGGCGTGCTCGCGGGCCAGGGGGATCAGCAGCGAACCCAGTTGGGCCAGCTCGCGCTTGAGCAGGCCGGTGGGCCGCGCGGGATCATCGGACTTCAGGGAGTTCGAGCAGACCAGCTCGGCGAGATCGCCAGACTGCCACGGGGGCGTGGAAGCGTTGTCCGCTGGGTTGTCTTCGCCGCCGCGGGCCTCGATCAATTCGACGTCGAAGCCAAGACGGGCCAGGGTCCAGGCGGCTTCGCAGCCGGCCAGGCCGCCGCCCACCACGGTGACCGCAGTGAAGGGCCCGTCGGCGACGGTGACGTCGGCGACGGTGGCGTCGGCGACGGTGACGTCGGCGACGGTGACGTCGGGATCAGTTTTCCGCATTTTTCGTGAAGTTGCACTTCGGGCAGACCAGCGTCTTGCGTGCCCGCCGAAGCGTGCTCTTGAGGAACAGGTAGTCGTTGCCGCACTGCGGGCAGGTTTCCTTCATGGGCCGATCCCAGGTGACGAAGTCGCACGGGGTCGCGGTGCCGTAGTTGGAGCAGCCGAAGAAGACCTTGCCCTTCTTGCCGCGCTTCTCCACGAGCATGCCCTTGCAGTCCGGCTTGGGACACTTGTACGGCAGCGTCAGCGGCAGCGTGCCCTTGCATTCGGGGTACCGGGTGCAGCCCAGGAACGGGCCGAACTTGCTCTGGCGGACGATCATGCCGGACGCGCACAGCGGGCATTTCTCGTCGCGCTTCTCGGGTTCGACCACGGAGACCTTGCCGTTGGCTTCCTTGCGGTACTCGCGGGTGTTCTTGCAGTCCGGGTAGTTCGAGCAGGCCAGGAAGCTGCCGTTGGAACCCCAGCGGATGACCATGTTTCCTCCGCACTTGTCGCAGGGGATGTCGGTGGGCTCGATCTTCGAACGGATGTTCGGAAGGTCCCGCTCGGCGGACACGACCACCGGGTGGAAGGTCGTGTAGAAGTCGCCGATGAGCTTGCGCCACTGGATCTGGTCCTCCTCGACGCCGTCGAGATTCTTTTCCATGTCGGCGGTGAACTCGACGTTGACGACCTCCGGGAACGCCGTCACGAGCAGGTCCGTGACGATCTCGCCCAGCTCGGTGGGCACGAAGCGGCCGGCGGCGCGCTCGATGTACTTCCGGTTGGCGATGGTAGTCATGATCGTGGCGTAGGTGGAAGGGCGGCCGATCCCCTTCTCCTCGAGCTCGCGGATGAGCGTGGCCTCGGAGAAGCGCGGCGGCGGCTGGGTGAAACGCTGCTCCCGATTGACCGAAACCAGCCCGGGGCGTTCGTCGACCTTCAGATCCGGCAGCTGGTTGTCGCCTTCGGGATCTGGCGTCTCCTCGCCGGCGCTGGCCTTCTCGGCCTCCTTCTCGCGGTTCTCCTCATAGAGCACGGTGAAGCCGGCGAAGCGCTGCACCGAGCCGGAGGACCGCAGCGTCAGGCGTCCGCGCTCGGTCTCGACCACCGTCGCGTCGAAGATCGCGGGGTTCATCTGGGAGGCGACGAAGCGCTTCCAGATGACCTCGTACAGGCGCGCCAGGTTGCGGGCGTCGGTGCGGTTGGTGTTGGAACTGAGGATCAGTTGCTCCACCTGCTCGGGGGTACGGGCGACGTCGGTGGGCCGGATGGCCTCGTGGGCGTCCTGGGCCGTGGACTTGGTCTTGTAGACGTTGGCCTTGGCAGGCAGGAATTCGCCGCCGAAGCGCTGTCCGATATACTCGCGCGCTTCCGTCAGCGAGTCCTCGGAAAGACGGGTGGAGTCGGTACGCATGTAGGTGATGAGACCGGTCAGTTCCTTGTCCTTGCCCAGCTCGATGCCCTCATAGAGTTTCTGGGCCAGGCTCATGGTCTTCTGCGCCGGAAAGTGGTACCGACGGGAGGCCTCCTGCTGCAAAGTAGACGTGATGAACGGCGGCGCCGGGAACTTCTTCTGGACCTTCTGCGTCACCGTGGCGATGCGGTACTCGCCGTTGAGCTCGTCGCACAGGCCGCGGGCGGTCTCCTCGTCCCGCACGGTGGCCTTCTTCCCGTCGATACGGGACAGCACCGCCGTGAAGCGCTCCTTCTTGGCGGTCTCGAGCAGCACCGACAGGTTCCAGTATTCCTGGGGCACGAAGCGCTGGATCTCCCGCTCGCGCTCCACCACCAGCCGCACGGCGACGGACTGCACGCGTCCGGCCGAAAGCCCGCGTCCGACCTTCTTCCAAAGCAGCGGGCTCAGTTCGTAGCCGACCAGGCGGTCGAGCACGCGACGGGCCTGCTGGGCCTCGAACAGTTTCTGGTCCAGCGGCCGCGGATGGGCCAGGCCGGCCTCGACGCCGCGGGGCGTGATCTCGTTGAAGAGCACCCGGGAGATGTTGGTGTTCTCACCCTTGATGATCTCATAGATGTGCCAGGCGATGGCCTCCCCCTCGCGATCAGGGTCGGGAGCCAGGTAGACGGCCTCGGCCGAAGCGACCGCCTTCTTGATCGACGCGATGACGTCCTTCTTCTCCGAGAGCACCCGGTACTTCGGCTCGAAGTCGTTCTCGATGTCCACTCCCATCTCGTTCTTCGGCAGGTCCCTCACATGGCCGCGGGAGGCCAGCACGATGTAACGTGAGGCGAGGTATTTGGTGATGCTCTTTGCCTTGGTGGGAGATTCCACAATAATGACCGGTTTCGACATGTTCACTCCGGATAACGCAAGTTCAGGTAACGGCCCCCCGGAAGACGGAGGACCTCCCCGTTCAGCTCGCCAATCTGCAACTGTTGAAAGACCTCTGTCAAGGTGTTTCCTGTCCGCGCGGCAATTTCCTCAGGAAAAAGCCCGCCCTGCATAGGGATTTTATTCTCGTCCAAGGTCCCGCCCCCGTCGGCACCTCCCCGGGCGAGCCCGTCGACCAGCTCGTCGAGATCCCGGAAGGGCCGCGCACCCTCGAGCAGAATCCGGTTGCAGCCGGCGCTCCCGGGCTGTGCCAGCACAGCTTTTTTCCACCGAAGGGCGAAGCGCGCCGTGTGCAGGGATCCCGACACCGAAGAGGCCTCCACCACCACGACCGCCGAGGCGCAGGCCGCCATGTATGCGTTGCGCTGGACAAAAAAAGCTTTATCCGGTTTACCATATAAATGATTCGCCGAGAACAAACAGCCGTCGCCGGACACCACTCGCGCGAACAGGCCTGCGTGGCGCGCCGGATAAGGGGCCAGGAGTCCGGAGCCCAGGAACACCCACGTGCACCCTGAGGCCTCGAGGGCCCCTTCATGGGCCGCGCCGTCCACACCCAGCGCCCCGCCCGAGACGATCACCCACCCGGCGGCGGCCAGGCTCGACGCACATTCCCGCGCGAGATCCGTCGCCCAGCGCGAAGCCGCACGGCTCCCGACGATGCAGAGGATCTTCGGAGGCAGCACCTCGTCGAGGCGCCCCCGAACGAACAGGACGCCCGGCGGACGGAAGCCCGGAATCGGCTGAACGCCCGGGATTGGATGAACGCCCGGAATGGGCGGAAGGAACCAGGCGGCATCGGCGGGCGTGAGCACTTTGAGGCCGAGGGAGCGCGCGGTCCGCCAGTCATTGTGCGCCCGTTCCCGGGCAACGGACGACACCGCGATGCCGTAGTGCGCGCACAGGACGGGATCGTCAAGGACCCGGCAGGCGGTAATGACGCCGGACAAACAATCCCGGGCGAATCCCCGTCGATCCTTCATGTTTCCATAATGTAGAAGCAGTCTGGCAAAACGTTCCTGGTCGGTCATGCTTCCATTGTCGGCCCGGACGAGCGCCGGTTGACGGAAAAAACCGTTGGCTCTCACTTTTTCATTGACTCCAGACCGCTTCATCATACACTTACGAGGACTCGCGCCCCCGGTTGCCGGCGGCGAGCCGATTTCACCCGTTTTTCCGGAGGGTTCCATGAAACGTACCGTGATGACCTTGATCGCTGCTCTTTCCCTGCTGACCCTTTTCTCGTTCGGTTGTGAACAGACGGATCTCGGCCGCTATTGTGTCGTAGGATTTGATCCCGCCACCGGCGGCGACGGCGTCAAAGCCATCAACGCCGAAGCGCCCGAGTGCCTCCAGCGCCTGTGCGTGCTCCAGAGCCGCATGGTGCTCGAAGGCGACGCCGAAGTCTCCCAGACCGTGCAGTACTGCTCGCAGAAGTGCGGCAGCGACAGCGAGTGCAAGGGCGGCGAGAAGCCCGAGCATTGCGACAGCGGCTTCGTCTGCATCCGCATGGGTGCCGAAACGGGCGCCCTCGACGGCAAGGGCATCTGCGAATGCCGCAACTTCCTGACCGAGGCCGATCTCTGCCTGGGCCGCTACAAGGCGTCCGATCGCAACAACGACGATTCCTGCGCCAGCGCCGCCAAGTAGTTCTTCCTTCCGCCCGACCTTTTCCTTTCACAGTCTGCCGGGGGTTCTGAATTGGGATTTTCCCTCTATGTCCATGTCCCCTTCTGCGTGCGAATCTGCACCTACTGCGACTTCCCGCGGGTGCTGCTTTCCAGCGTGACACCAGCCGGTGCGACACCAGCCGGTGCGACACCGGGCGCCAGTGAACCAGAGGCCACGTTCGCAGCCATGATCTCGACTCTGGGGGCGCTGCCGGCGGCCATGCGCACCCAACCGGTGGACACGGTCTTCTTCGGCGGCGGCACGCCCTCCTGCGTTCCGCCAGGGTTGATCGCCGGGATTCTGCGGGCCGCGCGCGACCTCTTCCCTTTCAGCGATAACGCCGAGATCTCCCTCGAAGCCAATCCCGAGGACGTCACCCCTGCATGGATCCGCGCGATGCGCGAAGCCGGCGTGAACCGCTTCAGCCTCGGAGTGCAGTCGTTCGCCTGTGCGGGCCCGTTGGGACGCCGCCACACGCCGCAGCGCGCCATCGAGGCGGTGGGGCAGCTGCGGGCCGGGGGCGTCACGAACCTCAACCTGGATCTGATGTTCGCGCTGCCGGATCAGGGCCCCTCCGAGCTGGCCCGGGATCTCGACGAACTGATCGCCCTTTCCCCCGAGCATGTGTCCTGCTACGGCCTCACCCTGGAGCCGGACACGCCCCTGGGTCGTGACTATGCCGCCGGACTTCACCGGTTTCCCGACGACGAAGCCTGGCTGAAGTTGTACCGGACCGTGCAGGATCGCCTGGAAGGTGCCGGATACGAACAGTATGAGATCTCCAACTGGGCGCGCCCCGGAATGGAGTGTCGCCACAACCTGCTCATCTGGGAGGGCGCTGACTACCTGGGCATCGGCCCGGCCGCGGTCTCGCGCTGGAAGCGCTGGCGCTGGAC
>PHAZ01000052.1:0-5130 GCA_002841825.1 Deltaproteobacteria bacterium HGW-Deltaproteobacteria-22 | reverse complement strand
CCCCGCCGATCCCCAGGAATACCGGCGCCTCGTGGATGGTTGCCGGTGGCCACAGGAGGGTCCGTCCCCGTGGGCTGCCGCGTCGGACACCGTCGATGACGCGGGGGCTGATATTGAAACCCTGCTCACAGGAACGCGCCTGCTTCGCGGTTTCGATCTGGGACGGCTCCATGGGAGGCTCCTTGAGGATTGCATTTGTGACTTGCGTACAAAGGGTCTTTTGTGGCAAACCGGGGGTCGTGTCGGTTTGACACGTCCGGGGTTGCCTGTCGCCGATTCCATTCTGGCGCAATTGGTGGATGCCCTTCGGGGCCCCGAAGAAAGTGTGAGGTAGCATGGTCCGGTTCACAGCTCTCAGCTGGTTGGTCATATTTTTTGCTGGTTGCACTGTTTCCGGCAGCGGCACGATCCCCCCCAAGGCCTTGAAAGACCCCAAGCTTCTCTATGAATTTGGTCAGAAACGCCTGAAGAAAGACTACCCCGAGGACGCCCGGACCGTCTTCGCGAAGGTCCGCAGCCTGTATCCGCTGTCGCAATATGCGGTGCTGTCTGAGTTGAAGATCGCCGAGACCCACCGCAAGGAAGGCAACTTCATCACGGCCGCCACCGCCTATCGCGACTTCGAGAAGGATCATCCCTTCCACGATGCCGTGACCTCGGGCATGACCACCTGGTGGATCGGCTACTGCAACTACCGGCTGGGGCCCGGGGACTTCTTCCTGTTTCCTCCGGCGCAGCAGCGGGATCTGGCGCACACCAAGGCTGCCTACATGATCTTTCAGATGTTCATGGGGCGCTACCCCCAGAGCCCTTACCTCGCACGCGTGAAAAAATACTACGCGCGGACCAGGGAAATGCTCGTCAAACACGAGTTCTACGCAGCAGACTTCTATCAAAAAAAGGACAAGCTCAAGGCTGTCCGCAACCGGATGGAGTTCATCCTCACGGAGTATCCGGACTCGCCGCGCGTTCCTGAAGCGGCCATGATTTTGGTCAACGCCTACCTGCGGCTTGAAGAGACCAAAAAAGCTGTTGATCTCTGCAGGAAAATCATTGTACATTACCCGAAACGCCCGCAGGCAGCCGAAGCCGCCAAGCTTCTGGCGAAAGCCGAGTCGAAACTGAAAGCCAAGCCCTGACGGACGCGCAGGCCAAGGCCTGTTTGCCAAAGGAGTCGAGCCGGTGAGTGAAGATATTCGAAAAATCGTGGCCCAAGGGCGGGACGCCTATACCAACGGGGAATACGACAAGGCGCTCGAGCTGCTGCTCAAGGCGCTTGAACACAAGGAAGGCATGGCCGACGTCCACAACATGCTCGGCGTGATCTACCACCACCGGGGAGAGATGGACACGGCCCAGTCACACTTCGAGAAGGCCCTGATCATCAATCCCGGCTACACCGATGCGGCGCTGAACCTGTCCGTCACCTACAACGACCTCGGCAAGTATGACGAGGCACGCAAGGTCTACTCCCGGGCGCTGACGCACTCGATGAACCAGCCCAGCTCGCTGGATCCGTTCGTCCGCGGCAAGCTCGCAAACATGCACGCGGATCTGGCCGCGGCCTACAAGGAAATCCAGATGTTCGAGGACAGCGCGCGCGAGCTTCGGCAGGCCCTGGCGCTGGCGCCGACGTTCATTGACCTGCGCACCCGGCTCGCCGAGGTCCTGCGCGAGATGGGCAAGCTCGACGAGGCCCTCGCCGAGCTTGAGCTGGTCACCAACCAGAACGCCAAGTACGTGCCCGCGATCATCCAGAAGGGCGTCATCGCCTTCTCCCGTGGGCAGATGATGAACGCCCGGCGGTACTTCGAATCCGTGCTCCAGCTGGATCCGGCCAACCGCTCCTGCAACCTTTACCTGATCATGATCGACCGCGTGATGCAGAACCAGGATCACACCGAACCCCTGCTGCAGGTTGATCCCAACGAACTCCCGTCCGAACCCACAGAATGATGACCGGTTGGACGCTGCTTCAACAGGCTTCACCTGAAGGAACCGACATCGGTGCCGCCGCTTGGCGCGCCCTGCTGGTCCTGCTGGTGCTGATCGGCCTGCTGATCGTCGTGGCGCGCTACGGCCGCCAGTGGCTCGCGAAACTGTCCCGCGCGACCCCCGGCGAGATGACGGTGCGTTCGGTGTGTCCGCTGGAGCCGCGCCGCGCGCTCTATCTGGTGCGGCTGCGGGATCGCGACTACCTGATCGCCAGCTCCGAGGGCGGATTGACGCTGCTCAAGGAACTGGAGGCAACCAACGAGGACAAACCACAATGAGCGACCTGTTGTCGCAAACCCAGGGCAGCACCTTCCTCGTCGTCCTCTCGGTCCTCGGGTTCCTCTCCTTCGCGCTGCTGTTCGTCACCTCCTACGTCAAGATCGCCGTCGTGTTCGGCCTGCTGCGTTCGGCACTGGGCACGCCCCAGCTGCCACCGACGATGGTGCTCACGGGTCTGGCGCTGGTGCTCTCCGTCGCCGTCATGATGCCGGTGTTTTCGCGATCCTGGACGGCGCTGGCGCCGCAGGCCGAGGTCTTCGCGGACGCGGGGCAGCCAGAGGAGGCGCGTGTGCAGGCGCTGGTCCGCGGCGTGAAAGACGGCGCCGAGCCTTTCCGCACGTTCCTGGGCCGGCACGCCCATCCGATGGACCAGCAGGGCTTCGCCGACGTCACCAAACGCCTGAACCCCGAGATGACCGTCGCCCGGGACGACTTCCTGGTGCTGATTCCCGCCTTTCTGATCTCGGAGATCACGGAGGCGTTCCAGATCGGGTTCCTGCTGTTTCTTCCATTCCTGATCCTGGATCTGCTCACAGCGAACATCCTGATGGCCCTGGGCATGCACATGGTGTCACCCACCGCAGTCTCGCTGCCGCTGAAACTCCTGCTGTTCGTGGCCGTCGACGGCTTCTACCTGCTGTCCTCGGCGCTGATGCTCTCCTACGCGTGACGACATGCCTGCCGAACCCCTGCTCTACCTGCTCCAGAAGGCCCTGCTGCTGACGCTGCTGCTGTCGGCGTTTCCGCTGCTGGTGTCGCTGCTGACGGGCTTCTTCCTGTCGCTCTTGCAGAGCGTCACCCAGATCCAGGAGAGCACCCTGTCGTTCGCGCCCAAGATGCTGGCCGTGAGCCTGTGTCTGTTGATGCTTGGTCCCATGATGGGAAGGGAGCTGGTCGCCTTCACCCGCCTGCTCTTCTTCTATATACAAAAAGTCTCGTAGTCCGTCATGGAAACCCTCCTCATCCGGGTCGCCCCCTACCAGTCGATCTTCTTCCTGACGGCGGCCCGCCTGATGCCGCTGGCGCCGAACCTTTTCCCTCGCACGGCCGGCTTCTTTCCGCGCTGGATCGTCGTCATGGGCGCGACATTGTACTTCACCATCGTGCAGGGGCCGCGCGAGGTGCCCCAGGACGTGTTCGTCCCGGCGCTGGTGATCAACTTCCTGGTCGGGACCGTGCTCTCCGTGGGCCTGCAGATCGTCCTGGGATTATGGCTCTCTCTGGGCGCGGTCTTCGACACCCTGCGCAACCCCAACCCGGCGTCGGGGGAGGTGCCGGGTCTCCAGCTCGAGGCGTCACCGACGGCCGCGATGTTCGCCCTACTGGCCGTGGTGTACTTCCTGTCGGTGGCCGGTCCCCTGCAGGTCGCCCTCGCCCTCGGACACCAGCTTCGGCATCTCCCGCCCGAGGCACCCTGGGCCTTTTTTCAAAACCAACACTGGCTCTCATCCACCCTGCGCCTGGCTTCGCTGCTGTTCACCACCGTGGCGCTGTTCACCCTGCCGGTCATGTTCGTGCTGCTGTTTATGGAGTTCTCCGTCGGCTTCCTCGCCGTGTGGCTCCCGCAGACCCAGGCCTATTTCCTGATGATGCCCGTGCGCGCGCTGCTGACCCTGCTGCTCCTGTTCGTGCTGAACCCCCTGATTCTGGAGCGGATCGGCGCCGCAACCCTCTGGATGATTCGGAATATCATGCAATTGTCATGAGGTAATTGCCTTTAAATACAAGTATATTTTCCACTTTATCACGGCTTTGTCAGAATTTGTTTGATTTGTCGGGATTCGTCGCTATTCTGTGACACAGACGACAATCATTCGGATTTGTCTTTCGGGAGTTTTCAAGATGCTGCATCTGGGTTTCGACGTCGGTTCCAACTTTTGCAAGTGCGTCATTCTGCGTCATAACGGGTCCTTCACCTCGGAGATGATCCCGACGCAGGGCGCCCCGGCAGTCCAGCTCGCGGCCCTGATCCACCGCCTCGACCTCCCGGCTGACGAGCGGATCCGCGTCGGTCTCACCGGGGTGGGCAAGGAACTGTTCCGCGACACCTGGAAGCGCCACTGGATCTCCGACGTCGCGGCCACAAGCGCCGGTGTGCTTCACCAGAACCCGGAGATCCGCATGATCTTCGACATGGGCGGCGAGTTCTCCCGCGTGATCCAGCTGGCCGCCGACGGCTCGGTGGCTGACTTCTCGATGAACGGCCAGTGTGCAGCCGGGGCCGGGGCATTTTTAGAGCAGCAGGCCGGGCGCCTGCGCATGGACGTCACCGAGCTCGGTGCGCGCGCGGTCGAGGCCCCGAAGGCCGCCGTGATCGCCGGTCGCTGCTCGGTGTTCGCCAAGTCCGACATGATCCACCTGCAGCAGAAGGGCACGCCCGTCGACGAGATGGCCTACGGACTGTGCCTGGCGCTCGTGCGCACCTTCGCATCCTCGGTGCTTGCCGGGCGCGAACCCCTTGCGCCGCTGGCGCTGGTCGGAGGAGGCGCCAGAAACGGCGGCATCGTGCGGGCCTTCCTCGAGGTGTTCTCCTGGACGCCCGACAAGATGTGGCTGCCCGAGCAGCCGCAGGTGCAGGCTGCCCTGGGCGCCGCCCTTTCGGCCTGCACGACCTCGGTGACCTTCGGCGAGCTCACCGCCGCCGTCGACGCCCTCGAGAGCGCCGGTGAAGACCGGGGAGCCGACGCCTACCGCCTGGCAGCCCTGGGCCCTTATCCCGTCTCGTCGCAGACGGCCGACGCCGAGCTGCCCGAGGGCATCACCGACGTGTTCCTGGGTGTGGACGTTGGATCCGTCAGCACGAACCTCGTGCTGCTGACCCGGGACGGTCGCATCCTCGAGAGCCTCTACCTTGCG
>PHAZ01000051.1 GCA_002841825.1 Deltaproteobacteria bacterium HGW-Deltaproteobacteria-22 | reverse complement strand
GCGGAAAAGGTAAGGATTGCAAAAAGGGCCATCAGGGTACGCATGAGAAATACCTCCTATCAGGTATCCGTAACTTACCCCAAATCGAATCGCGTGCAAATCACCTCGTGAAAATGCACCGATTTTTATTTCGATGAAGTGGCCTGAACGTAGGGCCGCGCCTGCTTGAGGAAAATCCGGCGAGGCTGACCCCATAACTTGAACTCCATGTCCAAGGCGAAGACCGCAGGATCAATACCGTACAGGCCTGCGAAATGTTCGTGCGCAATTTCTGCAACTGTATACAGCGCCAATATCTCATCAGGGGTGAGGATAGGCCTGCCGGGGGAGAGGCTCGAATAGCGAAGGATGCTTGCCTGGACGCCCCCGGCGGGATCGGGAACAATCGAGAACACCTCAGGGAGGGCGCCGCCCTCCGGGTTCGTGACTGAGACCTCCCCCAGCTGGACATTGGCATACATGCCCGCGACGGTGCGGTCGGCGATGTTCTGCGTGATGATCACCCCGTTGGCGGCCTCGTCGGTGAAGGCGATGTTGACGGCGACCCCCATCTTGACGGCGAGATGATCGATGTTCCAGAACGCCCGCTCCTCGAAGGCGTCACGGTTCCACACGGAGGCCCAGGTCCGGCGTATCACGAGCGAGGCGGCTTCCTGGCCGCCGGCCTGTGCGCCGAAGGAGGAGTAGAGCCCTGCCCCGCTGAAGTTGGGCAGGTCCTCTGAATTGGTTGATGAACGCAACTTGACCCTGGCCTCGCCGAAGAGCTCGGCCACCCGGGCGTCAAGCAGCGCACCGAACGCCGGGTCGACGGGGCAGGCCAGGAAATGGAAGCGGACGCCGTCGAGCACCGCGTCGCGCAGCCCGGCGTCGCTCCTGAAGGAAGCATCCTCGAGCGTCGCGCGCAGGTAGCCGTCGAGGGAGATCGGCGGATCCGCCAGGGACAGGCACAGCTGGCGGGCCCCGTCGCAGGCGGCACCCTCGCGGCCGCTGGAACCGCAGGCCTCCTGTGCTGTTTCGCAGCCGGCCACGTCCACCACCGCAGCGAGCGTGAACTCATGGTAGTACCGGAAAGGGACCGCAAAGCCGTCGGAGGTGGCGTCGGGCAGGATCCGGTGCAGCTCGGCCAGGTTCGCGGCCTTGACACCCACGCTCAGGGAGTCTGCGAACGCCAGGTCGTCGAACCGCGGCAGCCCGGACCGTTCGAGATCGAAGTCGGGCACCAGCGGGTCCCCGTTTCTGGAGGCCCAGAACGCCTCGGCCTCGGCCAGCGTCGTCTCCGTCAGCGTGAAGCCTCCGTCTCGGATCTCGAAGCGGACCAGCCGGCCCAGAAACGGCGCGATCCGTGGATCCGTCGAGGCGTCGCGCAGCGCCATGTTGGGCGTGCCGCGATTGCGCGCGGCGACGTTGACGTGCGCCAGGGGGGTCTGCAGCTCCTCGGTGATCGTTCCGCCGACGACCGGCAGGTTGTTGGGCAGGCGCGTCAGCAGCAAAATGTCGGTGTAGGAGACGACCGTGGACTCCAGGGCCTCGGGGGAGAGCAGCCGCAGCGTGCCGTAGGCGATCCCCGGGTTGAGCAGCTGCTGCGTCATGTTTCCGTAGAGCTCTGCGCGCACAAGCCAGGCCGCGTCCCGCACCAGGAATTCCGCGCCATCGGCCCCCGCGGCGGCCTCCTGCTGCCCGCCGGCCGGCAGATAGGCCAGCCGGTGGTCCCCGCCCGAGAGCGCGGCGCAGCCCAGCCGTTCCTCGATGAGGCGGTGGGCGGTGCGCGCCTGCTCCGGTGTGAGGTCGTCGCTGGGAAAGAACGTCATCACGAACGGCGCGGTGGTGACGCCACCGAGAAAGGCGCTGCGGGTCGCCAATTCGGGATAGAACAGGATCGAGCCCGCCATGGCGGTCCGGTCGAGCCCGGTGTAGGTCTGGCGGTAGAAGTCCCCCGGCGTCAGCGCCTTCCCCAGCACGGTGCGGACGAAGTCGTAGTGGATCGGATGCCTCAGGGTGTTCTGGAAATAGACCGTGGGCACCCCGGCGAGGTCGTCGATGTAGAACTTCACGACCAGGGCCTGCCCCAGATCGGTGGCCGACGGATAGGCCAACGCGGCGAAGTCGACAAGGCCGGTCGCAACCGAGAGCCCTGTGGCAAAGTCGTCGTTGAGCACCGCTTCCGGCAGGGGCCGCAGGACCCAGGAGAGCCCGCCGTCGTCGCGTCCCTGGTCGGCCAGCTCCGAGCCGCGCACGTCACGTGTCTCAAAGGCAAATCCGGAGGCCTTGATCGTGACGGTCACGTCGCCGGAGACCTCGTCCAGCGTGATGCCGTCGGTGGTGCAGGCCAGGCCGTCAGCGGGCGCGCCGGGACAGTCTATCCGCCGGATGCCGCCGTCCTGCGAACGCAGGATCGCTGTGAAGGATGCAGGCAGGGGGCCGGCGGGCACGACCAGCCGCACCCGGCCGGTGCTGCGCTCCAGATCCCGGCCGCAGCCGATCAGGCAGACGGCCAGGCACAGACTGATACAGAGGGTTCTCATGAGGACATCACTTGGCGTTCGGATCGCCGACACATTTTTCGAACGTGTCCTCGAGGGAGCCGAAGGTGCCGTCCTCCAGGATCGGCGTGCAGACAATCGGCAGGGTGCGATCCGTGGTGCAGCCGTCCTCGAGAATACCGCCTTCGCCATCGAGCACCTGGATGCAGTCCATCGGGGCGCAGGCGCGCCATCCCCATCCAAACGAGGAGTGATAATAGAAATAGGGCGTCCCGTCGTGGGTAAACCCGAGGGAGTCGTTGTGGTGGTTTCCGCCGAAGTCGTACTCCGGTGAAGCCAGGTCCGTGACGACGTCCCCGAGGCTGATCCAGGCCCGCGTGGTGTAGAGGGGAAGTTCGGAGAAGGTGACCTCGCACTCCGTGGGCGTGGCCTGGAAATAGATGTAACCGGTGACGCCGCCGTAGGCAAACGTGCAGACGTGGTCGGCGTCGGCGAAGTCCGTGGGGGTGCCTTCGCAGGAGAGCGAGCGTGTCTGCGGCAGCCGGTACTCGAACCCGTACGGGCCCGGCTCGCCGGTGCAGGCTGCGGTGTCGTACCCGGTGCAGTCGGCCAGGCAGGCCAGGGTGCCGCCGGCGAAGCCCTGGGACTCGCACGTGGCGTCTCCCAGCGCGGCGCCGTCACAGAGCTCCGCGCCCTCGATCACCGCGTTGCCGCAGGACGCGTTGTTGACGTTGTTGACGTTGTTGACGTTGTTGACGTTGTTCGTGTTGTTGGAATCATCGTCACAACCGCACACGATGGCCAATGAACCGATCAGAAGTGAAATCATCAGATTTTTCATGTGATTGTCCTTGCCAAGCATTGGAGAGGAACGAGTGCTGGTTAGGGGGAAGGCTACTGGCAGCCGCCGTAGGGGCTGGTGCCCCACGAGGGGACCGTCCGGCAGGTCTGGTTGGGGGGACACTCGCCGGTGACCGCGGTGTGGCACAGTTGCAGGCAGACCTTGTTGTAGCCGTTGCAGAACAGGCCCTGCTGGCAGTCGGTCTCGGTGTTGCAGGCTTCGCCGATGCCGGCGCTCCCGAACGCCCACAGGCAGTGCCCCAGGAAGTCCGAGCGCTGGAAGTAGCAACGCTGCAGCGGCAGGCTGCAGCCGGTGAGATAGACCGCGTCGCATTCGCCGATGAGCATGCAGGCGGGGTCGTTGATGCACTCGTCGTCTTCGCAATCGATCAGGCCGTCCTGATCGTCATCGAGGCCGTTGTCGCAGATCTCCGGGGAGATGACGCCACAGGCGGGATCCCACATGCAGTCGGGATCCTCGCAGTCGACCAGGCCGTCACCGTCGTCATCCCAGCGGTTGCCGCAGTCGACCTCGTACTCGCCGCCACAGTCGGGCGTGTTCATGCAGTCGCGGTCCTCGCAGTCGATGAAGCCGTCGCGATCGTCATCGAGGCCGTTGGCGCAGTTATATTCGTACTCGCCGCCGCAGCCGGGGGTGCCCATGCAGTCTGGATCCTCGCAGTCGATCCATCCATCAAAGTCGTCATCGGCGCCGTTGAAACAGTCGTACTCGTACTGACCGCACAGATCCGGGATCATGTAGCAGTCGGGATCCGCACAGTCGATGAGGCCATCGCCGTCGTCGTCCCAGTTGTTGAAGCAGTCCTCGTTGTTGACGACGGTGCAGGCCTGGTGGCCCCAGCAGTCCTGGTCCTCGCAGTCGATCCAGCCGTCGCCGTCGTCATCAATGCCGTTGTCGCAGATGTCGAGGTAGACGCAGGAGTCGATGCAGTCCGCGTCGTCGCAGTCGACGAAGCCGTCCCAGTCGTCGTCTTCGCCGTTGTCGCAGATCTCCTCGGGGACCTGGCAGTACACGGTGTTGAGACACTGCGGATCGTCGCAGTCGATGAGGCCGTTGCCGTCGTCGTCGATGCCGTTGTTGCAGATTTCATCGGTCACGACCGTGCAGGCCTGGTGCCGGAAACAGTCCTGATCCTCGCAGTCAGGGAAGCCGTCGCCGTCGTCATCCTCGCCGTTGTCGCAGATCTCGCGATACTCACACGACCCTTCGCAGTCCAGGTCCAGGCAGTCGGCGAAGCCGTCGCCGTCGTCATCGACGCCGTTGTCGCAGATCTCCTCGGTGCCCTGGCAGGCGGAATGCCGGGAGCAGTCCTGATCGTCGCAGTCGATGAAGCCGTCGTCGTCGTCGTCGATGCCGTTGGTGCAGTTCTCTCCGCCGGTGTTGCAGGAGTCGTCGCTGAAGCAGTCCTGATCGTCGCAATCGACGTACCCGTCACCGTCGTCGTCGAGCTGGTTGTCGCAGACCTCGTTGCCGTTGTTGTTGGTGTTGTTGGTGTTGTTGGTGTTGTTGGTGTTGTTGGTGTTGTTGGTCGTGTTGTTGTTGGCGTTGATGTCGTCGTCGCAGCCGGAAAATGCGGACACGGCGAGGGTGATCGTGCAAATGAGAGCCATCAGGGTACGCATGCGGGGCCTCCTTGGAAGTGGAACAAGTGTACCGCACTTCAGACCGCATGCAAACGCCTCCCATGGAAAAAAACCATTCTTGCCGGTAGAAAGGTGGCGATTGACCTTTGAGCCGGCATCTGCTAGGAGAAAGGCGTTTGGGTGCCGCCGGTGTCTTCGCCGGCGGCTGGGAAGCCGGTGAAAGGCCGGCGCGGCCCCCGCCACTGTATCCGGGGACGAGGATGACGGTAGTTGCGTAGATAGCGACAATGCCTGGAGTTTTGAGGTCCGCCAGGAACGAAAAACTCCGGTGTTGCCAAAGGCAACTACAAGCCACTGCGACCACAGGTCGTGGGAAGGCGTCATCGCAAGGATGATCCGGAAGCCAGGAGACCGACCTGAATTTTCGTCGGCGCACAGGTGCGTCCGACGGTTGCGGAGGGCGGCTCATTGGCTTTCTTTATTGTTGCGTTTTTTCTTTTTTCACAATCCGACACTGATGAAATCCGCGTGACGGGCAAGCGGGACCGCCCCGAGAGCGCGCGACGCGGACGCTCCCTCTTTTCGAGCGAGCTCGGCGCCGGCGGCCTGCTCACGTCCGGACGAGGCCTGGGGGGCGAGCTGGCCCGGTCGCCTTCGGTGCGCTGGAAGACCACCGGCGGGGACCTGCACATGTCCTGGCTGTTGATCCGTGGCTCCTCCCCGGTGCAGGTGTCCTATTTCCTCGACGGGCTTCCCCTGCTGTCGGGGTTCGGCGCGGCGCTGGACCTGGCCACCCTGCCCCTGGCGGGCTTCTCGCGCATCGAACTGTTCCGCGGCGCGGTGCCCGCCGAGCTGGGTCCCAACGCCATCGGGGGCGCGCTGAATCTGGTCCCGGCGGTGCCCGATGGGCCGGTGATCTCGCTGCACGACACCCGCGGCTCCTTCGGCACCTGGAAGCTCTCGGCGCTGGGCGGCTCCGACGCGCCGTTTCCGTGGATGCTGGCGGCGTCCGTGGGCACCACCCTGGGCGACTACCGTTATTTCCACGACGGCGGCACGATCTACACCACCACCGATGACGGCGTCCGCACCCGCGAGAACAACCGCATCCTGCAATCCCAGGTGCTGGGCACCGGTGCGTGGCGGCTGCCGTGGGGCCACCTGCGCGCGGTCGCCCTCGTGAGCGATCGGACCGCGGGGGTGCCCGGGCCGCACTCGGTCGTCACCCACCGGACGTCTCACCAACAGCAGCGCGCGCGGGCCCAGGCGACGCTTTCGTCCTTCGCCGGGCGCAGCGACCTCTATTTCGAGACCATCCGCGACCACTATCGCGACCCCCTCGGCGAGCTGGGCGTGGGCATCACCGACAACCTGCACGACTTCCAGCTGGCGGGCCTGCGCCACCGCTGGATGCGGGCGACCGGCCGCCACGAGTTCTCCCTGGTGCCGCACCTGTTCGCCGAGCGGTGGGATCCCCTGCGCCTGACCTACGGCACGCCTGTGACGCACCTGCGCAGCACCCTCTGGGGCTCGGCCCGCTGGCGCCTCGACACGCCGCGGTGGCAGGCCTCGGGGGTGCTCCACGGGGCCCTGGCGGCACCCGATGACGCACCGGTGCGCCGGCACCTCGGGTTCACCGCCGGCGCGGCCTTCGTCCCCGTGCGCGGCTGGCGGCTGCGCGGCAACCTCGCGCGCTCCTTCCGGGAGCCGGCCTTCTCCGAGCTCTACGGCGACTTCGGCGCGTACAAGGGCAACGCCGCGCTGGTCCCCGAGACCTCCCTGGCCGCCGACGCCGGCGTCGTGGCGACCTTCCGCCCCGGACCATGGCGCGTCACCGCGGAGGTCGGGGTCTTCGGCCGTCGCGTGACGAACCTGATCCAGTATGTGCCGAACTCCCAGTTCGTGTCCCTGCCGCAGAACCTCGGCGAGGCCGACTTCCTGGGCGCCGAGGGCCGGCTGGCGCTGGGCATGCGCGGCTGGAGGTTCGAGACGTCGGCGACGTTCCTGGACACGGAGAACCGCTCCGGGCTCGCCGAGACCGTCGGCAAGCCGCTGCCCGGGCGCCCGCGCTGGACCGTCGCCGCCGGGCTGGCACGCCTGGTCCGCTGGCGCGGGAACGCCGTCTCAGGGAGCTTGGGCGTCCATTGGGAGCACGACGCGTTCTACGACACCGCCGCGCGGCGTCCCATGCCGGATCGCCTCCAGCTCGACGCGGGCCTGGCCTGGAAGCTGCCGGGGGGTCGGGTCACCCTGGCCCTGGACATGAGGAACCTCCTCGATAGCCTCTCCGACGACGTGCTGCGCCTGCCGCGCCCGGCCGCCGGCGAACTGACCCATCCGCAGGCCGTCTGCGATCAACTCGGTTATCCGCTGCCCGGACGCAGCGTGTTCTTCACCATCTCCCTTCAACTATAGAAGAAAGGAATCATCATGCATTATCGCCTACTCCTGCCGCTTCTCCTCCTGGGGGGCCTCGCCCTGACCGCCTGCGACGAGGAAAAGAAGAGCAGCAACAACGTCAACAACACCAGCAACATCAACAATGCCAACAACGTCAGCAACGTCACCTGCGACCCCGTCCCCGAGGTCACGTCGGGCACGCGACTGGCGCTGCACACCGGCAACGCCGACAACGGCAGCCTCTCCATCCTGGACGTCGCCGACGCCACGCCGGTGCTGACCGCCGACGTCGCCGTGGTCCACTCCGACGCCACCGTGCGCGCAGCCCTCGACCGCATCTACGTCGTGGGGCGCCTCGGCGGCGACTCCCTGCTGGCCATCGACGACGAGACCTTCGCGGTGCAGTGGCAGCTGCCGCTGCCGGCGGGCTCCAACCCGCAGGATGTGGCGTTCGTGTCCACGTGCAAGGCCTACGTCAGCCTGTACAACAAGAACTTCATCCAGATCGTCGATCCCGTCGCCGGCGCCGTGGCCGACGCCACGCCGATGATCCCTCTGGCCGACTTCGCCGACGCCGACGGCCTGCCCGAGGCGGCGTTCATGCTCGCCCACGGCGGCCGGGTGTACGTCGCGATCCAGAACCTCGAGAACTTCGCGGCCACCCGCAACGGCCGGATCCTGCCCATCGACCCGGCCACCGACACCGTCGGCGCCGCCATCGAACTGACCACGCCCAACCCGTTCTCCCCCATCGTGCGCGTGGACGACACCCACCTGGCCGTCGGCTGCGTGGGCGACTTCTCCGGCACCCAGGGCGGCATCGAGTGGATCGACACGGTGACGGGCACCTCGACGCTGGCGGTCTCCTCGGCCGACCTCGGGGGCGTGGTCACCGACCTCGTCATGGAGGACGCCTCCTGCGGCTTCGCGCTGGTGAACACCCCCGAGTGGACCTCGGGCCTCCGCCGGTTCTGCCTTGCTTCCGACGACGGCGGCCCCGGCACCGTCGGCGACTGGGTCATTGCCCCGGGGCGCCACACCATCGTGGGGCTGGCGCTGACGGCCGACCAAATCCTTTACTTTGCCGACGCCACGGCCACGGACCCGGGCATCCGCTTCGTCGACCTGGCCGCCCAGTCCACCGCCTCGGACGTCCTCTCCACGGGACTCCCCCCGGGCTTCGCCAAGCCCCTGGCGTGGCTGCCGTAAATCCGTCGCCGGCTGCAAATCCGCCACCGTCGCTGAATCCGCCGCCCCGCCGCCGCGGTTGACACCTCCCCCGCAGCCGAACTATATTCGGCCCATGAAAACCATCGACTTCCGCAGCGACACCGTCACCCAACCGTCCCCCGAGATGCGCCGTGCCATGGCCGAGGCCGAGGTCGGCGACGATGTCTTCGGCGACGACCCCACCGTCAACCTCCTCGAGGCCACCGGCGCCCGCAAGCTGGGCAAGGAGGCCGCCCTGTTCGCCTCCTCGGGCACCCAGACCAACCTGCTGGCGCTGCTGACGCACTGCGCCCGCGGCGACGAGTACCTGGTGGGGCAGGACGCCCACACCTACAAGTACGAGGGCGGCGGCGGCGCGGTGTTCGGCGCGATCCAGCCCCAGCCCATCGAGTTCGAGCCCGACGGCACCCTCGACCTGGACAAGGTCGCGGCCAAGATCAAGCCCGACGACTTCCACCACCCCCGCACGCGGCTGCTGTGCCTGGAGAACACCACCGGCAACAAGGTGCTGCCGCTCCCGTACCAGGCCCGGGCCGCCGAGTTCGCCCGGTCCCGCGGCCTGGCCATCCACCTCGACGGCGCGCGCATCTACAACGCCGCGGTGCGCGACGGGGTGGACGTGCAGGAGATCGCCGTCCACTACGACACCGTGTCGGTGTGCCTGTCCAAGGGCCTGGGCGCCCCTGTGGGCTCGCTGCTGTGCGGCCCCGCCGGGTTCATCGGGCGGGCGCGGCGCTGGCGCAAGGTCCTGGGCGGCGGCATGCGCCAGGCCGGGGTGCTTGCAGCCGCGGGCCTGTACGCCCTCGAGCACAACGTGGCCCGCCTGCGCGACGACCACGACAACGCCGCCTACCTCTCCGTGGCCCTGCGCGCCGTCCGGCACCTGGAGGTGCTTTCGCGCTCGGGCGAGACCAACATGGTCTTCGTGAAGATCAACGTTCCGAAGCCCGCCGACCGCGCCGTGGCCCTGGCGGCCTTCCTGCGCGACCGCGGCGTCCTGATCTCGGACCGGCACCCCCTGCGCCTGGTGACCCACCTGGACGTGGACCGCGACGCCTGCGTCCGCCTGGTCGAGGGCGTGCGGGCCTTCATGGAAGAGGCGAAATGAACAAATCCCCCAAGGAATCCGGACTGGACAGGTTCATCCTGAAGAAGCTCCCGGCGGGCCCCCTGCGCGCCCTGGCCGGGATGGTGCTCGCCGACGAGGAGGTGCACGCGCTGCAGGAGTACGCCAACAACGTGTCGATCAAGCGCCTGGGCTTCAACGACCACGGCCCCGTGCACATGCGCAAGGTGCTGCTCAACGCCCTGACCCTGGCCGAGCTGCTGCACACCGCCGGCATCCCGCTGAGCCTGGAGGCCGAGGAGATCGGCGCCCACGAGGACAGCCTCACGGCGATCTTCCTGGCGGGGATGCTCCACGACGTGGGCATGTCGGTCACGCGCTCCAACCACGAGGAGTTCTCGATGTTGCTGGCGCACCCGCTTCTGGAGCGCTTCCTGCTCTTCCGCTACCCCGACGACCTGCGCCTGCGCGTCATCGTGCGCTCCCTGATCACCGAGTGCGTCACCGGCCACATGGGCACCATCGACATCCACAGCCTGGAGGCCGGCATCATCCTCATCGCCGACGGCTGCGACATGGAGAAGGGCCGCGCCCGCATCCCCATGATGATCTCGACCAACGCCAAGGTCGGCGACATCCACAAGTATTCGTCCTCGGCCATCGAGCGCATCGACCTGACCCCCGGCGAGCACAAGCCCATCCGCATCACCATCCACATGTCGTCCAGCGTCGGCTTCTTCCAGGTCGAGGAGGTCCTCTTCCCGAAGCTGGCCCACAGCCCCATCAAGCCCTACGTGGAGCTCCACGCCGGCGTCATCGGCGAAGGCATGAAGATTTACCTGTAGCCCAAGAGGAAAGAGCCCATCCGGCGAACGTCAGGGGCGCCCATTGACTTTATGCCAATATTAAAGTAAAGAAGACTCGCGCTTGTAACCGCCGGACCGTCCTTGAACGATGCAAAACAGACGTCCGAATCCGCCTCGTGGGCGATGGTGCCGCGGAAGGCTGTTCCCCGGATGCGGCGTAGAAAGGCGACCCACGTATGAGTTTTCCCATATCCATGATTCCCCCCGAACCCAAGGCCAGCGCTGCCCGGCTCGTGGCCGACCGGGTCGACCAGTTGCGCCCGGGCCATGTGGTGATGCAGGCCCTGACCCGGAACGTGCGCGAGAAGGCCGCCGCGGTCGAGGACGCCTGCCTGGCGAGCCTGGAGAGCGTGCCGTTCGCCCGCGAGTGCTTTGAGGACATGGAGCCGCTGCTGGCCACCGCCCGCGCCGCTCGGACCCGCCGCGCCACGCCCACGACCCCGGTACCGTAGAGCCAGTCCCTCGCCCTGCACTGAAACCGTCCAGGGCAGCTCCCGGCGCCCGGCGCCCCTTCATTCAGCCTGAGGGCGTGCTCAGGGGAGCACGAGGACGGGGACGTTGGAGTTGGTGGTGCTGTTGTTGCCCAGGGTCCCAAAGTAGTTGTCACCAAAACAGTAGATTTCGTCGCCCGAGTTGTGCATGGCGCAGGTGGTGTGGCTTCCGGCCGTGACCAAGGCGATGTCGTCGGGCAGCCCCACCGCGGGGACATGGGACGCCGAGTAGGTGACGGGGTTGGCCAGCTGGCCATAGCCGTTGGAACCCATGCAGTGCACGGTCCCGTCACCGAGCAGGACGCACCAGTGCTGGCCCCCGATGGCCACCTGCACGACATCCGTGAGATTGGGGACCGCCGCGGGCGTGAGTTGTTCCCCGTTATAGCCGAGCCCCAGCTGGCCTATGCTGTTGTAGCCCCACGCCATCAGGGTCCCGTCCTGCATGATCGCGACGGTGCTCTCCTCGCCTGCGGTGATATTGACCACCCCGGACAGCCCCGTCACCGCCACCGGCGCGAAACGATCCACCGTGGTGCCGTCCCCGATGGTCCCCGTTTGGTTGCTGCCCCAGCAGCGGGCCGACCCGTCGGCGAGGACGACGCAGTTGTGCGAGTCTCCCACCGAGAGTTGCACGGCGGTGGAGATCTCCGCCACGGTCACCGGCGTGGTGCGCCACTGGGTGTCGCCGTCGCCGATCTGCCCGTAGTGGTTGCCGCCCCAGCACTTCACCGTGCCGTCATTGATCAGGGCGCAGGCGTGAGCCCAGCCCACCCCGATCTGCACGGCCCCGGTCAGGCCCTGCACCACCACGGGGACATCGCTGTCTGTCATCGTACCGTCCCCAAGGCTCCCACTGTTGCTGCCCCAGCAGCGCGCGGTGCCATCGGTGAGGAGTGCACAACTGGAGACGCTCCCGCCCGAGATTTGAGCGACCTGGCCCAACCCCGTGACGGTGACCGGGACGTGGGACTCCGAGGTGGATCCGTTGCCCAGCTGGCCGTGGTTGTTGCTGCCCCAGCACCGCGCGGTGCCGTCGGAGAGCCCCATGCAGATGAACCCCAGGCCGGCGTCGACGACGGCGCCATTTTTGCATGTGGCATTATCCAGGGACTGACAATCCGCGCTGCACGCAGGGGTCCCCGTGAAGAAACCCTCCGCCCTGCAGGTGGCGCCCTGCACGTTCAGTGTGTCACAAAGTTCACCGGCCTCCACCACGCCGTTGCCGCACGGCAGGTGACAGTACCCCACGTCAAACGTGCAGGTGTCGGAGCACCGGAGGACGCCGACCCCGCTCCCCACGGTGCCGCAGTCATTCCCGTCGAGGTTCGTCGTGTCGCACACCTCGCCGGCCTCGGCATCGATCACGCCGTCGCCGCAGCGCCCCCCGCAGCCGCTCACGTCGAGGGTGCATTGTCCGGTGCAGGAGGGCGTCCCCGCTCCCGGACGAAGCCCGAGCGCGGCACAGTCGGGCGTCCCCACGTCCCCGTCGCACGCTTCGCCGGCCTCCTCGTCGACCACGCCGTTGCCGCAGAGCCCGGCACACCCGCCAAGGTCAAAGGTGCAGTCGGCGGCGCACCCAAGGGTGCCGTCCCCGGCCCCGAGCGAACCGCAGGACGCGCTGCCAAGCTGGTCCCCGTCACAAGCCTCCGCTCCGTTGAGGATCCCGTCCCCGCACAGCCCGGCGCATCCGGCCAGGTCGAAGGTGCAGTCAGTTGCGCACCCAAGGGTGCCGTCCCCGGCGCCCAGGGAACCGCAGGTCGCCCCGTTGAGCTCGGCGCCGTCGCACGCCTCGGTCCCGTTGAGGACCCCGTCCCCGCAGCGCCTGGCCGCATCGTCATTACAGGAAGCGAGGAAGATGACCATGGAAAAGAAAAGAAAGAAGCGCTTCATTGTTTACCTCTGGTGCAACTATTGGCTGTTTGGTTTCAAGGCCCTCTTCGGCCAGGCAAAATCGTCCGGATAATAGATTGTTTCAATCCAAAATCAAGACAAACCTTCATCCAGGCCAGGGCATCCCCGGTCGCCCTGTCGCCGGCCCCCCACTCCCGTCCGCTCGGCGACCCAGTCTTTTTTACTTCAGGAACATGCGGATCGAGACGATCATGAGAAACACCGCGAAGATGCGGCGCAGGATCAGGGGGTCGAGGCGCAGGGCGAGCCTGGCGCCGAACAGGCCGCCGATGAAGAAGAACAGCGCGATGACGGCGGCGGCCTTGATGTTGGTGTTGCCCTGCTTGTAGTACTCCAGGGCCGCCATCAATCCGATGGGGGGGACCATCAGCAACAGGGTGGTGCCCTGGGCCATCTTCTGGTCGAACCCGAAGAAGTAGATCAGCGCCGGGATGATGAGGATCGCGCCGCCGATTCCGAGCAGGCCGCTGGCGACCCCCGCGCTCAGGCCAACGAGCATGTATCCGGCCGCAAACAGTGGTGTCATGGAAACGCCTCGCTGGTGCCGGCTCAGTACAGCTTCTGGAGCAGGGAGCCGGGGTAGTAGTGCCTGAGGATCTCGGGGGCCTTCTGTCCACCCGAGGCGCGGCCCATGGCGCCCCACTGGCACAGGCCCACGCCGTGGCCGAAGCCCGCGCCAGTGAACTCGAAGGCGCCGTCCTTCAGTTTTTTATGAACGAACAGGGAGCTGCGCAGGCCGCCCAGGGCGCGCCGGATGACCAGCTCGCCGGAGAGCACCAGCGGTTTGGCGCCGCCACGGATTTCGAGCTCAAGGATGCGGCCGGAGACGCCGCGTCGGCGGGGCACGAGGTCGGTGACCTTGCCGGAGAACCCGACCGTTGCCAGCGACTGCTGCAATTCGGTGGCGGTCCTGACGACCTTCCAGCGGGAGGCGCCCGCGCCGCCGGGGAGCCTGGCGCAGAACGACCTCGAGGGCTGGCGGAAGAACCGCGACAGATCCTTGTCCAGGGGGGGACCGTCGGGACGGCCGCGCAGCAGCGGATTGGGCTTGCCGCCCCAGACGTTCTCGTTGTGTTCGCCGTGTCCGCCGCAGGAGGACGAATACACGGTGTCGGCCGGGAAGCCGGCTGCGTCGAAGAGCACCTGCCCGGCGGTCTGGCGCACGGCCAGGTCGGTGCGGGGATCGCCCTTCTCCAGGCCGTCGTAGGCCTGACAGTGCACCTTCGAGCACAGGTGGAACGGATCGGTGTTGTGCCGCTGGCCCATCTTGGCCAGCACCTGCCCGCGGGCGGCCACCGCCTGGGCCTTGAGGGCCTCGGCCGGCGCCGACGGGAACATCTCTGAGGGCAGAATGCCCTCCAGGTACTTCTCGATGGACAGTTCATTGACCAGGATCAACCTGCCGTCCATGCCGAAGATGATGATGAGCCGGCCGTCGACCCGGTGGGCCTTGCCGTCGAGATGATACGCCAGCGGCGACTTCGCCGTGGGCTCGAAGGCCATGGCGCCGGTCTGGGTCACGCGAAAGGCGTTGTCACCGGAGGCTGCCACGAAGGTGCCCGAGGGCAGCGTCGCGAACTCCGCGTGCACGAAGGCGTGGGGAAAGGCGGCCCGCTCCCGCGCCATGGCCTCGGACGCCTGCGGGGCCGTGTACGGACCCAGGGAGAACAGGACGCGGCGCGTGTCGAGCATGCGCGGTCCCATGGAGATGACGTAGCCCTGCTCGCGGGCGGTCACGCCCCGGGGCGCCAGCCGGACCCTGGTCTTCGCGACCAGATCCGGATCGGACAGGGGCACCGCCTCCAGCGCCAGATAGTACTGCACGCGCCCGGGGGTCCCGGAGGTGCGCGTGATCTTCACCGTTTTGGGGCCGGAGATGCGTACGCCCGAGGTCCCGTTGGGCAGCAGGTCCACCCCTTCGGGGGAGGAAATCTCGACCGCGTCGAGCCCTGAGGCCACGCCGATGAGCACCAGCGGCGCCCCCGTGTGGTCCAGGGTGAAGCGCTTCTGGTACAGGGTCTTGAGCAGGTCCACCGGCTCGTCGGCGGCCGCCGTCGCGGAGGCAAGGGGGGAGAGCGCAAGAAGACCCACGAGGGTGAGGAGAATTTTTCTCATGGTATTGGATGTATTGCATGCGCGGAAAAAACGCAAAAAGTGAGGCGGAATCGGAGTTCAGCGCAGCACTTCGTGCGATCTTAACTCATTCTGCGGAGGTTCCATGAACGCGCCAAACGCGGACCGCGAACCTGTGAGCGGATCCGCCGAAGGCGGGCGCCGCCGGAGGCGGGATTCTTTTCCCATTTCCCGCCCCGTCGTGCGAACGCGACCCATGGAATCGAACCAGTCTCCAGGTGATATTGTCGGTTGATGTCGAGAGGTGTTGCAAAAAAGATGGGGAAAAAGGTCCCGACGACGGCGAAGCGGCCCCGCGCAGGCGCGGGTCAGTCGTTGCCGGGGGTGACGCCGTCGAAGTAGACCGGATCGAACACGCTCACGTCCCCGGAGCCGTTCTTCTTGCCGCGCAGGGTGCGGGCGGTGTCGATCCACTGATCCGGCATGTACATCACGCCGGTGTTCAGGTACGTCTGGCTCGTGCTGTAGATGATGTTGAGATCGCGGTTGTAGGGCATCGTGGGCGAGCCGTAGTCGGAGAAGACCGCGTAACGGTAATCCATGCCGCCGGAGCCGACGTCGTAGCCGCCCTGGCTGGAGTAGTACTTGAAGCCGATGACGTCGGCGTTCCAGGTCGGATAGGTGTTCCCCTGAATGTCGATGAAGGCGATGAAGACGACCGCGTGACCGGTGCCGCTGGTGCGGTTGAGGTTGATCAGCGAGCCCGGGATCAGGTTCTCGAAGGGCACGTTCATGCCCATGCCGAAGTGCCGCAGGGCGTCGCCGCTGCCGCCGGATTCGATGTCATAGTTGACCCACAGGTGCGCCTTGAGGTCCCCCGCGCCGAGGTACTGGAACGATCGCATGGGGAGGTAGTCCCACACCGTGGAGTCGCCGGTCTCGGCCTCGTAGAGCTCCATGGCCACGAGGATGATCTCCATGACCGCGGCCACGCACATGGTGCGGGCTTCGCCGGAGCGGACGATGGTGCCGTAGGTGCCGTAGTCGATGTCGTGGGTGAGCACGGCGCTGTCATAGCCGAGCAGCCGGTAGTTCGCGTCGATGTAGTCCACGGCGGCCAGGATGTAGTCGTTGAACAGCGTCTCCGGCTCCAGGGCCGCGCTGCGGAACGAGACCGTCAGTTCGTAGAAACCGGCCATGGCCTGGTAGGTGTCGGCCACGACGTAGTAGGTGCCCGGCTGCAGCAGCGTCCACACCGCGTTGTTGTCGCGCTGGATCAGGGACACGGGCGACAGCGACGACAGCAGGTGCACGTCGATGTCCACTCCGGTGGGCTCGGGCGCGATCAACTCGGCGGCCACGTAGGCGGCCTGGTCGAGGGTGAACGCATAGATGAACTCGGGACCACTCTCGTCGGTGGCGTTGGGCGGGTAGGAGTCGAGCACGTCGGAGGTGGCCGTGGACGTGTCGCGCTCGTCGACGAACACGCACGGCAGTGGCACGGGCGTGGCGACCGAGGCCGCGCACACGGGGATCGGGTCGGCGACGGTGCCCTCGTACCAGGGGCGGATGCGCACGTGCAGGCCGTAGGGGCCCGGCATCGGGGTGCCCGAGGACACGTAGGTGTCCATCACAAGGAAGTAGGTGCCCGGCTCCAGGGTCTCCATCAGTGCGTTGTTGCTGCGGGAGATCAGCGAAAGGGGCGCCAGGGAGGACAGCAGGTGCAGGTCAATGTCCACGCCGTCGGGCTCGGGCAGGTCGATGTACGCCTGCACCTGCATGCGGCGCGGCAGCGTGAAGACGTAGACGTACTCGGGGCCGCTCTCGTCGAGGGCGTTGGGCGGGTAGGAGTCGAACACGTCGGACTGGGACTGGGTCGTGTCGCGGGCGTCGTCATAGGTGGCCCCGTCATTGGTGACCGGGATGATGAACGGCTCCTGCACGGTGCCGTTCTGGGTCGTGCAGGCGTCGCCCTGCCCGTCGCCGTCGAAGTCCTCCTGCCGCGGGTTGGCCACGTCGGGGCAGTTGTCGGTCACGTCGGGCACGCCGTCGCCGTCGGCGTCGGGATTGATGTTGTTCGTGTTGTTGACATTGTTTACGTTATTGACATTGTTAACGTTGTTAACGTTGTTAATATTATTAACGTTATTAACATTATTGACGTTATTTAAGTTGCCATTATTTGAGTTCGACTCTTCCGGGGAGCAGGAGACCACGCCCGACAGTACCAACAACAGCGCAACCAGACCAAGCTTGGATATCATGGGAGACCCTCCAGTCGTCCAGTAACTTACTGCAAGACACGGGAACTGTCCACCGCCGGTGACGAGAAACCGGGGCGGGCCACCACCGGTCAGGGGGTCGGGATGGTCCCGGGCGGGGGGCTGCACTGGCAGTCCGGCACCAGCATGTGGGACATGCAGCAGCGGGGCATGATCCAGGGCTCGGGCTTCATGCCGGGCTTGGTCGCCGAGGGCGCCACGATATTGGTCGTGCTTCGGTCCGGGCCCGTTCCGGCGGGAGTCGCGTCGGAGGTGGGGGTGGACTCCGTACCCTTGACGACCGGCTCCACCGGCGGCTCGGAGTTGGGCGGAGCTTCCCCGGAGGGGCTCATGGCCGACGGCGAATCAACCACGGGTGGGGTCGTCTTCTCCTCGGGGCCCGGCTTCGAGCAGCCCCAGGAGATCCACCCGGCCAGCAGGGCCGAGGCCAGCGCGGCGCGACCGGCGCCGGACCCCACCGCCGCGTGGGAGGCCGCCGCTGCGGACTCCATGATCCACTCATCAGCGTCCCGCAGGACCCGGGCGTGGCAGAAGCCCGACGCCACGGGGCCGCACGACGTCATGGCGGCGGGGGCCAGCTCCCGCTCGTGGCGGAGCGCCCGCGCCCGCAGGACCCGGGAGAGCTCCGCGAGGCTGTCGTCCCCGAGCAGGGAGGGGCCCGCCG
>PHAZ01000050.1 GCA_002841825.1 Deltaproteobacteria bacterium HGW-Deltaproteobacteria-22 | reverse complement strand
CGGCCATTTGAGGCGCCCGCAAAAGGGCGCCGGATCATCCCCCGCACCCCCCACACCCGGCACCCAGACGCCGTCGATTCCGGCGGCCGCCACCGAGGCCGGATCGCCGCGCCCATCCCCGGCCAGGGCCAGGAACCGCGGAAGGCTCTCCTCGGAGTCGCCCAGGAACACGAGATCGGCGATGGCGCCCACGACGCCCGGTGCCACCAGGGCCAGCGGGCCGCCGACCAGGATCAAGGGACCTTCGACCCGGGCCGACCGCAGCGGTTCGATGCCTGCCGCGCGCAAAAGCTTCAAAAGCGAGATCACCTCGACCTCGGCCGAGAGGCTTACGCCGATGAGGGAAAACTCCGAAAGCGGCGTGCGCGTCTCGATGGTGCAGATCGCGGGGTGCGGCCAGGCACGCCACGGGCGGTCCAGCCACGGGGGATCGGGCGCGAACAGCCGCTCGCAGGACCAGCCGGGGGTGGCGTTGATCCGCTCGTACACCCACAAGGCGCCCAGCCCTGAGATCCCCTGCGGATACGGCGATGGCACCACCAGCGCGAGACCATGCTGGGCGGGCGCGAACCGGCGGTTGCGCTCGTTCTGCAGGCGTTTTTCGTTGCGTGATCGAAATTCCCAGTAGGCGTCCATGAACCCGGTCTGCGCCTAGTCCAGGCGGACGAGGATGGACTTGAGGTAGCCGCTCTCGGGGAAGGCGGGGAGCTCGGGGTAGTCGATGGGCAGGCCAGGACGCTCCAGGATCACCGGATGGCGGTGGGACAGGCCCTGGGCGACCTGCTTCTCGAAGAGCTCCATGGGCATCTTCACGGTGTTGGAGGTGACCAGCAACAGCGCGCCGGGCGTGCACATCTCGGCCGTGTCGCGCAGCAGCTCGGCCATGTCGCGCGGCCCGCTCCAGGTGCGCCCCTTGTCCGTCGAGAAGGTCGGCGGATCCACGACCACCAGGTCGAACTGCGCCTGCTTGCGCTTGAGCATGCCCAGGATGCGGAAGACGTCGTCGGCGTGGCAGATCAGTTTCGCAGGATCGAAGCCGTTGAGCTCGGCGTTCTGGCGGGCCCGGGCGTGGGCCTTCTGGGCGATGTCGACGTTGACCACGTGGGTCGCGCCACCGGCCAGCGCGTGCACAGAGAACGCCCCGGTGTGGGAGAACAGGTTGAGCACGCGACGGCCACCCGACAATTCGCGGACGCGCCGTCGGCCCAGCCGGTAGTCAGGGAAGAAGCCCACCGAGGACGGGGCGGTGATGTCCACCAGGAACTTCAGGCCGTCCTCAACGATCTGCACGTCGGCGGGGGCCTGCTCACCGGCAACCAACTGGCTGCCGCGGCGGACGTTCTCGCCGGCGTTGAGCGGCTTGAACCGCACCTGCTCGTAGATGCCGCGGACCTTGGTGAGCTCCATCAGCGCAGGATAGATCTCCTCGACGAACCGGGCCATGGCCGGCGCGTACAGGATCGACTGCAAATAATCACCGAAGCGCGTCACGGTGAGGCCCGGCAGACCGTCGGCCTCGGCGTGGATCAGCCGGTAGACGTCCAGGTCCTTCTCCAGGAACTGCTCGCGGACCGCCAGGGCGCGCGCGCAGGCGGCCCGGAAGAACTTCCCGTCGATGAGGGTCTGCTCGTCGCGGGTGAAGTTGCGCACCGCGACGATGCCCTCGGTCTCGAAGAAGCCGCGGGCCAGGAAGCCGCCGGCGGAGTCGGTCACGTCGATGATGTCCCCGTCCGAGCACGAGAACGACGTGTTCAGGATCGCATGCCTGAACACCCAGGGATGACCCATGCGCACGGCCTTGGCCGCATCGGCGTTGATTTTGAGTTGCGCCTTGCGGACCTGGGTCGCGCGGGGCCGGAGGGCGGGTCTGGTTTTTCGGATTGTCGTGGACATGAGCACCATTCTCTCGGAAAAAGGGATGCAAACACCCCGTCTTCGTGATAACACTCCCTCTTAACAAAGGCGCCTCGAGCTGTCGAGAGTGTAACAGCTTTTTTCAGGCGCGGCTTTCCTTTTTTTTTCGGAGGAGTCATCCATGGAAATCTTGTGGATTGATGGTCAGAACCTCAAGCTTCGGGACGTCGTTGAGGTCGCCCGCGGCCGCCGGCGCGTCCGGCTCACCCCCGAGTGCCTTCGCCTGACCGCCCGCTGCCGCTCGGTCGTGGACCTGCTCGTGGAGCACAACGTGCCCGTGTACGGCCTGACGACGGGCTTCGGCAGCAAGCGGAACGTCTTCATCAGCCGCGAGGACACGAAGATCCTGCAGCACAACCTGCTCCGCTCCCACGCCTCGGGCATCGGCACGCCCCTGGGCGAGGACATCGTGCGCGCAGCCCTGCTGCTGCGGGCCAACGCCCTGTGTCGCGGCCACAGCGGTCTGCGGCCGGTCGTCCTCGAGAAGATCATCGAGCTGCTCAACCGCGACGTGTATCCGTGGGTCCCCGACCAGGGCAGCGTCTCGGCCTCGGGCGATCTCGCGCCCCTGTCCCACCTTTCGCTGGTGCTCGTGGGCGATCCGGGCGGCCGCCTCTACGATCCGGGCCGCCGGCGCAACAGCCGCCGGGATCTGGACATCGTGGAGACCCCCGATCCGGAGGGCTTCGTCTCCTCCTCGCCGGAAAACCTCAAGATGTTCCACGACTACGCCCCCATCGACCTCGAGGCCAAGGAGGGCCTCGCCCTCACCAACGGCGTGCAGGTGACCTGTGCGCTGGGCATCATGAACGCGTGGGACGCCGAGGGGCTGGCCACCCAGGCCGACATGAGCTGCGCCCTGAGCCTGGAGGCCTTCCAGGGCATCCGCACCGCGTTCGACGCCGAGATCGCGCGCGCCCGGCCGTATCCGGGCCAGGTGGCCTCCGCGGCCAACGTGCGCATCCTGGTCGAGGGCAGCTCGATCCTGTCGAGCCCGCTCAACCTCGCGATCCTGGACAAGTGCATCCGCCAGCTCCAGGAGAACCAGTCCGCAGCCCGTGCCACGGGCATGGAGACCGAGGTCCTGGCCATCGCCGCCGGTCTGGAGACGGCCCGCTCGAATCCGCACGGGCTGGCCCGCGACAACGCCGACGACCTCGGACACGGCGACCCGTCCGGCAACGCCGCGTTCGCCAGCGATCCCCTCACCCGCTCCCTTCGCCGCGGCCTGCACCCGCTGCAGGTGAAGCTGCAGTCGTGCATCCGCAGGCTCTTCGACTCCGAGGAGGCCATCGCCGCCCAACTGAGAGAGCAGCTCACCGCGGTGGCCGACCTGCTCGAGCGGGCGGTCCCCCGCATCCCGAGCGTGCAGGACGACTACTCCTTCCGCTGCGCCTCCCAGGTTCACGGCGCGGCCCGCAACGCGCTGGCCCACGTCATGGACATGCTCCTGATCGAGGCCAACTCCTCGACGGACAATCCCCTGGTCTTCCCGCCCGACGGTCCGGCCGAGCTTGAGGATTACAAAAAGTCCCTGACCATCGAGGCCTGCCGCGCGGCGGTGCGCTCGGGCGGCAATTTCCACGGAGAGCCTCTGGCCCTGGCCATGGACTATCTGACCATGGCCGTCGCCGAGCTCGGCTCGATCTCCGAGCGGCGCGTCGCCAAGATCGTCGACGGACGCCACAACAACGGACTGCCGTCGCTGCTGATCCACAAGAGCGGGCTCAACTCCGGCTTCATGATCCCGCAGTACACGGCCGCCGCCCTCGTCTCCGAGAACAAGTGCCAGTGCTTCCCCGCCTCCGTCGACTCCATCCCCACCTGCGAGAACACCGAGGATCACGTGAGCATGGGGCTGATCGCCGCTCGCAAGACCCGCACCGTCATCGAGAACGTCGAGAAGATCATCGCCATCGAGTTTTTGACCGCGTTCCAGGCGCTGCACTTCCGCTCACCGTTCCACAAGGAGCTGGGCGCGGGCACGCAGATCATCTTCGACGAGATGGAGCAGAATCCGAACATCTTCTTTGTCGAAGAGGACCGCATCCTGGCGCCGTTGATCTTCGCAGTGCTCAAGATGGTCCGCACCCGCCAGCTCGTGTCCGCCATGGAAGGGAAAGTCCCCCTCGTCCACCAGCCTGCATTTTGAAGTGACCGTGCCCCAGACGACAACCTGATCTTCCTGACTTCCGTACCGGAGGCGATCCAGGCACCTCGTGCCTTCAAATGGCGGGCTGACGCCCGGCCCGGCGCCCCAGGGAGTGGCGCCTCTTCCGTGACAAGGGCGATTACCGTTCCGGCGCTGCAAGCAGCACCTCGAAATCCAACACGGGCTATTTGTCGCGTCGGGAGGCCTTCTTGAGGGCTTCGAGGAACTTCTGCGAGGGGTTGACCTTCAGGGATTTGGCCTTGGCCACATCGGCCCAGGCTTCATCGTACTTCTGCTGGTTGAAGAAGTTGACCGCACGGCTGATGTAGGATCTTCCGTTCTCCGGCTCGAGTTCGATGGCCTTGGAATAGTCCTTCCCGGCCGCATCGAAGTCCTTCTTGGCCGTGTAGGCCGCGCCTCGGTTGATGAAGGCCTTGGTCAGGCCCGGCTCGAGCTCGACGGCCTTGGAAAAATCGGAGATCGCGCCGTCGATGTCCCCCGAGGTCAGATATACCAGGCCGCGGTTGTAGAAACCATGGGCATACTGCGGATCCAGCTCGACGGCCTTCGAGAAGTCCGCAAGGGCCTCGTCGAGCTTCTTGGCCTTGAACAGGATCCGCGCGCGGTTCGAATACGCCTTGGGCAGCTTGCCGTTCAACTCGATGGCCTTGTTGTAGTCGGCCAGCGCCTTTTCCTCCGAGCCGCCGGTCTCCTGCAGCAGACCGCGGTTCACGTAGGCCTCGGCGTAGTCGGGCTTGAGCTCGATGGCCTTGTCGTAGTCGGCCAGGGCGCGCTTGGGATCATTCTTCTTCTCGTACACGAAGGCCCGCTGGAAATACATGCGACCGTTGGTCGGATCCAGCTCGATGGCCCTGGTGTAGTCGATCAGCGCCGCATCGAAGCGGGCGGCCTTGACGTGCAGCACGGCCCGGTTCACCCAGGCGATCTGGTAGTCGGGCTTCAGTTCGATGGCCTTGGTGAAGTCCGCCAGCGCCGAGGAGGTGTTGCCCGCCCGCAGGTGCAGCGTGCCGCGGTTGTAGTAGGCCTGTGGATCCTCGGGGTTCTCCACGAGGTACTTGTCGTAGTCGGCGACCGTGGTGAAGGCCGTCTTCTCCGCCTTGGGCCTGACCTTGCCGTCGGGCGCCTTCATGCCGTCGGGCTTCCCGTGGGATGGTTCCCCGGCGACAGGCGTCGTCTTCGGGTGACGGACGGGCTTGGGATCACAGGCGGACAAGCCCGCGAACAAGAGAACGATGGTCAGGCTGCCGGTCAGTGCGGATCGTTTCATGGTGCTTCCTGTCTGCCCGGAAGGCGGGGCGTGAATCGTCCGGGCATCGGGAAGCATATCCCGAAATCGCCGGTTTTTGCAATCGGTGTCGAACGCTTGGCGTGAGGAAATCGGGTTTGCACAGTTGGGCGAAATATGATATTTCATTCCAATACTTGATCGACGTGAGACGATTCTGATAGGACGACGGCCAAAAACCAGATGCTGGAGAATGTGAAAAACCTCCCCGAAACCATGGGAAAGGCCGGCGTTCTGCTGGAGGACTGCCCCATCGCGGTCCTCGTCGTCGAGACCTCCGGGCTCCTGGCCTACGCCAACCCTGCCTTCTTCGAGCTCCTCAATCCCGACGAGCGGGCCCCCGTCGAACGCATCGAACATTTCCAGTGGGTCGCCCTGGACGAAGAGGGCAAGCCGGTGCGCAACGCCGGGATCGATGCCCGGTTTCTCTCTCGCCAACTGGAAAACGGGGTGGCCTACTCCTTCTTTACCAGCATGTACGCCCCGGACAACGCCCGGTACCGGCTCGCCGTCACCGCGTGGCCCGGCGACCAACCCCTGCTCTGCCTGTGGATCGAGCCCGTCGGCGATCTCTTCGAGGACGACCCGCAGCGGCGATCCGGCGAACCCACGCTGCACCGGCTCGAAGGCCACCTGTCCGAGTTGTATTCGGATCTGCTGCGTGTGGACCGCACCGAGGACGCGCTGCAGATCGTCTGCCGTCGACTGCAGACCTTCCTGCAGTGCTCCACCGTGTTCATCCTCGCGGCAGGTCCGGAACTGAAGCCCGCCTCCGTGGCCGGAGAGTGGGGTCCGGACTTCTGGGAGCCGGTCACCGGCGGCAGCTTCACCGAGAACCATCCTGCGAACTGGGCCTTCCTGGGCCAGAAGCTGGTGCACATCCGGGACACCCAGTCCATGCCCGAGTTGGGACGGCTTCGTGACTGGACCCGCACCCGCAACATCGGCTCGATGCTGTTGATCCCGGTCTCCACCGGTGAGCAGCGCTTCGGCGTGCTGTGCCTGTTCCACCGCCAACTGTTCGCGTTCTCGGCCGAGACCACGACGAGGCTGGAACAGTTGACCATGGACCTTGCTGTGTCCTGGTCGAACCTGCACAAGGCCGAAGCCACCGAGAGCTGCCGCAGGAAGTTCCAGCAGATGAAGGACATCACGGCGTTTTCCCGGAAGTACTCGCGCGAGTTCAGCGGACGCGTGGAGAAGCTCGCCGACGCCTGGACGTGGACCTGGCTGTCGGCCTCCTGTTATGACCTCCTGGGCATGGAGGAAAACCGTGTCGATCAACTTCCCCACGGTCTGTTCAGCATGCTGACCGGCAAGAAGGAGCTGGAGCGGGCGCTCTCCGAACTTGAGGCGCCGGAATACCACGAGAGCACCTGGCTGTTCACCGACGCCCAGGGCTCCGAGCTGGCGTTCCGCACCTACCTGTCCCCTCGCGAGGGGAGCGACGGCACACCGGGCTGGGATGTCTTCTGCCAGGACACGACCGACCTGTCTCTCTCCCGGAACTCCTCGCGTCGCTCCGAGGCGCTCTGGAAGGCCGTGGCGCTGCTCGGACAGGCATTGGCGACCCCCGATTTCCGCGACCGCCTGCCCGGCCAGCTCGAACAACTGGGACGGTCCGCCGAGGTCAGCCGGGTCTACATCTTCGAAAATCACCCCACCGAGTCCGGGGATCTGGTGACCAGCCAGTGGATGGAGTGGGTGTCCCCAGGGATCATGTCCCAGATCGACAATCCTGATCTGCAGGCCTTGAGCCTGGCGGAGGCGGGGTTCCAGCGCTGGGCCCGTGAGTTGCAGGCCAACCGCATCATCGCCGGGAACGTGATCGACTTCCCGGTGGCTGAGCAGGAGACGCTGCTGCCCCAGAACATCGTGTCGCTGGCCGTCGTGCCAATCTTTGTGGGCGACCGCTGGTGGGGCTTCTGGGGCATGGATGACTGCAAGTCCCGGCGGGTCTGGACCGCGCCCGAGATCGAGAGCCTGAAGACGGCGGCCTCCCTGCTGGGCCAGGCCCTCGCCAACCTGCGCACCCGCAGCGAATCCAACTGGCTCGAGGAGCAGTTGCTGCAGTCCCAGCGGCAGGAGAGCATCGGAAAGCTCGCCAACGGCATCGCCCACCAGTTCAACAACCTGCTGTCCCCGATCCTGGGCTACGTCTCGGTGGCGCTGCTGGACATCAAGTCGGACAGCCCGCTGGCCTCGGATCTGCGCCAGGTGCATCAGGCGGCCGAGCGCGCCAAGGACCTGGCCCACAACCTGTTGCGCTTCGGCACACGGCAGACCTACAAGATGGAAAACGTCTCCGCCCGGGCGCTGCTTCAGGCAAGCGTGGACTCCCTTTCTGCGAGCTTCCCCGGTGGCGTGAACCTGGAGCTCGAGGGCGTCTCCGACCGCACGGTGGTCCGCCTCGACCCCGAGCACTTCCAGCAGGTGCTCTTGGCCGCCCTCCGCCGTGCAGGCCACGGATCGACCGCGGGCGCCGTCGAAAGCGCCGGGCGCCGGCCCGTCTCCGTCCGCGCCTCGGTGCTGCGTCCGGCCGTCCTTGACACGGCCGCCTATGGCCCGGACGGCCACCTGCTGCTGATTGACATCGTCGTTCGCAGCGAGACCCTCTCGGCGACCGAGGCCCGCACCATCTTCGAGCCCTTCGGTTCGGCCACCGGCAGCGCGACGGATCTGGATCTGGCCAACGCATGGAACGTCGTGCACGCGTTCGGCGGGAACATCACGTGGATTCCGACACCCCCCTCGGGCAACCTGATCCGCATCCAGCTTCCGCTCAGCGATCAGGAACCCTCCGGCGTGCTGGACCTGACCCCGTCCCCGCAGCCGGTGGAGCGCGCCTGCGAGTCGGTCACCATCCTGGTCGTCGAGGACGAGGATGCCGTGCGGCACTTCGTCTGCCGCTCGCTGGCCAAGCAGGGCTACCGCGTCCTCGACGCGCCCGATCCGCAAAAGGCCATCCAGCTGGCCAACTCGTTCTCCGAGGGGCCCATCGGCCTGCTGATCACCGACGTGATCATGCCCCACATGAGCGGGAAGCGGCTGTATCAGGAGCTCAAGCGCTCCATGGCGGGCCTGAAGGTCCTCTACATGTCGGGCTACACGTCCAACCTGCTCGAGAAGCAGGGCGTGGCCACCGAGGAGCGCTCGTTCCTGGCCAAGCCCTTCGGCGTCTCCCTGCTGCTCAAACGCGTGGCGGAGATCCTTACCCCCGAAGACTGACAGCGGTTTTCAAGTCAGAGTATTTCGTCTGAAACCCAGGCGGAGAAACCCTTACTCTACCGGATTCTCAGTGAAGATTTCGAGGGGACCGGTGACCTCGCGACCCGAGACCTGGCCCTTGCGATAGAAGCGGGAGAGGATCCCGTCGCAGTCGGCGTCGCCGTGGGCGGAGACCTCGAACCGAAGTTCCTCACCGGGCTCGAAGGAGGTGAACGAATAGCGATACAAATGGGGATCCTTGAGTTCGAAGCCCAGCTCGAGAAACGGCTTTTTCTTCCACTCGGCCGGATCATACGACGTAGTCGTGTTCCCGCCCGGCACACAGGCCGCTGGTTTGCCATGACGGCAGCACGGGCTCTCGGGGGTGATCGTGGAGGACAACGGAAAGTTGGGCCTGATGCGTTCTTTCACCGGGCGGGTCAGGTAACGCTGGGCGTAGACCGTGGCCCCCTCGTACAGGTGCCTCAGGTTCTGAGGCACTTCCGCGAAGCGGGCCGCCCGCCGGGATTCAGCCAGGCCCCACGCGCCGATCGCGAGCAGAATGAGAATGACCGTACCGAGAAGGAGCTTCTGCGCCATGCAGGGCATTATGCTTGGAGTTGTCTACGAGAGCAAGGGGAAGGAACCAACGCAGTTTCAATTTCAGGCAGGTTGAATGGACTTGGATCGTCTACTGGCCAGCGTTGGCAGGATCATCGGTCTTGACGATCTCGGCGGTGCCGGTCACGACGCCGTTGGCATACGTACCACCGCGCCAGTAGTATTCCTTGGTACCGTTGCAGGAGATGTCGCCCTTGGCGGCCGCCTTGAAGGCGGTGGCAGTGCTGGAATAACCATAGACATACAGATGCGGGTCACGAAGTTCAAACTTCAGCTTCTTCCAGGTGGCATCCCCGGTCCAGGCAACCGGGTCGTAACCATTTACGACGCCAACCTTGGGCGTGCACTTCTGGGGGCGGGTGCCCGAGCAGCAGCCAGCGGCGAAGGCGTTCGGGGTCCAGGACACGGTGACCGGGAAGGCGATCGCAACGGGTTCACCGGTTGCCGGGTCCAGGTGATTCTTCGGGTCTTCGATGTAGGACACGGAGCCATCATAGATGGCTTTCAACTGGTTGGGCACCTCGGAGGCCTTGGAGGAGGCGATGTACCTCAGGAAGGACGGGATCGCGATGGCGGCCAGGATGCCGATGATGACGACGACGATCATGAGCTCGATGAGGGTGAAACCGGATTGTTTTTTCATGTTGGACTACCTTTCATGGGCCGTCGGCCCGGGTTAAAAGTCAAACCTAGTCTCCGTCGTTGTACGTGACGGTGGTTTCGCGGTCGTGTGATGACACATAGATCGTGTTCGTTGCAATCTCGGCATTCAAATTGCAGATCGCCAGCACATAGAACCACTGGGTCTGGGGCGTCTGCTGGTTGTAGATGTTCTTGCCGTACGTGCCGCCGGGGGCGACGTTGGCCGCGCCGGCGATGGTTGCGTAGCCGCAGTACATCCAACTGTCGGGAGGCCGCACGCCCAGGTTCGCCCAGGGGGAGTTGGCGGCCGGCTCCCATTTTTTCCTCTTGGGCTCGCCGGTGGCCAGCAGGACCGGATACACGGTGGTCTCGGCGGCCGCCGAGGAGAGGAAATAGCCGTTCTCCGCCTGGAAGGCCAGCTGGGAGCGCTTGATCTCGGCGAACATGCCCGGCACCTCGGCGGCCTTGGCGGAGTTGCCCTGCCGGCGGAAGGAGACGATCGCGATGGCAGCCAGGATACCCAGCACCGCGACCACGACCATCAGTTCAACAAGGGTAAAGCCGGTACGTTTCATCGAAAGACCTCTCCGCGTCGTTCAACATCGCAAGCCGCGGGCCAGATCGACGCATCCGGGAAAAAGCCGCGGGACACAAGGACATCGCCGCTGTTCCAGACAGGGCTCTGTGTGTAGATGTGACGATTTACGTCACTTCGGGGCCACAAAACGTCACCCCTCCCCCAGGCCGAGCTTGGCCATGCGGTAGCGCAGGGAGCGGAAGGTGATGCCCAACCGCCGGGCGGCCTCGGTGCGGTTGCCGCCGGTGGCCGACAGGGCCTCGAGGATGCGGACCCGCTCGAGCCCGGAGATCTGCTCGTCGAGGTTGCCTTCCGGATGAACCGCGGGCTGGGCGCCGGACGCCGCGGGCGGGCGCAGGTCCGCCAGGTCGATGACCCCGTCCTGATCCAGCACCACCGCACGCTCGAGCATGTTCTCGAGTTCGCGCACGTTGCCGGGAAAGGCGTAGGACATGAAAAACAGGTGCGCCTCATCGGACAGGCGCGGACGGATGATCGCGGCCTCGGAGGCCAGCCGCGAGAGCAGTTGGTCGGCCAGGATCGGGATGTCTTCGCGGCGCTCGGAGAGCGACGGCATGCGGATGCTCACGACGTTGAGCCGGTAGTAGAGATCCTCGCGGAAACGACCCGCGCGCACGTCCTCCTCGAGGTTGCGGTTGGTGGCGGCCACCACGCGCACGTCCACCGGGATCTCCCGGGTGCCGCCCACGGGCTTGACCGAGCGCTCCTGCAGCACACGCAGCAGCTTGACCTGGAGCGGCAGCGGCATGTCGCCGATCTCGTCGAGGAGCAGGGTCCCACCGCCGGCCGCCTGGAACAGGCCGTCATGGGTGGAATCAGCGCCCGTGAACGCGCCCTTGACGTGTCCGAACAGTTCGCCCTCCAGCAGCGTCTCCGGGATCGCGCCGCAGTTGACGGCCAGAAACGGCCCGCCCTTGCGCCCGCTGAGCTGGTGCAGGGCCCGGGCCACCCGCTCCTTGCCCGTGCCCGAGTCGCCGGTGAGCAGCACGCCGGCCCGCGCCGGGGCCGCCTTGAGCACGAGGTCCATCACCGTCTTCATCGCCGGCGACGCGGTGACGAACTGCACCGAATCCGGGCCCGCGCTCTGCAACTGCCGCCGCAGCTCCTCGTTTTCGCGACGCAGGGCCCGCTGGTCGATGGCCCGCGCGACGGTCAACTCGAGCTCGGCGATCTCGAAGGGCTTCTGCACGAAGTCGAAGGCGCCCGCGCGCACGGCGTCGATGGCGTTCTCGATGGTGCCGTGGGCGGTGATCATGATGACCTCGATCCCGGCCCATTTCTGCTTGACTTTTTTCAGGAATTCCATGCCCGAGATGCCGTGCATCCGCAGGTCGGTGATGATCACGTCGGCCGGATGTTCCTCGAGAAAGGCCAGCGCGGACTCGGCGTTTCCGAAGGTCTCGATCCGGTGGCCCAGACGGGAGAACGCGATCTGGAGCATCTTGCGCACGCTGGCTTCGTCATCGACGATCACAAGTTGGAACGAGGTGCGGTTCATGGCCATTCAACGTAGTCCAACTCACCCGGGAAAGCAAGAAACGGCCTACGGTTTGTCCTCGGGGAGGCGGCTCTCGAGCAGCCGCATGAGGCTGCGCGCAAACGGCTCCTCGCTTCCCTGGAGATCATCCTGGAGGTGGCGGAACTCCAGCTCCCCGGGAGAGCCGGCGGTCGTGCGCTGGATCGTCCGCAGGCGCAGCGCAGGATCCGCGGGCGGGACCGGCAGGGCCGGCGGCTCGGGCAGCGGCGCCACGCGAAAGACCAGCTTCTGAAACCGCAACTGGGGCCAGGAGGCGCGCATGGCCCGGTCGAGGTCCCCCGAGCGGAAGGACATCTCCTGCTTCCAGATGATGTTGCGCACCGCGATCACCAGCGTGGCGCCGTCGTAGGAGAGCGGCGCGGTCCCTTCGGGAAACGGGGCCGGCAGCGACCTCCACTCCTGCTGCATGCGCGTCAACTGGAAATGGTGCATCAACTGGGGATTGCGCCGCAGCAGGGCGTCGATGATCCGGGAGAGGGGAGAAGGTTCAAAACCCATGATGAGTGGTTCTACCGCCGAAGGAAGCCGGATTCCAGCTCCGTGGTGGTGATTTCCATCGACACGGGTCGCCCGTGGGGGCAGTGCCCGCCCGAGGGCAGGGTCCGGATCTGGTGAAACAGGGTCAGCGCCATCGGCGGCGTGATCGGATCGTGCTTGCGCAGCGCGCTGTGACAGGCCATGGTGGCTGCCATGCGCTCGTGGACCTGCAGACCTTCGTCGGCCCCGCGGCCGGCGGAGAATCCCTCGAACAACTCCGCGAGCAGCGGCTCCACAGGGCGCGTGCCCAGGGACGCCGGAACGCCCCGGATCACCAACTGGCGTTCACCGAAAAGGTCGAGATCGAAGCCCAGAAGCGCCAGCTCGGCGAGCCAGGGCTCCCAATCTGAACTACGTCCTACTTCCACGGTGAGCGGCAGCAGCAGGCCCTGGCAGAGGCGCCGGCTGCCCCTGAGGTTGGCCAGGATCTCGTTGTACCGCACGCGCTCGGAGGCCGCGTGCATGTCCATGACGATGAGCGCCCCGGCAAGGGAAAACAGAAGATACAGTCCATCGTGACAGCCCAGATAACGGACCCCCTCGGCGGGGAGGGTTGCTTTTTTGTTTATTGCCCCTTCGACGAGCTCCGGCACCGGGGTGGCCTCGGGGGCGGGAGCCCCGGCGAACAGGCTCTCGATCCGGCTCCGGGCGCCCGAAGAAGCCTTCGGCCGGACCGGCGGCGTCCCGGACACGGCCGGCGGCGGCGGTGCGGAGATCTTCCCAGGCGACGATGATCGGACCTGCGCCGATGCGGGCCCTGACCCGCCCTTGCGGTTGCGCGCCAGGGCCTGGGTGATGGCGGCCTTCACGGGCAGGGTCGTCCCCCCCGATGCAGGACGTCCGCCGGACTCCGCAGGACGTCCGCCGGGCTCCAGAGCCGTCTGGGAAGCCGGCGTTGACTTCAGCTGATAGGTCCGCAGGCCCTTGCCCGCCACCCAGGGTGCCGCCGACAGAGCCTTTTGCATCGTCGAACGTACGAAGCCCGCCACCAGGCGCTCGCTGCGAAAGCGGACCTGCGTCTTCTGGGGGTGCACGTTGACGTCCACCATCGCCGGCGGGAGCTCCAGATGCAGCACCAGCACGGGATAGCGCCCCCGCGGAAGCAGGCCGCCGTAGGCACCGGTCACGGCCGACAGCAGCAGGCGATCCCGCACGGGACGGTGGTTGACGAACAGGTAGACGCCCGAGGCCTCGGCCAGGTGCACCTCCGGCGCGCTCATGACGAGGGCCAGGCGCGCGCCCTCGGGGCCGGTCTCCTCCCAGGCGTACAGGCCGGTCCGGACGCGCCGGGCCAGCACGTCCTCGGCGCGGCGCAGGCGGTCGGGCTGCGGCAGGAAGTCCAGCTGGACGCGACCGTCCTGGATCAGGCGGAAGTGCACCGCCGGCTGGGCCAGCGCCATGTCCACGACCACGTCCTGCACATGGGACGCCTCGGTGGCCTCGGACTTGAGGAACTTCAGGCGCGCAGGCACGTTGTGGAAAAGGTTGGCGATGGTGATCCGCGTGCCCGGCGTCATGGCCTCGGCGAGCTCCCGCCGGCCGGTCTCCCGATCAGGCGCCACGCCGTGGCCGAGCTCCATCTCCCGGGTCCGGGACAGGACCGTCATGCGCGAGACCGAGGCGATGGAGGGGAGCGCCTCCCCGCGAAAACCGAAGGTGTGGATGTCTTCGAGGTCCGTCAGTTCATGGATCTTGCTGGTGGCGTGCCGCAACAGGGCCACCTTCAACTCGTCCGGCGTCATGCCGCAGCCGTCGTCAGAGATCGAGATCTCCTCGATGCCGCCGCGCCACACCGACACCTCCACGCGGGTCGCGCCGGCGTCCAGCGCGTTCTCGACGAGCTCCTTGACGATCGATGCAGGCCGCTCGACCACCTCGCCGGCCGCTATCATGTCCACGAGTTGATCGGGCAGGACCCGGATCCGGCTGTCGCCGCTCATGAGTGCACCCCCGGTAATTTCAGGTTTTTCATGTGGAGAACGCGCGCGACAACGCCGTGTGCAGCTACGGCAACGCGACGATGAGGACCGCCACGATCGCGAAGAACGCCACGCCGGCGCTGAACGTGACCACCAGGGAGGCGACGAAGTCGGATCCCATCTTGCCGCGCAGCGTGCGGGGGATGTGATTGAATCTGGCCATCGGAGAGGACATGCTATCGACGCTCCTGTGAAGGGATTATTTCTTCTCGAAGCGACGGACCAGGTCCATCAGGCGCGGCAGGGAGAAGCCGGCCAGCTTTTCGCGGTAGCCGGAGTCCTTCATGCGGTTCTGGAGGGTCAGGACGTGATCGATCAACTTTTCCTTGGAACCGAAGCGCTCCTTCACCTGGGTGGAGACCTCGTGCAGGCGCAGCAGCTGGGTGTTGGCCGCCGTCAGCAGGCGCTCCTTGAGGTTCTCGCGCTCTTCCTTCACCTGGGCGAACAGATCGGCCACGGCCTGGGCGAGCTTTTCCTTGGAACCGAAGCGCTCCTTCACCATCTGCAGGGGGCTCACGGAAGCCGGAGCGGGTTTCTTATTGGCTTTCTTCTGCTTCTCAACGTTTTTCTTGTAGGTCTTCTTGGTCATCGAAATACTTCCTTTCGAGTATGTAAAAATGCTCCGGAAAATGCCGCCGGCCGGGCGTTTTTCTGCCCCCCGGATGCCATCCTCAGGGGAGTACGACCGGCCCGGTGGACGCATTCATACCAGAATCGCGCTCGAAGATCCAGTGTCCTGTTTCCTTGAGTGAGGAAACCATCCACGAGATCAGGAACTGCGTCTGGAAGCGATCCAGCCGGAACAGGATCCGGATGAAGCGGCCCCGGGAGACGACGCTCTCGTGATCCGTGGAGCCGTCGAGGCTGAAGCTCTTCTGGATGCGGGGCCCCAGCTCCATCAGTCCCTGGGACATGCCCAGGCGGATGAGCTCCTTGGCCTGGCGGGCGGACTCGGCGCTGGAAAAGCGCAGACGGATCTGCAGTTCGGCGTTCTGTTGGGAGTCAATGTTGAAATATCCTGAGAACTGTTCCAGCTGCGTGACGATCTGGGAGACCACCCTGGGCATCTCGGGCAGCTGGCGGGACACCTTCATACCGGCGAACCAGATGGCGCTGTTGCGGGGAATCGGAGCCGTCATCCTGGTGAACTCCAGGTTCGTGGAGAGCCGGGTGTCCGGGTTCTTCAGGTTGGAGACCAGGATCACCTTCTCGGAATGGGGGGAGATGCGGAGGTTCCGCCCCTCATAGGAGACGACCAGCTCCTTGCCTTCCCGGGAGAACGGAGGCAGGTCGGCGTTGGGAAGCTTGCCGGCGATGTTGTAGACGCGCTCGAGGGTCTCGGTGGAGGAGAAGTTCCCAGTGAAGGCGGCCACCGCGCGGGCCGGGACCCAGGAAGTGGCGTCCATCGACAGGCCCACCACGAGGGCCTGCACGGACTTGCCCGGGGAGAGCCCCAGGAAGGTCAGCGCGTTCTGTGCCATGAACCAGGGTGGCACCAACTTGGCAGCCTGGTCCAGGAGACCGGCCTTGTGGAACGCCGCGAGGTTGACTCCCAGCACCAGTTGACTGTCGGCCGGGACCGGCAGCTCGGTGAAGCCGCCACCCTCGAACTCGACGGACGCGAGCACCGGAGGCTGCACCAGCGGCAGCGTCTCCTTCTCGGCCTTCTCGGTGATGTCCCGGCAGGCCCTCATCTTTTCGCCCTCGTCGGCGTCGGAGACCATCTCCCGATGGCAGGAGAAGTGAGTCAGGAAACCCATGATAAAAACGAGACCTGAGACCGGAAAACGCAAAGTCCGCATGTCACCTCGAGGAGCCGCAGGGGCCGGCCATGGTGTGGGCGTGGTACGAAGATCGCACCAGAGGACCCGAGTGTACCGCCGAAAAACCCATTTCCAGCGCTTCTTGGCGCAACATATCAAATTCCCCGGGAGAAAGGAACCTCTTCACCGCAACATGAGCCCGGCTCGGGGCCAGGTACTGTCCCAGGGTGACCCGGGCCACGCCGGCGGCGCGCAGATCCCACAGCGTCACGAGGATTTCTTCGTGCGTCTCTCCGAGGCCCAGCAGCAGGCTGCTCTTCACCGGTATGCCCGATGCCGCCGCATGCGCCAGCACGACCAGCGAGCGATCGTAGTCGGCCATGGGACGGATCTCCGGGGAGAGGCTCCGCACGGTCTCGATGTTGTGGGCAAACACCGTGGGGGCGGCAGCCAGCACCACGTCGACGGCGTCGAGCTTCCCGCCGAAGTCCGGGACCAGCGCCTCCACCGCCGGACAGGCGGCGGACACGGCCTGGATCACCGCTGCCCAGTGGGCGGCTCCGCCGTCGGGCAGATCATCCCGGGTGACCGAGGTGAGCACGGCATACCGCACGCCCAGCTCGCCGAGCACGCGGGCGACCTTCTCCGGCTCGTCCGGATCCGGCGGACCGCAGACGGTGCCGGGCTCCGCGTCCCCGGCGTGGCGCACGTCGCAGAACCGGCAGTTGCGGGTGCAGACGTCGCCGAGGATCATCACTGTGAGGGTCCCATGGGCCCAGCACTCGGCCAGGTTCGGGCAGGAGGCCTCGGTGCAGACCGTCACGAGCCCGTTTTTGCGCAGCCTCGTCTTCACCTCGGCGAAGGCGCCGGCGCCCGGCAGGGGAACACGCAGCCACGGCGGCTTCTTCAAGGAGGATCCACGCAGCTTGGTCATAGCCGGGAATCCATCCGCTCCACCGTCGCGCGCAGCACGCGGAAATCAGTGTACAGCGTCGTGGCCAGGGGCCTCTGCAGGGGTTCCTGGCGGACCATGCGGCGCACGATGCGGGAGAACCCCGGGTGGATCGCCAGGTCCGGCGCCATCTCGTGCATCGGCGGCACCTTCTCAGTCAGGTGCATCATGAGGATCTTCTGGACCTCCTCATGATCGAACGGACGAACGCCGGTCATCATCTCGTAGGCCATGATGCCCAGCGCATAGACGTCGATCGCGCCGGTCAGGTCCTGATCCATGGTGATTCTCTCGGGCGCGATGTACTGCGGCGTGCCGAACAACTGCCCGTCGTGGGTGATGGGCGTTCCCTTGAGCAGCTTGGCCATCCCGAAGTCGATCAACTTGACCGTCTTTCCGCCCGGCGAGCAGAGCATGATGTTCTCCGGCTTGATGTCGCGGTGGATGATGCCGTTCTCGTGACAGGTGGCCAGCGCGGAGATCACCGGGATCAGGATGTCGAGTATCTCGATCAGTTCGAGCCGCTCACGGGCCATGAGCACGTCGCGCAGGGAGGAGCCCTCGAGCCACTCCATCTCGACGTAGGGCGCCCCCTCGCTGGTGGTGCCGTGGCCGAGATAGCGCACCACGGCCGGATGTTCGATGCGGGAGAGGATGTCCATCTCGCGTCCGAGCCGCCGGATGTCCTCCTCGTCGGTGATGTCCTTGAGCACCTTGAGCGCGACCGTGTTTCCGGTTTTCAGGTTGCCCGCCCGGACCACCTTGGCCACGGCGCCCTCCCCGAACTCGCTGGAAAGCTGGTAATAATCAGGAAATGCCATGAAAAAACCCCGGCGCGTGATGTCACCGCGCTTGCTGCGTAACATAATGGAATTGAAAAAACGCACAACCCCCAATTTCTCGTGATGGGGATGAAATTCCGGTCGAGATCCTCACCGGGAGGGGGCCACGGGGGAT
>PHAZ01000049.1 GCA_002841825.1 Deltaproteobacteria bacterium HGW-Deltaproteobacteria-22 | reverse complement strand
CTTGAAGGCGGGAGCTTCCATCAGGGAGATCTTCGGGTTACCGGGGCTACCGGCCGCGGCGAACCGGCGGAACTCGAACGGAAACGAAGAGACACCCTTGTGTGTGGAGACAACCACATTCTGCCTGCCGGCGGGGACGCCCACGGGCACGCGGACCAGGAGGCCGCCGTTTTCCGTGCGAGCCAGCACCACCGCGGGAAGGCCACCGACGGACACCGAGGGTCCGCGGCCGAATTCCTTGCCCTGCACGAACAGCAGTTCACCGATCACGGCCTGGGAATTCATGCCCGTGCGGGTCACGTCGCCGGCCGTGGGCACCTCGGCGTTGCCCAGATCCAGGATCTTTGTGACGGTCGGGCCGGAGGAGGCCTCAGAAAGATCCATGGAATTCGTGATGCGGAAAGGATGACCCGAGGTACAGCCGACCACGAGCAGAACGAACCAGAAACGGCGCAGGGAAAGCAGGGTGTTCATCATGACGGATACAATTACTCCTGATTCGGTGTTTTCCAAGAACCAGCGAATAATGTCAAGTCACGTTTCATTATTCGTCAGGATGCCGGCTCGTCCGGAACGGCATTTATCTGCGGCCGGCAGTCGGACCGCGTCCGGGATCGGCCCTGCGGCCCCCCGGAAAGGTCCCCGGTGATTTGTTGGAGTTTCGCAATTACATCTGGCATTTTATTGACCTCTTCTGTACAGTAGGCGCCATGCGGGGGGACCCGTCCCCGTTTTTGTCGGATGCGAAACGGGATGGTCGGTGGCCGGTTCGTCGAGCCAATAACCGGTTCGACAATTTTTCCTGGAATGGAAGATGTTTGGCAATACACGCAAGACTATTTTAATTATCGCCATAGGGCTCCTGGTACTGGTTCCGTTTGTTTTTTTCCTGATTGTATATAGTCTGGACTTTTTCTGGTTCGGCACCAAACAAGGAAATCCCGGATTTTTTGAAATATTTTATAAAATGTCCGTAGACGACAGCCGGCAGATCCTCGGCGGTATGGGCGAAGTAATCACCGCGATTCTGGGCATCGTCATTACGGTGGCCTCCATCGTCGTGCAACTGGCCGCCACGCGCTACACGCCGCGTATCACCGAAATGTTCTTCAAGGACAAGACCAACCTTTTGATCCTGGCGTTCTTCATCGTCAGTGCGGTGTATTGCCTGTTCATGAACTTCGTCATCCGCGGGGGCTCCGAGCACGACTTCATCCCGGTGGCCGGCTCGATCGTGAACGTGCTGCTGCTGACGGTCTCGCTGATCCTGATTGCACCGTACTTCATGTACGTCTTCCATTTCCTGGAACCCGAGAACATCGTCAAGGGTATCGAGCGCCAGGCCACCTCCAACCTCGTGCGCCTTCGTCCGAACACCGACATCGACCAGTTGCAGCAGCAGGTGGTGCGCAACGTCGAGCAGCTGGCGGACATCTCGATCAACGCGATCGAGCAGAAGGACAAGGGCATCGCCACCTCCGCGATCGACAGCCTGCGGGATCTGCTGCGGGAGTACCAGTCGTGCAAGGACCAGCTGCCGGAGAAGTGGTTCGCTGTGACGGGGCCCCTGCGCGCCAACACTGAGTTCATTTCGATGCACCGCGAAGTGCTCAGCGAGATCACCGAGAAGCGCACCTGGCTGGAATACAAGACCCTGCGGCAGTACCAGATGATTTACAACGAGTCGCTCAATCGCATGCGCGACATCAATTACATCGTGGCCATCGACACGCGGTACCTCGGCGAGGACGCCATCCGGAACCGGCAGCAGGAGACGCTGCGCCTGATCCTGAAGTTCTTCAACACTTATTTACGCGCGACCCTCAACGCCAAGGACGTGCGCACCGCCTACAACGTGCTGCACCAGTACCGGCTGCTCGCCGAGGCAGTGCTGCGGGCGGGCATGGACGACCAGTTGCTTGAGATCGCAGGCTATTTTCGGTATTACGGACAAGTAGCATTTAATATGAACATCGCGTTCATCACCGAGACGGTGGCCTATGATCTGACGTCGCTGTGTGAACTCGCCTTCTCTGCAGGCGCCATCGTCGGCGACAAGCTCCTCGACATCCTGCTCGAGGTGGACAAGGAAGCCGAGGGCGAGGCCCAGGAAAAGGGGCTGCGCGGCGTGCGCAAGGCCCAGATCAAGATGGCCACCTATTTCCTGCTGCACGAGGATTCCGAGCGCGCCCACCGCATCTTCCTCGACATGAAGACCGAGCCGATCGACCGGATTCGCTCGATCCGCTCCGAGTTGATCTCCGTGGAGAGCAAGGACTTCTGGGAGGTCATCGACCGCGGCGAGAACTTCGACTACCTTCATCCCGAGCGTCGGGCCATGCTGCACGACTTCTTCGCGAAATTCCCGGAACTGGCAAGAGAATAAACCTTCAAGGCGAACCCGGGCGCCCGATCAAGCAAACTCGGATCGTCCGGAGGGCGGGAGACTTCAGGCCTTGAAGTCCCGAAATTGCTCCATCAGTTCTTTTGCCGACTTCAAGGAGTCGAGGGCTTCCCGGAGCTCTCCGCAGAGCGGGTCGTCGGTTTCCATCAGCGACAGGACGTGCCCGGAACGCTGTCCGATGTCGTCCAGGAGGGCTTCGAAATCCGGGGCGACGGAGGTGGCCAGGCGGCCCTTGATCTCCATCTTGCGTGCCCTCATCCATTCGTCCTCGATCCTGCGGCGTTCCTGCTCGGACGCGCGTTGCCGCAGGGCGATGGTGGCTGCGTGACGGTAGGCCTGCAGCATGTCCATGGAGGGGTCGGGCTGTTCCTGGCGCATGGCCAGCAGCGAGGTGCCGTAGAGCCGGTTGTCGTCGAGGAAGGTGATACCGATGAAGCGGTCCAGGTGCAGGAACTTCTGCATGGCGGCGGCCACCGGTGACGGGATCGAGCCGAAGGAGGCTTCGTGGAACGATTTCTCGATGGACCAGCCTTTGCGGGTGACCAACTCGTAGTTCTCCTCGGACAGCGGTGTATGGATATCCTCCACCCGGGAGCCGAGGAAACTGATCACCTTGCCGGCGACGCCGGGGTCGATCTCCAGATGACGGTGGGCCAGGCAGCGGGTCAGCGGGTTGAAATCCGAGATCGACACGAAGTAGGCGCCTGCGAACTCCTTCAGGCTGTGCGCGATGTACCGGTGGATTTCGTCGTCGGAGACCGTTGCGAGCCCCACCACGAACAACTGAAACAGGGAGAGATCGCGGGTGTGCCGCATCGACAGTTCCTGCATGGCCCGTTTTTCGGAAAGGTCTCTTGCGATGCTCAGGAGCGCCGGCCTGCCCTCCCAGGTCACCTGCTTGACGGAGACCTCCAGAGGAAGGATGCTGTGGTCCTTCCGGTAATGTTCGACCTCGAATGAGGCCTGTCCATCCTGTTCGATCAGCCGGATCCGATCCTGGATCAACTCAGCCGACTCCGGGACGTCGAGCTGGTGCAGGTTCAGGCTCAAAAACTCGGATTTGTCGTAGCCGTGCAGTTCAAAGGTCCGCTGGTTTGCGTACAGGAAGTTTCCCTGGGCGTCATGAACCGTGATCGAGCTGGGGGCGCTGTCGAGCATCTCAAGGATCGTCTGAAGCGAGGGTTCCTTCGCCCGGGCATCGGATAGTTGATCAACGGAGAGGGGAGGATTGATGAAATCCACAGGATTTTCCGACATCGGAAAGGCTCCTTCAAGGATGCTCCGGGTTCAATCGTCAGTGGTTCTACTGTCGCGGATGTTAATCCAATCAGAACGAAATGAAAAGGGGAATCAGGTCAGACCGAAGGTGGCGAGCGTCAGAATGGCCGCAGAGATCAGCACGCCGAAGACCACCAACCATACAATGGGAAGGTCCAGTTCGGGTTCGGATGATTTTTCGTCGTAGGATCCCGTCGGCTGGATCGGACTGGCCGCGGTCTTCGACGACGCGGCGGTTCGGCCGGGATTGAAGGCGGGCATGGCGCGGCTGTTGTAGTCCTTGGGGCGCATCGTGCGGCGCAGCGCGGTCACGATCTTTTCGTAGGTGGGACGGGCGCCGGGCTTCTTGTTCATCATGTCATAGATTAATTTACGCAGCGCCCGCGGAATCTGCCGGTTGTCCAGCATGGGGACGGGCGCCTTGATGTGGCGGCTGAGCACTTCCTGTCCGGTGATGTCCTCATGCACGAAGCGGTACGGCGGATGGCCGGCCATGGCGTGGAACATCGAGCAGCCCAGGGCGTACACGTCGGACTCCACGGTGGCCTTGACTCCGGAGATGACTTCGGGGGCCAGGTAGTCGGGCGTTCCGATGACCACGCCGTCGGCGGTGAGGTTGGCGTCCATTTCAAGCGCCCGGGCCAGGCCGAAGTCGCCGATCTTGGCGCGGTTCTCCGCGGCCAGGAAAATGTTGGCCGGCTTGACATCCCGGTGCACGATGCCCTCGGCATAGGCGTTCCAGAGGCCCTCGGTCACGTCGATGAAGATCGACACGACGGTGGGCCAGGAGAGGGCCCCCTGCTTCTCGATCGCCGTGAGCAGGTCGGTGGCCTGCAGGTATTCCATGACCATGTAGGGAAGCCCTTCCTCGTCACCGACCGCGTGGACCGAGACCACGCCCGGATGCGACAGGCGGGCCATGTTGCGGGCCTCGCGCAGGAACCGGTTCCGCAGCTCCGAGTCATACTTGAAATCAGTCTTGAGGATCTTGATCGCGACCTTGCGATCCAGGGAAGGATCCTCCGCAAGGAACACATGCCCGGTGGCGCCGGAGCCCAGCAGTCCGAGAATGCGGAAGGGGCCGATCCATTTGCGTTCAGGTTTGTTCGACATGTTGGGCATCATCCGTCAGAAAATCAGGTGGTAGTGGCACGCCGTCTCCCCGTCGAGGCGGCATCCCTGCGAGAAATCGTGAGACAGGCGGGCCGCAGGTGCCCAGTTCTTCATGATGCCCTGCAGGATGCCCCAGTCATAGGGGCATGGATACGGGTTGGCGGCGATGATGTCCAGTTGCATTTCTCCGGATGCACGCAGACCGAACATGGCGCCGACCTGGTACCGGTGGGCGATCGTATAACCCAGGTCCATCGAGGAGATCGCCTCCTGGAAAGTGACCACGTTGGGAGGAAAGGCCGTGCCGGCGATCAACTGCAGTCCCATGTGGAACAGGATGTCCTCCCCGTCGGTCTTGAGAACGCTGCCAAAGAACTTCAGCAGCGTGGTCTGCGGGTACCACCGGCCTGCCTCCACTTCCATCAGTCCCAGTTTCTGACGCAGGGGAAAGAAGCGCTCCGGATTCTCGACGGAGTTGAAGACGCGAAGCATGTATTGCCCCAGAACCTGGGGCTCGGTGAGCCACTTGTTCATCGTCCGAAGCATAACAGAATGGCCCGTTCATACAAGCTGAGAGATTGCAGACTTCCATTAAAACATAGCGTGGTCGTTGCTTTTTCAATCGTTTCCAGTACATTGTGAATTGTGCAGGGAGTGAATGGAATGAAGAAAATATCCGGTTCGATAGTGGCTCTGATCACCCCGTTTTCCGGCGGCGCCGTTGACTTCGACACGCTGGGGAAACTGATTGAATTGCACATTGCCAGCGGCACCGACGCCATTGTCACGGCCGGCACCACGGGCGAAACGGCGACCTGGACACAGGACGAGTACAGCCGGATCATCCGTTTCACGGTGGAGCAGGTCAAGGGCCGCATTCCCGTGGTCGCCGGCACCGGCACCCAGTCCACGGCCACCACCGTGGAGCGTACGAAGCTGGCCTGCCAGCTCGGTGCTGATGCCGCCCTCGTGGTGACACCCTACTACAACAAGCCCACCCAGGGCGGGTTGCTGGCCCACTTCTCGGCGGTGGCCCAGGCCTGTGAGTTCCCGGTAATCCTGTATAACGTGCCCGGTCGCACGGGCGTGAACCTCCTGCCGGAGACCGTCCTCAGGCTGCAGGAGGTGCCCTGGGTGACGGGCATCAAGGAAGCGTCCGGCTCGATCTCCCAGGCCGAGTGGATCCTGCGCGCGGCCCGTCCGGACTTCTCCCTCTACTCCGGAGAGGACAAACTGAACTATCCGCTGTTCGTGCTGGGGGCGGTGGGCGCGATCTCGGTTGTGGCCAACGTGATCCCACGCCTCTTCGCGGAGTTGGTGCACGCAGCGGCCGCCGGTGATCATGTCCGGGCCAGGGAGCTGGCCCATCGCCTGCTGCCGATAGCAGAGGGGCTCTTCCTGGAGACCAGCCCGGCGCCGGCCAAGGCCTGCATGCATATGCTGGGGATGATTCCGTCCCCTGAGCTGCGCCTTCCCCTGGTCGGCGTGTCGACGGGCACTGGCGAGCACCTGGCGAAGATTCTCCGGGACCTCGACCTGGAAGTCATCGCCGGAAAGTGAACGAACCATGTCTTTTCGTCGCTGGATCCTGACTTTGAGTGTGGTGTGGGCGGTTGCGGCCTGCACCGTGGGGGACGGCTGGCCGGGCCGGTCGCAGGGGGAACCGTGTGACAGAATTCATCCGTGTTCAGGTGACCTGGTCTGTCGCAACGATCTCTGCGTTCCGTTGCACGATGCGGCCGTGGATGTCGAGGACGATCTGGATGACACCCAGGACGCGGTGACGGATGTGACTGACGTCGTGGACGTCACGGATGCGGATGCGGATGCGGACACCTGCCAGGCTCCCGACACGCCCTGCGGAACGGACTGCTGCAGCCCTGCGGAGATCTGCATGGACGAGCAGTGCGTCACCGGTGTTCCCTGCGAGAGCGATGGTCAGTGCGCCGGGGACACCTATTGCTGGAACAACCTCTGCGTGCCCTACGGCACCGGTCCGCGCGGGCACTTCAATCCCCAGTGCGGGGAGTACCCGCAGTCCGGCATCTTCTCGCCGTTTCTGCACTGCACCTGGTCTGCACCGCCGGCGGGCGATCCGTATCCGGCGCACGTCAACGTGCTCTCCACGCCGCTGGTGGCCGACTTCGACTTCGACGGCAACCCGGCGGTGGTCCAGCCCTCCATCGTGTTCCTGAGCTACTCCGGCACCGACGGCAGCTCGGGATACTACAACGGCAACTACGGCGTCATCCGCGTTCTCGACGGCAGGGATTGCACCCAGCTCTATACGGTCGGCACCCAGCTCAATGGCTGCAACACACCGGCCATCGCCGATCTCGACGGTGACGGACGTCCCGAGATCGTGGCCCACAACGGGCTTGGCGGCGTGGAGGCCTTCCGCTATGACGATCTGACGGACACCTGGGGCCAGTTGTGGCATGGACACAACGCCGGCGGGACCAACCTGACCTACGGCGCCCAGTCCACGGGCTGGTCCGGGGTCGCCGTCCACGATCTCAACGACGACGGGCAGCCCGAGATCCTCTCGTTCGGCCTGGTGTACGACCACACCGGTCTGCAGTTGACCGGCGCGCTGGGCATGCCCGGGTATTTCTCCTATCCGGCGGCCGCCGATCTCGATCGCGATGGCCGGGTCGATCTGGCCGGCGGTTCCGTGCTGTACTCCTTCAACCCGTCCACTTCGGCCTGGGACCTGGTCTGGAACACCGGCCCGGCGGGCCTGTACGTGGCCTACGGCGATTTTGGCACGTTTCCCCAGGATCCCGGTGGTGACGACCGGCGCGTCCGCGATGGCATTGCCGAGATCGTCGTGGTGGGATCCGGACTCACCCAGGTGATCAACGTGTTCGGCCGCACCCTCTACGGTCCCTACAACTTCCCGGCCGGCACCGGCGGCGGGCCCCCCACGGCTGGTGATTTCGACGGCGACGGTCGCGTCGAGTTCTCGGCGGCCTCGTCGGACTCGATCTCCGTGTTCGATCCGGACTGCCTGGGCATCCCTGAGGTCGCCACCTGCGTGACCCTGCGCACCGACGGCATCCTGTGGCATCAGGTCAGCCAGGACCACAGTTCCAACCGCACCGGCTCTTCGCTGTTTGACTTCGAGGGCGACGGCCGTGTCGAAGTCGTCTATGCCGACGAGGTCTTCACGCGGGTATACGACGGCCGCACCGGCGAGGTGCTCTTCTCCCAGTGGCACAGTTCCTGCACCTGGAACGAGAATCCGATCGTGGCCGACGTCGATGGCGACTACAACGCCGAACTGGTGGTGCCCTCGAACCTGAACTGCACGATCACGCCGACGACCGCCGGCGGCATAGGCTATCCCCTCTCCCACAACGGCACGCGCATGGATCCGATCTTCAAGGGGCTGCGATGCGAGACCCACCTGGACTGCGCCTCAGGTTCCTGTGACACGGGCTTCTGCCGCTGCGCCGACGACGCGCAGTGCGGGGGAGGCGGCTCCGGCTACGTCTGCGACGTGCCCGTGGCCGGAACCCCCGGTACAGGAAACGTATGCCGATCGGACTGGCTGGGAGCCTACCCTGGCGTGCGTGTATACCGCGACTCGCTGGATCGCTGGGTTCCCTCCCGCACCATCTGGAACCAGCACACGTACAGCGTGAGCAACGTGTCCGAGGCCGGGATCGTGCCCCGCACCGCCCAGTGGGTCCAGAACTGGATGGACGCCACACTGAACAACTTCCGCCAGAACGTGCAGGGCTCCGTCGCCGTCGGCACGAGCCCTGATCTGACGGTGCGCGCGGCTTCCTTTTCCTGCCTGATCACGACTTTTGCCGAACTGCAGGCGACGGTGTGCAACCGCGGAACCCAGCCGGTCCCCACGGGCCTTCCGGTCGGATTCTTTCACGGGCAGACGGGCGAGTGGCTGTGCGAGGCGACGCTGCAGTCGCCGCTGGTGACGGGGCAGTGCGTGGACCTGACCTGTGAGTGGACCTCGCCGCCGCGCTCCCTGGCCACGTCGGTGACGGTCACCGTGCAGGCCGACGCGGACGCTTCGGGCAATCCGCAGTTGGGCGAATGCAACGAACTGAACAACACCGCCACGGTACCGGGTGTGTACTGTGAAGTCATTGGAAAGTTGCGATGAAACGCCGTCTTTTGTTTATAATATTATTAACAGTATCTGCGGGTTTCATGGCCGGCTGCACGGGCGAGACAGGTTTCTATGACTGGGATGCCGCGGTGGATGCACAGCCGGATGTGCCCGACGACGTTCCTGACGCCGACGGGGATGTCGTCGATGCGGCCCCCGACGTCGATGTCGTCCTTCCCCCCGAGTGTGGCAACGGTGCCCTCGAGGAGGGCGAGGTCTGCGACGACGGCAACACGAGGTCCGGAGACGGCTGCAACGCCTCCTGCACCCTCGCCGACGGTGTGGACTTCGTGGCCAACGATGCCCACGTGCGTGATCAGGAGGATCCTGTCTTCGTGGGTTCGGCCCAGGCCTCGGGTGATTTTGTGCTGCTGTACACCGACTGGAGCGGCGCCGACGGAGGTGGATCGGGCATCCGCATGGCCAGCTTCGCCGCCGACGGACGCAAGACCGGGGAGATCACCGTGAACAACGTGGTGGGTGGTGGCAACCAGCACTCGGCCGCGGGCGCCGCCGTTGGCGATAACCTGCTTGTGGCGTGGATCAACGAGAAGAGCGGAGCCACTTTCGAGGCCGGCGTGCGCGCCAGGATTCTGTCGTTCTCGGGGGCCGGGATCGTGTCCGAGTTCCAGGTGGACTCATCGTTCACGGCGCCGGATCTGCATGTGGCTGCGGCGGCCAATCCGCTGGGGATCTTTTTGCTGGTCTGGGCCGACACCTCCGGAGAGGGCGGCGCCGACCTGCACGGTCGTTTCTTCGACGAGACCGGAGCCCCGCAGGTCAACGGCATCACCGGTGACAGCGGGGAGTTCACGCTCGCGATTCCGGCCGCCGGGCTGCAGATCCGGCCGCGGGTGACGCCCATCTCCGGCAACCGCTGGCTCGTGGCCTACGAGGACGCCTCCGGAACCTTCGATGCCGCAAGCGGCGGGGTCTCCGCCGTGGTCCTCGCGGCAGACGGCAGCACGGAGACGACGTTCGGACTGAACCTGCTGACAGCAGGACGGCAGGCGACCCCCGTGATCCTGTCCCACGCCGGCGGACTGGTCGCCTGCTGGATCGACAACAGCGCGACCTACGATCTCTGGGAGTGGGGCGTGCACTGCCGTCGCTTCGATGGATCCTTCGCGCCAGCCGCTGACGAGTTCCTCGCCAACGACACGATGCAGACCAGCCAGATCGAGCCCGCGCTGTGCCCCCTTTCGAGCGGCTTCCTGGTGGTCTGGGAGGACTGGAGCTCGCTCGACGGCTACGGTGCAGGCATCGTGGCTCGTCGCTTCGCCGCTGACGGAACGCCCGCCTCCGGAGAGTTCGCGATTCCCTTCACTTCCATGGGCCACCAGACACGTCCGGTCTGCCTGTCCCGCGGGGACCTCTTCTGGTTCGGCTGGGAGGACACATCCCATGCCGACACGGACACCGACGGCCGTGCCATACGCATGCGCTCCTTCCAGGAAGAGAACATGGTGGGGGATTGAGCCCCCGTTCCTGTCCAGAACGCCTGATACGACCCCTGAACGCCCGCCCCGCGAAACCTGGCCGCCCCGTCCTGTACTGGATGCAGCGCTCGCAGCGGGGCTGGAACAATCCCGCCCTCACGCTGGCCATCGAGCTGGCCAACGAGCGGCGCTCAGGTCTTTGGGTCCTCTGTGTGCTCGACGGACAGTATCCGGAAGCGAACGCTCGGCACTTCACCTTCCTGCTCGAGGGTCTGGCCGATGTGCGGGAGGCGCTGCGTGAACGTGCCATTCCCCTGGTGGTGCGGATCGGACAGTTCCTGCCCGAAGTGCTGGAGGCGGCCGCCGGGGCCGGGATCCTGGTGTGCGACGAGCACCCTGAGCCGTTCGGACGGGCCCTGCGAGCGGCTGTCGCAGCAAGGGTGGACTGCGCTGCGCTGGCCGTCGAGGGCGACGCGGTCATTCCACCGGCCTTGCTGGCCGATCACGCCCACATCGGCGCGCGCACCATCCGGCCGGCCGTGCATCGGATGCTGCCGGAATTCCTGCAGCCGCTGGTCGAACCCGGGTTGAGCGGTCCAGCGGGCTCTCCGCCGCAGGAAGGCGTCGGGATCGAGGATGCCGGTGCCCTGATGCGGAGCCTGGGAGTTGACGACCTGGCGCCGGTACGTGTCATCCGAGGAGGACAGGCTGCGGCGCGGGCGAGATTGGGCATCTTCATCGAAAATCACCTGGAGAACTACGCTCAGAACCACCACCGCGCCGATCTGGATGTCTCGTCGGACCTGAGCGCCTGGCTCCACTTCGGACACATCGGACCGGTCGAGGTCGCGCTGGCCTGCATGCAGGCCGCCGGCGGCACCGCCGGTGAGTTCGACCGTGGACCTGGCATCGCAGCGTTCCTGGAGCAACTGATCGTGCGCCGGGAGCTGGCGATCAACGCGGCTCGCTTCCAGGCCGGCTACGGAACGCCGGCGATGGTTCCGGCCTGGGCTCAGAAGACGCTCGACGAGCACGCCATGCCGTATGGTGACGTTGTTTCGGAGGAGAGGATGGAGGCCTGCGACACACCCGATCCCGTCTGGAACGCTGCGATGACGGCCATGAAGATTCATGGAACCATGCATAATTACCTGAGGATGTACTGGGGCAAGCAGGTGCTGCTCTGGAGCGCCCACTGGCGCGAGGCCTTCACGACGCTGCTGCGGTGGAACAACCGGTACTTCCTCGACGGTCGCGACCCCAACGGCACCGTCGGGGTGGCCTGGGTGTTCGGCCTGCATGATCGTCCCTTCGGTCGCCGCCCCGTGTTCGGTGCGGTCCGCTCCATGACCCCGCGGGGGCTGGTCCGCAAGTTGGATGTGGCCGCCTACCTGCGCAAGGTCGAAGAATCCCTCCACCGGGATCACCAAGCACCGAACAGACGGTAAAAAAGGCTTTTCAGCTTGCCGGGGTCACCTGGCTCTGTGGTAGTCTGGTCCGGCCGGCCGCATCCGCGTCCGGTACTTCACACCGGGAGGATGACATGGATGTGGAACTGACCTTTCTGGGAGCGGCCGGCAACGTCACTGGATCGTGCACGCTGCTGCGCCTGGGTGAACACCGGATCCTGATCGACTGCGGACTGTTTCAGGAGCGCGCCCTGCAGACGCGCAACTGGGAGCCTTTCTTCGTGGACCCGGGCAGCGTGGACGCGGTCCTGCTCACGCATGCCCATCTGGATCACTGCGGCCGGCTGCCCAAGCTGGTGAAGGACGGCTTCGGCGGGAAGGTGTTCTGCACGCCCGCGACGCTCGAGATCGCCCGCGTCCTGCTGTTCGACAGCGCCTACCTGCAGGAAGAGGACATGCGCAAGAAGAAGCGTCGTCACGAGAAGCAGGGCAAGATCAGTCCGTTCCCGTATGAACCGCTATATGCCAAGGAGCACGTGGAGGACACGGTGCCGCTGTTCGTTCCGGCCCCCTATACGACGCCGGTGAAGGTGGCTCCGGGCATCACGGCGCGTTTCCACGAGGCCGGCCACATCTTCGGCTCGGCCATGATCGAACTGACCCTCGAGCAGGGTGGCGAGACCCGCACGGTCGTGTTCTCCGGCGACGTCGGCCGGCTGAACCTGCCGATCATCAATGATCCCCACCAGTTCGAGCACGCCGACGTCCTGATCGTCGAGTCCACCTATGGCAACCGCACCCATGGGACCGTCGAGAGCATTCCCGACGAGCTGGCCCGCGTGATCATGGACACGCACCGGCGTGGCGGCAACATCGTGATTCCGGGCTTCGCCGTGGAGCGGACGCAGGAAATCCTGTACCACCTCACCGGTCTGCTGCGGGAGAAGCGCATTCCACCGCTGCTGACGTTCGTCGACAGCCCGATGGCGGTGAAGGTGACGGAGATCTTCAGCAAGCACCCGGAGTTGTTCGACCCGGAGACCGTGGAACTGCTGCGGAACGGGGTCTCCCCATACGACTTCCCCGGTCTGACGCTGAGCCGGACCGTGGAGCAGTCCAAGGCGATCAACCAGATCCGCGGCGTGGCCATCATCATCGCGGGCTCGGGCATGTGCACGGGCGGTCGCGTCAAGCACCACCTCATCAACAACATCTCCCGGCACGAGAGCACCATTCTTTTCGTGGGCTACCAGTCTCCGGGGACGCTGGGGCGCCAGATCCTCGACGGCCCCGAGGAGGTGCGCATCTTCGGGGAGTTCTTCCCGGTGAAGGCCAAAATCGAGAAAATCTCCGGCTTCTCAGGTCACGCCGATCACGACGAATTGCAGCGCTGGATGTCCTCCATCAAGAACGTTCCGCGCCAGGTGTTCGTCAACCACGGGGACCCCGAGTCCTCCGCCGCAATCGCGGCCGACCTCACCTCCTCCCGCGGCTGGTCCTGCACCGTCCCCGAATACCAGACTACCTATCGCTTGTAGATCACATCCAATCCAGAAATCCGGGCGTCAATGGTTTCCGCCGGAAGCCTGTGAATAGATCGTTAATCTAATTCTTGATATTTGATTGTAATTGTGGGAAAAACTCAGGAAAAACGGGGGGACTCAACAGATCGCGGATTCGGAACTATTTCGCGCCACAGCCGCCGCCGGCGGGCATCTGCGTGTTCTTCGTCAGGGTGTTCTTGCACTCGGCAGCGTACACCTTGTCGTTGTACTTGCAGAACTCGGTCTTGACGGTCTCGGCGTCGATGCCGGAGAACTTGTTCTTGCCGTTGGCGATCCAGGTCGGGGAGCCGCCGACCTTGCTCATCTTGGCGACCAGCAGGCTGTCTTCGAGCAGCTTCTTGCCTTCTTCACCGTTGAAGCAGGCTTCGATCACGGCCGGATCGATACCGTCCTTGGCGCAGCCCTTCCAGTCGGGGTTGTGGATCTGCGGGTTGCGGCACCAGATGTACTCCATGTATTTGAAGTCCTTGGCGTAGTTCTTCATCGCGCACAGTTCGCGGATGTTCTCGTCCACTTCGGGCTGGCCGTGCAGGGCGTTGAAGCCGGTGCCGACCTTGTCGGCGATAAAGTAGACCTTGAAGTCGATCTTGTTGCCGAAGTTCTTGAGCACTTCCTTCATTGCGTCGAAAGCCTTCACGCCGTAGGGGCACTGGCTCATGACGAACAGTTCGAGGGTGTTGGGGACTTCCTTGCGGCAGGCGAAGTCAAAGGCGCAGTCGGGCTCGTCGCAGTCGATCTTGCCGTTCTTGTTGTCGTCGTTCTTGTTGTCGCAGACTTCCATGCAGGCGGCGTTGAAGCGGCAGGTCGGGTCGGCACAGTCGATCAGGTTGTCGCCGTTGTCGTCGGTGGTGTTGTCGCAGATCTCGCCCTTGGGGTCGAAGACCTGGGGGAAGGCCTTCAGCATCAGCCAGGAGCCGGCCGGGGTCGCGAAGCGGGCCAGGCGGGGATAGGCTTCCTCGTCCTTCTTCAGGTTCTCGTCGGCCAGCAGGGCGGGCAGCATGGTGAGCTTGGCTTCGTCGTAGATCTTCTTGCCTTCTTCGGTCGTGTAGTCGACCTTCTTCACCACGGCGCCGGCCACCATGCGCTTGACCTGCTCAAGGCCGCGCTCGAACTTCGCGCATTCCTTGCAGCGGCTGTCGGTCACGAACACGATGTTGACCACCGGGGGCGGCTTGATGTCGGCGCAGGGGGCCGGCTTCGGGGCGGGCAGCTGCTCGCAGAAGGCGCGCATGAAGCCGTTGGTGGAGCGGCCGCCGGCATAGGGCTTGCCGTTGACCACGATCGTCGGGCTGCCACCGGCCTTGGCGGCCTGGGCGCGCTCGCCGGAAGCCTTCAGCAGGTCCTTGCCTTCCTGGCCGTCCTTGCACGCCTGGAGCTTGGCAACGTCGAGGCCGTTCTGCTCGGCGCAGGCTTTCCAGTTGTTGTGCACGTCACGCATGTTCTTGTTCTGGCAGCCCAAAAACGCCCAGAACTTCTCGGGGGCGTACTTGTTGGCGCAGAGCTGGACGATGTTGCCGTCGACTTCGGGCTGGCCGTGCAGGCTCTTGAAGGAGCCGTCGGGCAGGGGGTTGACGATGTAGTCCAGTTTGAAGTCGATGAGGTTGCCGATCTTGTCGAGCACGGGCTTCACGGCGTTTTCGACTTCGACGCCGTAGGGGCACTGGCTCATGACGTAGAACTCGACCTTCAGGGGCTTCGGACCGGCAGCTTCCTTGGGGGCGGTCGTCTGGCCTTCGGCCGGAGCCGGGGCGCCTTTCTTCTCTTTGGGCATCCGCTCACAGGCGAAGGCCGCGACAAAAGTCAGACTCAGTAAAATAGATACGAACGATTTCATTGAACAGTTCCTTTCCACGTCGCAAATCCGTGTGTGAATTAAATAAACACGGTCCCGGTGACGTGCCAAGCCGGTGAAGTCAGGTCTCACTATCAGAATTCGAACCACTCGTCAGTATAATCTCTGTGGGGATTCATGTCTTGTCCGACACCGCTCTCCGGTGGTAATGTGGCTCCCGGCGTTGCGGAAGGTCCCCTCTACAACGCAACGAACCTGGAGACTATTCCATGCCACCGCAATTTGACGAGGCTTGCCGGATTCTTCGTGATGCACGCCATCTGGTGGTGTTCACAGGCGCAGGGATTTCCGTGGAAAGCGGTATTCCGCCGTTCCGCGGTCCGGACGGACTCTGGAACAAGGTGGACCCTTCCTTTCTGGAACTTGAGGTTTTCTTTCGGGACCCTGTGGCCTCCTGGAAATTAATCAAGGAAATATTTTACGATTTCATGGGGGGCGCCGAACCCAACGCCGCCCACCTCGCCGTCGCCAGGCTGGAGGCGGCCGGAATTGTGCGGGCCGTAATCACACAAAACATTGATCATCTTCATCAGGAGGCCGGCTCAAAGCACGTGATTGAATATCACGGGTCCTCGCGTCGGATGGTGTGCCTGCAGTGCGGCAAGGTCTGGAAACTCTCCGATGTTGATCTTTCCGAGCCGCCCCCGTTCTGTGTGCGCTGCGGAGGCCTGCTCAAGCCGGACTTCGTCTTCTTCGGCGAAGGCATCCCGCGGGAGGCGTCCCTGGCCGCATCCTTCCAGGCCATGGAGGCGGACGCGTTTCTGGTCATCGGCACCACCGGCGAGGTCATGCCGGCCTGCGCGCTGCCATGGGCGGCCAAGGAGAACGGCGCGCGCATCGTCGAGGTGAACCTGCATCCGAGCCACTACACGGCCTCGCTCACGGACGTGTTCCTGCAGGGGCCGGCTTCGGAGGTGTGCGTACGGCTGGCCGACGCGGTGCTGGGGACGGGAACGTGATCCGCCCCGCGTATCTTGGCCCGGAAGTGTCCGTAGCCGGGTCTTTCCGAGCCGTCGGTGATTGCATACGGCTGATTATGTGGAAAGGTATTCTATGAAATGTTCTTTTCCCTTGTATTGTTTGATTGTGGCCTCGATGCTGTCAGGGCACGTTTCCGGCGCCATGGCCTTTACGCCCGGCGATGACGATGAACCCGTGATGATGGACGAGGACGGGGAGGCGGGGAACGAGCCCGCCGAAGGGGAGCCGACCGCGGATGCGACGGCGGTGGCGGTGCCCCAGCGGGTCGAGCAGGTCAGCGACGGCGGTGGCCTGATGCGGAGCAACGACGAGTATGATACAGATCGCTTTGTCGTCAAGTTCACCAAGACCACTCCGAAGTTCCAGATCGAGGGTGTGTTCGGACCGGGCATCGGCCTCGGAGATCTCGCCTCCCACGTCGGACCGCAGATCCAGGTGACCGGGCTCTACCGTCCGTGGCGATACTTCGCATTTGGCGGTTCGTTCCTGGGATCGATGCTGTTCAACGGCGGCGTGGTGTTCTCCGGTTTTGCCCCTGCCGTGGATCTGCACGTGCTCATCCCCCTGCCGCGCAAGGACGAACTGACGCCAATGAAGTCCTGGGAGATCGGCCTGTTCACCCGTGTCGGCTGGGTGAGCCAGGGCGTGATGCTCGACTCGCTCAAGCAGCGCGCCGAGGGTGTGTACCTGTCCGCCGGCGCCACGCTCTACTACTGGTTCTCCGATTCGATGCGCCTGTTCGGACGGGTCGAGATCTCCTTTCCGCAGTGGACCGCCCTGTGCGAAGAGAGCTCGGCGATGCGCCGCTGCATATCCAGCCCCGATTTTTCCGGTCAGGTGGTGATCCTGGCCGGCGGGATCAGTTTCGTCGTCTGGTGACACCTGCCTTCTGATAGGAGTTGAAATGACACAGAAATCCGTGATTGTCTCCCTGGACGGTGAGCGCCGCTTCAACGTCCTCAACCCCTCGGGCGGCTCCTTTGTGCTCGACCCGGGCCACCCCGACCGCTTTCTCTCCCCGATGGAGGCCCTGCTTGGCGCGCTGGGCGCCTGCACCGGCTATGACGTGGTGTCGATCATGGAGAAGAAAAAGCAGCCGCTTGCCTCCTACCGCATCGAGGTCAACGGAGATCGCGCCGCCGGACATCCCATGCGCTACGAGAAGATCATCCTCACCCACATCGGTTCGGGTGCCGACGTCAAGTTGGCAGCCCTGGAGCGGGCCGTGTATCTGAGCCACGAGAAATATTGTTCGGTCGCCTCTTCGCTCAATTGCACCATTGAAACCCGCGTGCTTGTCGAGTAGTCTCCCTTGAAAAGTACAAGATCTGCAGGTCTTCTTTGCCTTCGTCTGCAAAACGCTTGATCCGGATCAAGATTCGGACTCCGAATTCCGGTTATACCTCATTCCGAGGAACGGCAAAGTCGTTTCAATAACCCTTTCCGATGGAGGATTGAAAATGTTCTGTTATCAATGTGAACAAACTGCCCAGGGAACCGGCTGCACCACCAACGGTGTGTGCGGCAAGACCAACGAGACGGCGATCATGCAGGACCTGCTGGTGCTGGCCACCAAGGGCCTGGCCCAGGTCGCCAGGTTCGCCCGCACTCACGGCATCGAGGACGTTGAGGTGAACCGCTTCACGCTCGAGGCGCTGTTCACCACGGTCACCAACGTCAACTTCGATGTGGACAAGATCGATGCGCTGGTCGCCCACGCCGTGACGTTGCGGGATCGACTGGCGGGCACCCTCAAGGGCAAAGGCGTGGATCTTTCGGGTCTGCCTTCGTCGGCCACGTTCTCGCTGCATCAGGAAAAGGACGGCCGCCTGGTGCAGGCCCTGGATGCCTCGTTCCTGAAGCGTGAACAGGACCAGAGCCCGATCAACGTCGGTCTCGAGGAGTTGATCCTGTACGGACTCAAGGGAGTGGCCGCCTATGCTGATCATGCCATGATCGTCGGGCAGGAGGACCCGGCCGTGTACGCGAAGATGCATGAGATCCTCGCGTTTCTGGAGACCACGCCGACCACCGACGAGCTGGTGGCCCAGGCCATGGCGGTGGGTGAACTGAACCTGACGGTCATGGGCCTCCTCGACGCCGGCAACACGGGTTCCTTCGGCCATCCGGTGCCCACGAAGGTCAACGTCAATCCGGTGGCTGGCAAGTGCATCCTGGTGTCGGGCCACGACCTGCGCGATCTCGAG
>PHAZ01000048.1 GCA_002841825.1 Deltaproteobacteria bacterium HGW-Deltaproteobacteria-22 | reverse complement strand
GAGTCGTTGGCCGCCGCGGACATGGTGATGCCCGAGCCCACCATGAAGTTCCTCAAGGAGCGCTCCCAGAAGTGGAGCGAGCGCTATGAGAGCTTCTCCAAGCGCTTCTATGACGAAAAACTGCAGGACCTGTACGACTCCGCCAAGAAGCTCGAGGTCGCCCGCCTGTACTTCCAGACGGCCTCGGATCTGATCAAGGGCGGCAACTTCCCCACCGCATACGACTATGCGCAGCGGGCCGGCGGCAACGCCTTCACCGCCTACGCCTACGGGCGCTTCGTGGCGCTGGTGATGCAGCAGCGCTTCCGCGATCTGCTCAACGAGGTGTCCAGCATGTTCACCCCGGTGGGCACCAGCCTCGACCAGATGTTCGAGATCTCCAAGAAGTTCAAGCCCAAGACCGTCGGCGAGCTCAACTCGTTCATCTCCGCGCTGGAGCAGTCCGTCAGCGCGCTGGGGTACACCCAGGACGCCGCCAAGAGCGCCGACGCGGCCCGGAATCTCATGGACAACGCCATGGCCCTCATGGCCAAGAACGTGCCGATCAACCAGATCAAGACCGAGATCATCAACCAGCTGCTCAACTCCAGCCTGCGCTATGGCATCGCGCTGCTCAAGCTCGAGAAGGCCAAGGACTTCATGGAGCTCAAGGACGGCAACAACGTCCCGTTGACGATCAATCCCGAGCGGCTCGAGGAGGTCGCCAAGACCTACATCGCGGTCGCCCAGGCCAACCTGAACTACATCGACCAGATCTTCATCCCCGACTTCGCGCGCTCCGCCCAGACCGACGAGGACTCGATCCGCAGCCGTCTGATGCGCAACAACAACCACTACCTGGTCGCGATCACCAGCCTGCGCTTCCCGCAGACGATCATGAAGGAGAAATGGGGTGAGAAGGCTCCCGAGACCTTCTTCGCGCAGATCGCGGGCAGCATGGGCAGCTACTACAGTTCCTCGATGTTCCTGATGCACCACTACAGCCTGGGCGTGCGCAAGGAGCAGGGCGGCGTCGAGAGCGTGAAGATGGAGAAGGCGCTCGTCAACATGCTCGAGCACGCCGAGAAGAACGTGCGCATCTACGCCGCGATGGTCCAGAAGACGCTGGGAACCGTGCCCGTGCCGGCCCGCTTCTTCTACTCCGTGGGCATGACCATGAAGAGCGGGGACACCGCCCTCAAGGTCAAGGCGCTTGAGATGTTCTGGCGCGCCTCCATGCAGTGCCAGTTGACGCTTCAACTGGCCAAGAAATAACTGTCCCCCGTTTTCCCCGAACCTTTCCCACCGGAGAAGCCATGCCCCAGATGCTCGAGAAACTGCATCATTTCCTGCGTGAGACGAACCAGACCGCGATCATCATCCCGTCGACCGATCCCCACGGCAGCGAATACCTGCCCGAACACTGGAAGTTCCGCTCGGCGGTCTCCGGGTTCACCGGTTCGGCCGGAGATCTGGTCGTGACGGCCGATCGGGCCGGCCTGTGGACCGACAGCCGCTATTTCCTGCAGGCCGAGAGCCAGCTCGCCGGCAGCGGCATCGAACTGTTCCGGATGGGGCTGCCCGACACGCCGCCGCTGTGGTCGAAACTGATGGACTGGTGTCCGTCCGGCTCCCGGGTCGCCTTCTTCGGGCAACTGCACCCATACACCGAGATCGCCCGCCAGCGTCCGGTGCTGGCCGAGCGCGGCGTGGATCTGCACCCGGTGCCCGAGGATGTGATCGATCGACTATGGACGGACCGGCCGGCGTTGTCGGACGCGCCCGCCTTCGTTCACCCTTTCGAATTCGCCGGTCAGACCGTGACCGACAAGCTCCTGCACCTGCGCGGCCTCATGAAAGACGAGCGGGCCGATGCGCACGTCGTCACAGCCCTCGACTCGGTCGCCTGGCTGATGAACCTGCGAGGCTCCGACATCGCCTACAATCCGCTGGTGATCGCCTACGCCCTGGTGCTGCGCGACGAGGCGCTGCTGTTCGTGCCCGAGGGCAAGCTGCCGCCGACGGTGATCCGTGAACTTGAGGCCTCCGGCGTCGGGATCCGCCCATATGAAGACTTCCTGCCGGAGCTCGGAAACCGGTTCACGTCCAGCTCCCGCATATGGGTGGACGTAGAAGCCTCCTCCTGGGCCGTGGTCGACCGACTGGGCGGTGCAGGGATCCTGGAGAAGGCGAGCCCCATCACACTGCTCAAGGCCGTCAAGAACGCCGCCGAACTCGACGGCATGCGTGCGTGCCATGTCCGCGACGGCGTCGCGATGGTGAAGTTCCTCAAATGGATGGACGAGAATGTTCCCTCCGGACGAGTGACCGAGCTGGGCGCGGCACAGCGCCTGCTCGAGTTCCGCCAGGAAAACGAGCGCTTCGTCGGCCTCAGTTTCGAGACAATATCCGCATTTGGCCCACACGGTGCCATCGTGCACTACGCCCCCGACGCCGAATCCGATGTGCCCGTGGGAACCGACAGCCTCTATCTGATCGACTCCGGAGGACAGTACCTCGACGGCACCACCGACATCACCCGGACGGTCTCCTTCGGCCGCCCCGGCCCCACCCAGATTGAACACTTCACGCGGGTGCTGGCAGGGCACCTCCAGCTCTCGATCACATCGTTTCCCCAGGGCACCTCGGGCAAGCAGCTCGACACCATCGCACGCATGCCGCTGTGGGAGGCCGGCCTGCAGTACGGCCACGGCACGGGCCATGGCATCGGCGCCTTCCTGGGCGTCCACGAGGGCCCGCACGCCATCTCCTATTACCGCTGCCGGGGCCAGGCGCTGGTGCCGGGCATGATCACCAGCAACGAGCCCGGGCTCTACGTCCAGGGCAGCCACGGCATTCGCATCGAAAACGTGCTGGCCGTGGTCTCCGATCCGGATCGCACCCGTGCGGATCTGGCATTCTACCGGTTCGACAATCTGACCATGTGCCCGATCGACCGCAAGCTGGTTTCTCCGGAACTGCTCACCCCGTCCCAACTTCGGGCGCTCAACGCCTATCACGCGCTCGTACGGACAGTTCTGTTGCCGCACCTCGATGCCGAGTGTGCCCGCTGGCTGACCCTTGCAACCGAACCGGTCGAGAACTGATGCTTGCTTTTGCCGAGTGAATGCAAGTACAATGGCCGCCCCGGAGGTGAGTATGGATAACCGGAGACATTTTCAGCGCAAGGAAGTTCATCTGGCCGTGGAAATCGTCACGCCGGACCACATTTTCACCGGAAGCACCATCGATCTTTCACGCAGCGGCATGGCCGTGGAGATCGACGGCCCCATCTACGACAATGAGGAGGTCCAGATTGGGGTGATCAATGTCGTGGACGGCTTCGAGGACGACTCCATCCCCATCCTGGGGCTGTCTGGAATCGTGGCCTGGGGACGTTTGATGGACTCGGGACGGTTCTCGGCCGGCATCCGCCTGGACCCGCTGGAAGAGGATGAGGAACAGTATCTGGCCTCGCTGCTCGGACAGGGAGTGTAATCCATGACCGTGCGGTTGACCGGCAATGACTTTTTCCAACTGGTGACCAACCTCTCCGCGTCTCCGCCGGAAACGGACCTGATCGAAGCCTTCATCCACGACATCAATCCCCTGCTCGGGGAGGTGCGCCTCGTGCGCGTCGGACCCAACGAACCCCTGCAGGACCACCAGTTCCGCCTCAGCAGCGATCACTTCGAGTTCGACACACTCCAGCTCATGGGGAAGACCTCGCACATCTCCATGGAGATGCAGGTCTACCTGGCCAACGCCACCCACCAGCTTTCGGTGTTGCTGAACCAGCGCGCCGAGATCCACAGGCTCCGCGAGCAGAATCGGATGTTCACGGAAAAGCTGGACTATCAGCGCAAACAACTGGCCAACCTTGAGTCTACCAACCGGGATTTCATGGACGGCATCACCGACATCATCATTTCGGTGGACCGCGTCTTCAACATCACCTCGTGGAATCCCGCCGCAGAGCGGTTCACCGGGGTTGGGCAGGCCCAGGCGCTGAACCACAGCCTCTGGGAGGTCCTGTCGGAGTTCCGCACGCCCGAAATCGAGATGGCCCTGATCGAGACCGAGACCACGCGCCGGCCCAGCTCCTTCATGCAGTTGATCACCCGCAACCTCAAGGACGTTTATCTGCAGATCACCGTCTATCCCGGATCCGCCGGCTTCTTCCTCTTTGCGCAGGATCAGACCCGCGCCATCGTTCAGGAGCGCGAGAACAAGGCCTTCATGGAGAAGCTGCGGCACGCCCAGAAGCTCGAGAGCCTCGGTGTCCTCGCCGGAGGCATCGCCCACGACTTCAACAACCTGCTGCTGGGCATCCTGGGCAACGTCAGCCTCGCGATGATGGACCTCAAACCCGACAGCACACCGTACCAGTGCCTGGTGGACATCGAACAGGCGGCCAAGCGCGCCGCAGACCTGTCCTCCCAGATGCTCGCCTACTCCGGTCGCGGCAAGTTCATCGTGGATCAGGTCGATGCCACGCAGTTGATCCAGGAGATGAGCAACCTGGTCAAGGCCAGCCTGCCCCGCGCGATCAGCATCGTATACGAACTGAATCCCGGCTGCCTGCCCTTCACCGGAGACTCCACGCAGATCCATCAGGCGCTGATGAACGTCATCCTGAACGCGAGTGAATCCATCGAAGGTGAAGGCACGATCCGGGTCTCCACGCGGCCGGTCGTCCTGACTCCGGACGACATCGCCGCCTGCTACCTCAGCGAGAACGTCTCCCCGGGGCCTCACACCCAGATCCGGATCGAGGACACCGGCACCGGCATGGACGAGCACACCCTCGCCCGCATCTTCGATCCCTTCTTCTCCACCAAGTTCACCGGCCGCGGCCTCGGGCTGGCCGCCGTGCTCGGCATCGTCAGGGCCCACAACGGCACGCTGCGAGTGAACTCCAGCGTCCGCAACGGCACCCGGTTCGAGATGTTCTTCCCGGCTGACACACCCGCCGAAGAACCGCGCGTCAACGAGACCTCCCGCTTCACCACCACCTGGAACGGATCCGGCATCGTCCTTTTCGTCGATGACGAGGAGACCGTCCGGAACGTCGGAAAACGCCTGCTCAAGCGCATGGGCTTCGAGGTCCTGCTCGCCAACGACGGCGTCGAGGCCGTGGAGATGTTTGCACGATACGGAGAGACCATCGGCCTGGTGATCCTGGACATGACCATGCCCCGCATGGACGGGAAGGAAGCGCTCGAGCACATCAAACAGATCAGGCCGGACGTGAAGATCGTGCTCTCCACGGGCTACTCCGAACGCGACGTGGCAGCGAACTTCCAGGGGCGCGGCTTCGACGCCTTCATCCAGAAGCCCTACAACTACCGCGAGCTCAAGGACCTGGTCCGGATGGTGCTCGCAAGCACCGATTTCCTCAAGTCATGATCGCCCCCTTCTGCGTCACCATCGACTGTGACGGCCTCCACGAACACCACGCCGTATGGGGACTCCCGGCACCGACCGACCTCGAGGCCGGAGCCTTCTATCAACGCTCGCTGGAGGAGGCAGCCGCCTGGCTGCAGGACCGCGGACTGCCTGCCACGTTCTTCATCACAGGTTCCCGCGTCCCTGAAGAGAGCCTCCCCCTTCTGCTCCAGCTCCACGGGTCCGGGAACGAACTTGGAAACCACACCTGGTCGCATCCATACGACCTGAGCCACCGGGACGAGGTCAGCGTCCGCGACGAGATCAGGCAAAACCATCGCTGGCTCGCCAGCCACGGGGTCCGGTGCGCGGGCTTTCGTGCGCCCGGCTATCACCTGCCCCGGTTCGCTGTTCCGGCGCTGGACGAACTCGGCTACCGCTATTCGTCCTCGCAGATCACGGGATGGGTCTATCCGGCCGCCAAGTGGGCTGCGTTGCTTGCATTGCGCCTGAAAGGTCGCACCACGAACACGGTCCGGCACCCCACAACGGACATTTGGACCCCCCCCGCTCCCTATCATCCGGACCAAGCGGCCCCTCATCGACCAGGCAATTCGCCGATCTGGGAGATCCCGATCGCTGCCTCTCGCTGGGGACTTCCCAATGTGGGACCGCTGATCCACGCCTGTCCGTTTCCCTTCCTGTTCGACACGCCCGTATCACGGCCGTGGATTCTGAACCTTCACCTGACCGACTTCACCCCCGGGACGTCATCGACCCCCCTGGCGCACCAAGACTTCATGCTGCGCATCCCGCTTGTGCGCCGGCTCACTGCGCTGGATCGCATCATCGACCGTGCCCGCGCACAGAACCGCCCGTTTCTGACGATGGCCGCGGCCGTCCAGCGCCTGCCGGGGTGATCCGCACGGGCGCGGCATGCATCCTGCCCGGTCGGATCCTCCGTATGGTCTCAACCCACTTTCCCGCGTTGCTTTGCGCCCGAAAAACGGTAAAATAGCGTCCATGCGTCGCTTCCTCATCCTGTTCCCGCTACTTCTGCAGGTCGCTGCCGGCTGCACGCGTCACGATGCCTGCCCGCGCATCCCGACCCAGCAACTGGTGCGTGAGATCCTCGCCGATTCCCCGGACAGCCGGCTCGACATCTTCGTCACGGACACGGTGCTGCTGGTCAACGGCGCCCCGGTGGGAAAAATCCGCGGCGGACGCTTCACCGATGCCTCGGATCGGGCCGTGTATCCCCCGCTGCTCGAGTCGATCTACCAGGAGTTCTCCCGGCGTGGCTCCGATCCGTACACCGAAATGCTGATCTACATCCACGAGAAGCAACCTCGGGCCCTGATCGACCTCGTGTACCGGACGGCCGCGCGCACCCAGCTCGCGCCGGTCATCCTGGTTCCGGTCAACTTCATCCGCACCAGGTGCGACAAGTCCAAACCAGCTGGCCCACCCCCGGTCGCCACCAGCCAGGGGGAAGGCCTGCTGGTCCGTCAGGAGAAGGACCGGATCCTCGTCAACGGGCAGGCCGTCCTGACGCTCGAGAACGGCTCCATCCCGCCCGGCGCCCTCGACGCCGACGGTATCATCTGCCCTGCGCTGCTCAAGGTGCTGGCCGAACACCTGGCGACCCTGCCCAAGGACGCGATCCCGGTGCTCCATCTCACGCTGGAGGCGGATCCCGAGATCACCAAATACATCCTCGTGACCGCCGGCAAGGCTGGGATATCCCGGTTCAAGACCGTCAGGGTAATCGAATGATCCCTCGCGCGCTGGCCGGACTCCTGATCGCGGGACTTCTTCTGACCGCAGCAGCCTGCGAGGTACAGGACGGCGGCGCCGTCGAGATCGCCTGGGTCATCCGCGGCACGGACTTCCACGCCTATGCCTGCAATGCCCAGGAACTTGGCTCCGACGCGATCCGCACGATCCGGCTCTCCATCCAACCCGTCGCCTCCCCCGGGACCGATTACTGCACCGATGGAACGGTCTCCAACTGTGACTTCACCTGTGACTCCAATCGGGCCGGAGACACGCTTCGCGGTGTCACCTCCTTCACCATCCCCGAGGGTTCCTGTCACATCGGCGTCACGCTGCTCAACGCCCAGGGCAATGTCATTCCGGGCCACCGGGTCCAGGTGCCCGAGCCCATGCGCAAGACCATCGAAAAGGGAAACCTCACCTTCCTTGGCGTGTGGCAGTTCGTCATCAATCTCGAGGCCGCAGAGGCCAGCTCCACTCCCTGATTCAACCCCTTAACAGGAGCCAACCATGTGGAAGGAACTACGCCTCAACATCCAGACTGTCGTCAACCTGCAGACTCTGATCGTCGCCGGACTCTCGGTCGCGATCACGCTGCTGTGCCGTCACTTCGGCATCGTCGCTGACATCCCGACCAGCCTGATCGGCATCGCCGTCGTGTTCCCGATCGTGTTTTCGATCCAGGCTGCCTACCGGCGCCGGGAGGAGGGCCTTCGCTTCTTCTCCAGCATGAAGAGCCACACCATGGCCTTGTTCTTCGCGCATCGTGACTGGCTGCCCAAACCCGAGCCACACCAACCGGCACGGCTTCGGGAGCATTGCACGGGCCTGTTTCATGCCATCGGGGAGGACCTTCTCCCGGCGGGTCGTTCGGACAGCACGCGCGCCAGGGTCTACGGGCACTTCTCGGCCCTTTCACGACTCCACGAGGAACTCCGGGCTGCGGCCGTCACCCCCTCCGAGGTATCCCGGGCGAACCAGTATCTGTCCCGCGTCATGCTCGAATACGAGATGGCACGCAACATCTCGATGTACCGTACACCACGGGCTCTTCGCGCTTACAGTCGCTTCTTTCTGAATGTCTTCCCGATCGCGTTCGCGCCCTCCTTCGCCCTGCTTTCGGACAAGCACCCCGGCCTCCCGTGGGTCGGCCCCTTCGTCGCGGTGCTCTACACCATCGTCCTGGTGACGCTGGACCACATCCAGGAGGAACTCGAGGATCCGTTTGACGGCCTGGGGGACGATGACATCAACCTCGATCTGACGAACAGCTTCGTGCCCCTCACGGAGTCCTTTACCCGATTGGAACCAACCGCCCCCCACCTCCACTCCATCGAATTTTCAGAAGCCGAACAGGGTGACTAAGCCCACATCGGCCTTGAAGCCCCTGAAAAATTGAGATCGTTCTTTTTTAGAAGTGTTCAGACTGCGGAGACCCCATCCGGGGAGAACTTTTCGAAAGACCTGTCCTTTTCAGGAACTTATTTCCCCTGAGGCGTATGCGTGCCGGGAGCGCCCGGATTCTGCTGCTGCTGGATTTCTTTCTGCAGTTCATCGAGCGCGCGCTTGGCCTTCACGTTGCCACGCAGGGCGGCCTTCTTGAACCAGGCCTCGGCTTCCTTGTCGTTCTTGGGGACGCCCAGCCCTTCCTTGTACATGTTGCCCAGGTTGTTCATGGAAGGTGCGTAGCCCAGGTTGGCGGCTTTCAGGTAGTAATCGAAGGCCGTGGTCGGACTTGCGTTCACGCCAAGACCTTCACGGTACATGTTGCCGATTTCGTGCATGGCTTCGGGCACCTTGTCCATGGCAGCCTTGTTCAGCAGCTCCAGCGCCTTGGCATAGTTCTTCTCGACGCCGCGGCCGTCCTTGTACATCTGCGCCAGCGGCACGGTGACCTCGGTCATGCCCTTTTCGAGGAGAATCTGGTACAGCCGGGCGGCCAGCGGTGCGTCCACAGGCACGCCGCCCTCGCCCGTTTCGACGATGATGGCCAGGTGATAGGCAGCGCGAAGATGCCCCTGAAGCGCGGCCTTGCGGAACCACTTCTCGGACTCCTTCGGATTGGCCGCCACGCCGATGCCCTTGTAGTACATCAGGGCCAGGTAATACTGTGCCTGGTCAAAGCCCTGCAGGGCAGCCTTGGTGAACCAGTGGATGGCTTCGGGCAGGTTCTCCTTCACGCCCTCGGCGTTGAGGTACATGTACGCCACGTTGAACTGCGAGTACATGTTGCCCTTCTCCGCGGCCTTCTCGTACCATTTGAAGGCTTCCACCTTGTTCGCGGCGACACCCTTGCCCAAATAAAACATGCGACCATAGTCATTGAGCGCGTTGCTGTGACCGAGGTCGGCGGCCTTCTTGTAGTACTTCAGGGCCTCGGCGGGATCAGAGGTCACACCCTCACCATATTCATGCATGGTTCCCAACTGATAAAAGGCGTCGGGGTAGTTCTGCGCAGCCGCCTTGCGAATCCACTCCAGGCCGACGGCCTGATTCTTCTCCACGCCGTTTCCGAAAAGATACCGGCGACCGAGGTTGTACTGAGCGATGGCCGAGCCTGCCTCGGCAGCCACGCGAAACCACTTCACGGCTTCCTGCAGGTTCTTTTCCGTGCCACGACCGTTCAAATACAACACGGCCACGTCATTCTGCGCATCCAGGTATCCCTTCTGTGCCGAGCCAAGGTACCACTTGAAGGCGAGCTGGATGTTGTCGATCAGCCCATAGGCATCAACGTCGTACATCGTGGCGAGATGGTACATGGATTCGGCGTCACCCGCCTCGGCGGAGAGGTTCAACTTCTCCAGGCAGATTCTCAGATACTGGTTGGACTCCTGGACGTTGGACATGACGCCGTAGCCCTTGCGATACATGATGCCGAGATAAAAATGCGACATCGGGACGCCCTGATCGGCCGCCTTCTTGAACCAGAACAGGGCTTTCTCGTAGTTCTGCTGCAGGCCACGTCCGTTGAAATAGGTTACGCCCATCGCATGCTGGGCCTCGGGCAGATCCTGCTCGGCGGCCTTTTTCAGCCAACTGGCGGCCTCCTCGGCATCCTGCGGGACGCCGATGCCGTCCTTGTACATCTCCCCGAGGCGCAGCTGCGAGCGAGCGTGATTTTTCTCGGCCGCCTTGCGGTACCAAACCATGGCCTCGGCGGCATTCTTGGGCACGCCACGCCCTGTCAGGTACATCTCGCCGACGCGGAACATCGCCTGGACATCCCCGGTCTCGGCCGCCTTCTTGAACCACTCCATGGCCCTTGCCATGTTCGCGGCGTTTCCGGAGGCATCCAGCGCAAGGGCGAGGCGGAAGGGCGCTTCAGGATGACCCGACTTGGCCGCCTTCTCGTACCATATCGCGGCCTTGTTCATGTCCTTGGCCACACCGCGCCCCTTCTCGTAGAGGAAGGCCAGCGCGAACTGCGCGTCCCGGTGATTCTTCTCGGCAGCCTTTTCGTACCAGGTGGCCGCCTTGAGGTCGTTGGCCGGAACCCCCAGCCCCTTTTCGTTCTTGAGGCCCAGTTGATACATTTCCGCGGGTGTCTTGGTGCAGGCAAACGCCAGAAAAAGGGAAACAACGAGACTGAGTGGCAGAATCCGGTGATTTTTCATTGGGAACCTCATGGAAGGCGTACTCGGTTGATCGGCATTGCCATAGTTATACGTTTTTTCACCGAAAAGGGAAGTCACAAAGTATTGATCCTGCGTACGTTCTTGACGCACCCCTCTACGTGATTAGAATGCCACACGCCTGCAACGACAGGCACATGTTGTTCACGGCTAGTTGAGGTAGATGATGCGTGACCTCTATCAAATCCTGGGTGTTGACCGGACGGCCACTTCAGACGAAGTCAAGAAGGCCTATCGCAGGCTTGCGATGAAGTTTCACCCCGACCGAACCGACAACGACCCGAAAAAATCAGAAAAATTCAAGGATATTTCAGCCGCGTTCGACGTGCTCGGCGACCCGGAGAAGCGTAAAATGTACGACGAGTTCGGCGAGCTCGCCACCCGGCCCGGCTTCGATCCCGAGCAGGCCAGGCAGTACGCCCATGCACGGGAGGCCTCCGGAGGCGGTTTCCACTGGAACGGCGACCAGGGCAGCAGCGTGCACTCCACCGACGACTTCCTCAAGTTCATCTTCGGCGACATGTTCGGTGGAGGCGGGAGCCAGGCGGGCTTCGACGACCTCGGCGCCGGAGGTGGATTCGGGTCAGGCGGAGGTGGATTCGGATTCGGAGCCACCGGACGCGGACGCGATCTGCTGCAGACGCTGACGCTGGATTTTCTCCAGGCCATCCGGGGCGACCAGATTGAAATCCACCTGCGTTACCAGGACCGCTGTCCGACCTGCGGCGGCCGCGGGGGACGCCGCGGCGCGGGAAACTGCCCGGCCTGCGGCGGTCAGGGCACGCAGATCATCGACCGCACGCTGAAGGTGCGCATCCCCCCCGGCGCCGACGACGGCCGGAAAATGCGCATCCGGCATCAGGGTACGGCCGCCGCCGCCGGCGGATCCCCGGGCGACCTGGTCCTGACGATCCGGGTGCAGCCCCACCCGTTCTTCACCCGCAAGGACCGCGACGTGCTGGTGACGGTTCCCATCACCATCGAGAAGGCGCTCAACGGCACCAAGCTCAAGCTCGAGACTCCGCTGGGCAAGACCATCCGTCTGACGGTGCCCGCCGGCTCGCAGCAGGGCACCCAGCTGCGCGTGCCCGGGCACGGCATGCAGGGAAACGCAAGCCAGCCCGCGGGAGATTTCATTATCACGCTGAAAATCCAGCTTCCCCCACGTATCACGCCTGCACTGGCGGAAGCGGCCCGGCTGCTTTCCGAGGACGTGACTCTTGAACTTCCCGGCCAGATGCAATATGTGGATTGACGGGAAACAGGTGATTTCATGGTAGCACAGAAGTTCAAATTCCTGCTCTTGACCCTCCTGGCGGTCTCCTGCCGCAAGACGCCCGAGGATCCTGCTAGCGCCACGGCCCAGGCCACAGGCTCGGACAAGCCAGCTGCCGTCGCGCAGGGCGTCACCAGGCGCTATGCGTTCCTGACGGCCGATTATCGCGGGGTCCCCGTGCCGCTGCTGGAGCGCCCGGCGGATCCGTCCGCGCCCTTCGAGGTGCAGACGCTCCCCGACGGTCGCATCGAGCGCATCCGCAAGCTCGACACCGAGCGCCGCGAACTGGAGAGCTGGACCTTCACCTGGGACGGGAAGAAGAACCTGACCGAGCTGGTGCGCGCCGACGACCAGGGCACGGTGCAGGGACGTCTGAGCCTGGAGTGGATGGAACCCAAGGTCTGCGTCAACCTGTTCGGCCCCCTCGGGCGCCAGACGGAGCGCTCCTGCTTCACCATCGCCTCCCCCCAGAAGGTCGAGCAGGTCGTGCTCAACCCGCACAACGTGACGCTGCAAAAGAAGCGCCTGGAGACCGACGGGCAGGGACTGGTCCGGCGCATCGTGACCCAGTCGCGGCAAGGCCTGCTGCAATCCGTGGAGCTTCAACAGGTGATGGTCCAGAACGACCAAATCCTTATGAAGTACCAGAAGCTCGCTCCCCAGGGCGCCGTGGAACTGTGGCAGGAGAGCCGCTACGATTCCGCCGGACGCCTGGTCCTGATCGCCGAGAAGTACGAGGACGGCGCGATCAAGTCCCAGACCACCTATGAATACAAGAGCCCCTTCTCGGCCGTCGGACGCGCCATCACCCTCGAAGGGACCGAGCTCACGCTCGAGGTCAAGCTCGACCGCTTCGGCCACCGCATCCTCGAACGAAGGTTCGACGGGCCGCGGCTGGTCGAGGAGGAGCTCAGCGAGTACGATGCCGCCGGACGCCCCGTGCTGCGTCGCGTCCTCGACGAGAACCAGGTGGTGCAGCAGTCCGAACGCTGGACGCGCGATGCCGCCGGCCTGGTCACCGAGTACGAGAAGTACCGTGGCAACCTCCACAACTTCGAGTGCAGGGGCCCCACGCCCGAGCAGCGGGTCGCCACCAAGCTGCCGGCGCTGGAGAAGGCCCGCATGCAGTACGACGCGCTGGGACGCGTGACCCGCCTGGAGCGCACCTACCTGCACCAGCCTGTCGACACCGAGACGGTCACCTACGGCCGCAACTCGCTGGTCACCTCGCGGGAGATCCGGATCTCCGACGAGCCCGAGCCGCTGCGCACGGAGTACGAATACGACGCGGTGGGCAATCTGCTCAAGGCCGAGTTGTTCCAGGGGAAGAGCCGCACCGAGATCCTGCAGTACGAGTACAGCGCCTCGGGCCAGCTCGTGAAGCAGACGCTGCTCAAGGGCGACGGCACACCGCCCTCTGCGCAGGAGTGGCCTGACGGGTCTGTAGTGCAATACTACTATGACAACTCGGGCAAGTTGACCGAGGAGCGCTGGAGCCACGCCGATGGCAAGCCAGCCCTGACCACGCGCAGCGTCGCGTGCGAGTCCTGCTCGGGCAACAACCGCAAGAACGCCGTCTCCCGGATCACCTGGAAGTTCAACGAGATCGGCCAGCTCGTCCAGAAGCAGGACTTCGGCGACGGCGCCGAGCCGCTCTTCGAGGCCACATCGACCTACGACGCCAAGGGCCGCGAACTGACCCACCAGGTCCGCTGGCCCCGCGAGAAGAAGACGACCCGCCTGTCCACCTCGTACGCCCCCGGCGGCTGGGCGCTGTCGACCGAGATCGTGACCGAGCTCGACGGCAAGGAGGTGACCAAAGAGACCCGCCAGTTCGACCGGGCCCTCCTGGTGCGCGTGGAGAAGTTCAAAAACGGCCAGTTCGAGCGCCGCGTGGAGCGCCGCTACGAGAAGGGCCGCATGGTGGAGCGCCGCGTGACCTCGCCCAGGGAGGGCACCGTCAGCGTGCAGTTGATCCGCGACCCGGCCGGTCTGGTCGTCGAGGAGAAGGGCACCAACGAGAAGGGGCAGGCGGCCGTGGCCCAGGACATCTTCGAGAACCAGTACACCAGCCTCGTCTCCACCTACAGCCCGAAGCACCAGATCCTCAGCGCGACGATGATCCACGAGCCCACGAAGAAGATCACGCGTTCGGAGTTCTCCTACGACAACATCGGACGCCCCACCGGCCGCAAGGTGTTCGTGAACCAGAAGCTCACCATGGAGCTCGAGGAGCGCTTCGACCACCCGTTCCTGGGGCCCTACGGCATCGCCACCGCCCAGGTGCGCGCCACCGTCTCCGAGGCAGGCGTGCGCGAGGTCACCACCTACCAGATCCACGTCGACACGGCCAAGCTCAAGAACTCCAGCGCCACGCTCACCCTCCCGGGCCAGTCCCCGCTGCTGCTGACGGACTGCCGCTGCTCCAACTGCGGCCTCACGGTCACGATGGGCGAATTCTAAATTTCTGAGCCAAGCTCCCGACGGGTCCGATGATTCCGACAGATCCGACTTGACGCCGCCCCCCAAAATGCTATTTCCATGTTTTGCCCTCCGGGAGGTTTCGATGTTAAAACATACTGGTATCGTCGTTCTGGCAGTCCTGCTGCTGGGTTCGTGTGACAAGGACTCCGGAGAAGGGAACAACACCCCTTCCCCGTGCGGGGACGAGGCGCCTCTGGCCACACTCCAGGCGGGGGTCTGCGCCGGAATGGTCCAGGTCTGCGCCGAGCTCCCCGCCGACGGCGGGTTCGCGTGGGTCGAGCCCGACTACAGTCGCGTGGAGGGCTTCGAGGATCCGGAGTTTTCCTGTGACGGGCGGGACAACGACTGCGACGGCGGGACCGATCAGGGGCTGCTGTTCACGTTCTTTGCCGACGTCGACGAGGACGGCCTCGGGGACCCCGCCACAGCCGTCGAGGACTGCACCGCGCCAGCCAACCATGTAACCAATTCCCTCGACTGTGACGACACGAATCCGGAGATCCGCACGTCATGCCGTTCCTTCTGCCGCCTGCTGGATCCGACCCAGCAACACATCCCGCTCGGAGAGAGCTCGGGGGTCCTGTCCGTGGCGGTCTTCGCCGACGGGGTCACCACCGGGACCGGCGACGCGACGGACCTGATCGTCGAGCTGGGGGTCGGACCGATCTTCACGTTCCCGCAGCAGCCGACCTGGAGCTGGTCTCCGGCGACGTTTGCCGCCGACGAGCCCGATCATGACCTGTACCAGGCCCAGTGGACCCCGATGGAGGCCGGTGTGTTCCACTTCGCGTTCCGGTTCACCGTCGACGGGGGACAGACGTACATGTACTGTGATCGGCTGGGTAATGAGACCTACGATCCGCGCGCGGCCGGCGGTTTTTTGGTGGATCCCCCCTGCCAGCCCGGCCTGACCCAGTGCCTGGACTGCCTCGACAACGACGACGACGGCTTCATCGACGGATGGGATCCGGAGTGCATCAAGCCCACCGACGACGACGAGGCCGCCTTCAGCACCGGCACCGTGTCCGACGACAACGGCCGGCAGAAACTGGACTGCTGGTACGACGGCGACGCGGGGGCAGGCAATGACAGTTGCGAGACCCACGTCTGTTGTCTGCTCGACGAGCCATGCGAGGACTTCCCGGTCGAACTGGAACTGACGAAGTTCTGGCCCTACGACTGCTCGGCCCCGCTGGACCCGTCCTGCGTCGACTCCTGCCTGCCCTCGACCCCCCCCGGCTGCGACTGCTTCGGCTGCTGCACCGTGTGCGTGGGCACGGAGTGCCACGACATCCTCATCGGCACGCCGGGCAACTTCGCCCAGTGCAGCCAGGGCACCTACCAGGACCCTGCCCTGTGCCCCCGCTGCACCCTGCACCCCGAGTGTTCCCGCCCCTGCAATCCCGGCGACTGCGAGCTCTGTCCGGGCATGACTCCGCTGGACCTTCCGCCCCACTGCACCGAGACCACCTGCCCGGGCGACCTGCAGACCTGCCTCTCCACCACGGAATGCCCCGCCAACCACAACTGCCAGTTCGGCTGCTGCATCCAGGACTTCATCGTCGCGAAGTGATGAACGAACACCAGGAACCGCCGAGGTGAGACGCGTGAACCAGCCCACCCTTTCCCGAACCCTTCTCACATCCCCGGTCCGTCGACGGTTCCTTCGGGGGGTCCTGTCCCTCCTGATGATCTTCGGTGGTCTGGCAGCCTGTGGTGGCGCAACGACCGCTCCTGCAGGTCCGCACGGACACGCTCGGCACACGTCCCCCCGGGGAGGTGCTCACCACACCGGCCACCAGGAGCGGCGCTTCCAGGATCCGGAAGCCCAGGCCCCAATGGAACGATGGGGCCCGCGACCGCTGGCAGAGGCCCCGGGAGCTTGTGACAGCCATGAACCTGCTGGAGGGCATGCACATCGCAGACCTGGGGGCCGGAACCGGCTACTTCCTGCCGCACCTGAGCCGGGCCGTGGGTCCTTCGGGGAGGGTGCTGGCGGTAGACTATGAGCCTGCGATGCTGCGCTTCTTGAAAAAGGCCATCCGTGATCACGGCTGGGCAAACGTCACGACGCTCGCTGCCCGACAGGACCACTCAGGGCTGCCCCCCAACTCCCAGGACCGGGTGCTCATCGTCAACACCTGGCACCACATCCCCCGTCGCGGCGAATACGCCCGGCATCTGCACTCCCGGCTCAGAAACGGCGGCAGCGTATGGGTAATCGATTTCCGCATCGACTCCCCCGAGGGTCCACCGGTCGTCCACCGTCTCCCTCCCGAGGTCGTGGTGGCGGAGCTGACCACTGGAGGCTTTGTTGCCGAAATCCACCCGCTGCGGCTGGAGCGCCAGTATGTCGTGGTGGGCCGTCGCCGCTGATCACGCACCTCCGCACGGGGACCAGGATAGCCTGGATCAGTTGATCGGATTGAGGATCTGCATGTTCAGGCCGCCCGGATACGCGTACGAATCGTAGGAGTCATATCCGACGATGACGATGCCGAAGGGCTCGGTCCCGGTGAACGCGTGGACGCCGTCGGGAACCGGGATGCGGGCAACCTCCCACTGAACGGGGTTCACGCCGTCGCTGATGGGGATGAAAGAACCCCCGGCCACGGCCGTCCCGTCCATGGTGACGGAGGCGCCGGCGGGCTTGATCAGGATCGCGTAGTCGTAGATCCAGTTAACAGGCACCAGCACGATGTAGTTGTCCAGGTACTGGGCCACCGGGACCATCTGGGTCATGGCGGGGTCGCCCGCCTGCGCCACAGGAGCGTTGGTGGAGGCCGAGGTCGTCAGGTACTCCATCACGAGGATCGGCTTGTCGGCGGTGATGATGAAATCGCCCGGGTTGGCCATGGTGCCCGAGACCGACAACTGGATGGACTGGCCCGCGCCGAGCACCTGCGGAGAGGCCGGCAGGCCGGTCACGGAGGGGTTGGCGATGAAACTGATCGAGGTGTTGTTCTGGGACGCCAGGATGTGCCAGACGGTGGCCTCGGGCGTGCCCGAGGAGCGCACCGGCATGCGGGCGGCCACGTAGACGTTACCCCAGGACTGGAGGCCGATGAGCTGCTCCTCGAGGTGGTCGCAGCAGCAGGTCTGGGTGGGCACGTTGGCGCACCAGTGGGTGGAGAACACCGCCAGTGGCTTGTCCGAGGCGATGTAGGTGCCGTTGAAGCCGGCGTCCGACGGGGACTCGATCTGCAGGAAGTCGCCCTCGTTGAGGCCGGTGAAGGTGTGGGGGACCCCGGCTGCCAGCGCGGGAATGCTGCCGCCGGCGGTCGTGGCGACCGTGGAGGTGACGGTGATCGACGTGTTGTCCTGCGACGCGACGATGTTCATCTGCGGGTTGCCGTAGCCGATGCCCCAGCCCACGACGTAGTAGAAGCGATCCAGCGAGCTCGTGGGCAGCAGCAGCGAGGCGTCGGAGGTGTACGAGTTCACGCCGTCGACGGGCTGGAACTGGTAGGCGATGACCGGCAGGTCCGAGACGATCTTGTACGCGCCGCCGACGAGCGCGTTGGTATAGTTCACGTGCCGGTCCGGCAGGTTGAACTGCGCAAGCGTTCCCGGCGCCACCGAACGCGAATCCACGGCCTGCCAGACGCCGCCGTTCTTGGCCAGGATCTGCACGTTGGCGGCGATGGACGGATGGGTGTTGGAGATGCCCACCGCGTACTGCAGGGTGTCGTAGTTCTCCACGGGATCGTTGTTGGCGTCGACGGCGAAGTAGACGCAGCCCACCGAGGAGCGCGTCAGTTCGGCCATCTGGCACGGCGTCAGGCAGTCGTTGTCGACCACCCCGTTGCAGTTGTTGTCGATCCCGTCGCCACAGACCTCGAACACGGCAGGGTTGC
>PHAZ01000047.1 GCA_002841825.1 Deltaproteobacteria bacterium HGW-Deltaproteobacteria-22 | reverse complement strand
TAGACCCGCCTCCCCGAGGTCTGCCGGCACCTGGATGATGAATCACAATGGCAGGAAATGCAGGCTCTCGACAGGACGTCGCGGCATCGCCGCGAGCACCGGCAGGAGCTCCGGGGGCCATGCGAAGCGGAGGATGGCGTTGCGGTCGTTGATCACGCCCTGGAGCCCGTCGGGGACGCGACCCTCCTGGACGTCGACGAGGGCGTAGAAGCGTCCGGCCTCGGCGACCGAACCCGCCGGAACGGACAGGTTCACGACCGTCACGTACACCGCGCCGGTGCCGTCCCCGAAGTCCGCGATCTCGAAATACCGCATCTGGTTGGGCCACTCCAGCGTCGAGGGGGTCTGCACCTCCCAGTAGCCGTGCTCGACGGACTGCCCCGAGCCCGGCGGGTGGGGGTAGACGTAGTTGATGTGCCCGTGACCGACCACGTGCAGCACGACGTGCGGATACTGCCGCAGCAGGTTCACCAGTGCGGTCCCCTGATCCGGAATCGTGTTCGCCGGATGGTGGCTCATCACGATGATCGCCCGGTTCTGGTTGCTGTAGTAGGCGAGCCTGTCCTCGATCCATCCCATCTGGGCGGAGTCGATCGCGCCCTGGGACTTGTCGGTCCCGCTGTACGCGGTCGTGGTGTCGAGCACGATCATCGACAGCGGCAGGCCCGCAACCGGCTCGTCGACGCTGTAGTAGTTCGTCCCGTCGTTGAGGTTCTCCATCGTGAAGCCATGCCCTGACGGCCCCTGCACCGTGGCCTGCATGACCATGGTCTTGAACTCCTCGAGATCGATGTAGCGCCGCTCCGGATCCGGTGGGATCGAGGAGCTCGTGTAGTAGCCGTCGTCCATGGGGACGTGACAGCGTTCAGGGGTCTCGGAATAGCAGTAGCCCCCCGGACACGGCAACTGGTCGAAACAGGTGGGCACCACGGCATGGGAGACGAAGGCGGTGGCCGAGCTGCCGGTAGGCGACGCCACGATGGAGGCACCCAGCGAACCGAGCACCCAGGCGTCGTGATTTCCCAGGCTGAGATACCACGGGATCTGAGGGGACAGGCCCGATGGTGTGAACGGATCGTGCGGATCAACCTCACCGGTGGTCATGGGGTTGTCGTCGTCTCCGGTGTCGGGATCGATCGGATTTCCCTCGACGATGTCGATGAACCAGCGAAGTTCGATGAACAAGTGCGTGTCCGTGACGTCACCGGAAAACAGCACGAAGTCATGCGGGTGGACCTCGGCGAACTCGTTGATCGTGCGCATTGCGGCATCGAGCATGTGGGTGCTGTAGGCGTCATACGGCCGCCAGGCGGATTCGGCCGCTATGGGGCTGTGGATGGCACGGGCCGGGCTCTCCTCGTCGATGATGTGCACGTCGGTCAGATGCGCGAAATAGGCCATCGAAGCCTTGTTCTGGGTCGCGCCGTTGGACGCGGCGGCCACGCTCCATTCGTCGCGAACGACCCACGGCTCCCCGGGCATGGGCTTGGTCAGACCAAAAACCGGGCGCAAATCCTCAAATTGTGCTACTTCTTCAAGGCGGCCACGGAGCGTCTCGCACACCGTCGTCACGGGACGCGGCAGCGGCTGTTCGGCATCGGCATCGGCGTCCGCGTCGATCAGGACGTCGGCATCGGCGTCCGCGTCGGACCCGGCGTCGGCATCCGGACCGGCATCAAGGACGGGACGGGACGACGGATCATCGCAGGCCAGCAACACGGTCGCCGCCGCAGAGGTCGCCAGAAAATCCCTGCGGGTCATGTCGAAGCCTGGAATGGGAAACGAGTTTTTTTTCATGGATGCAACCTCGGTCGAAAGAAGAACGTCCGTGCAAAAGATCACACAAAAAGTCAGTTTGCCATGCCTCCGTCCCTTCGGCAAGAGCTGGTTGTTCCTTCCCTTGCTCTGGCTCTCCTCGGCCTGCACGCTGATGTCCGTGGGCAACACCGTCAAGAAGGAATTTGGACCGGCCCTGTCGCGCGGTGACGTTCCCAAGCTGGTGAAGCTCTCCACCCCCGAGCTCGGGGACCTGTTCTCCCGCTTCACGGATGCGGAGATCCGCCAGTTGCTGCGGTGGGGTTCAACCCCGCCCCCAAAAAAGTCCGGAGTGGCCTCCGCGAAGCCGGGTGCGGCCCCGAAGATCACCGGGTCCCTCGATGGATTCTCCTCCTCGGGAAACCGTGCCAGGCTGCGCGTCAAATCCGGCAACATCAAGTACACCTTCCTGATGCACCGCATCCGGAGCCAGTGGCGCGTCCACGACATCCTCATTCACCGGCCAGGAGGCCAGTGGAGCTTCCAGGCGATCCTGGGGCTGTTCATCACCGCCAAGGACATCCTTGAGGAAGCGCGGCGCGGCGTGACCTCCGAGCTGCGGATGTCACGGACCCTGGCGGACGCGCTCGGACCGGTGGTGGCCAGGCTCGCTGCCTGGGGCCTGCTCGCGAAGCAGGAGAAACCCGAGGAGGACGAAAACGGCAAGGAGCCGCTGCTGGCCTTCGTGGATCTGTCCTTTTCCGGGGACGACGCGACCGCCACCTTCCGCGTCGCGGGCATCCCGGTGGACCTCAAGACCAGGCGTTCCGGAAAAGGCTGGGTGCTGCAGGACGCAGTCTTTCGCGTACCGGGACGCCCTGCGCTGGGGCTGCTGATGCTGGCGCGGTCGTTCGGCCCTGCCCTCGTGGTGCTCGGAGACATGCGCTATGCGCCCGGACAAGCTCCCTACGCCTTCGAAAGGGTGCAGTCCCTGCTTGACGAGAGGCTGGCCGGCCAGTTGGTCCCGGTGCTCTCTCCGCTGTGGTCTCCGGCCGTGCCCCTGCTGGCCTCCCGCCTGCGGCCGAAAAAGATCCCCGGGGACAAGGTCATCCCCGGAGGTCCTGCCGGAGTCGGAGCGCGTGCCCTTCTCGGGTCGCTGCTGACGGCGGTGACATGGAAAAACGCCGGCCCGGATATGGAGGTCCGCCTGGCGTATGACGGCTGGGCCCTGACGACCCTCTGGACGACCACGGGCAAGCTCTCGAAGGTCTCGATCTGGACGGGCACCCACGAGATCCTGCCCCGCCACCTGGCGGGTTTCGCGCCGTTCTCGCACTGGTGGAACGCCGTCGTCTCCGGCCAATGGAGCGATCCGGCCACATGGCTGCACGAGGGCGTGCGGCTGCTCGCTGCGCCCCTGTCCGCCGTGGAACCATTGCTGCCCAGGACCCTGTCCCTGTTCCCGGGACCCTTGCCGGTCTCCCGCCTGAGGCAGCTTCTGCTGCCGGGCACTACTTCCGCTATGGGGGATGCGGAGCCTGCCGCAGAAGAAGTGACAGCCTCGGGTGGAAAACATCCGCCCGTGCAACTGGAACGGTTCTCCTTCACGCCCGGGGAGGTCGTCCTCGATATCACCACGCTGGGACGGCGATGGCACTGGAGCTGGCGATGGGAGAGCGAGACCTGGCGTCTGCAGTCGGTCAAGCTCGACGGCACCCACGACCTGCTGCCCTACGTGCTGTTGCTCCCGCCGGCCTGGCGTGCGCTGGAGGGCCTCTCCACCCGCTCGGCCGACCTCTTCACGAGCGCGCTTGCACCGGACGTGCAGAAGAAGCTGGGGCCCGGGCTGAGGGAGTTGTTCTCCACCTTCGGGCCCATGATCGAGTCCCTCCTGCGTGAGTCGCTGGAGGTGCTCCAGTTGACGCTCGTGGCGCCTCCCCAGTGGAAGGAAAAGCCGCCCGCCGGATCCGGGACGGCGGCGCCGGTCGTCCCGCTCCAGCTGCCGCTGATGGATCCCGTCAAACGCACGCTGAAGGTGGCCGGCCGCACGCTCGGGTTCGCGCTCCTGCCCGACGGGGCCTGGGGCCTGCTTTTGCCCGAACCCCCGCCGGTCAAGGAACGCGGCACGATCCCGGAACACGCGCTGGCGATCATGGAGTTGTGGCCCACGCTGGCCGGTCTCTACCTGGGCCTGGCCACCTCCGATCCGGTCGCGCTGGCGCGCTTCTCCAGCCGTGATTTCTCGCGCAAGGTCTGGCGGCAGGTCACCGGGAAACAGTTCGGCCGCCTGCTGGAGCGGCTCGGTGTGGAGGTCCCTCTGGTCTCCGGACGGGATGTTGTGGGCATGCTGCTGCCCGACCGTACGCCGGCGGTGCCGCTGTCGACCACGGGCACGGTCGGCGAGATGGTCGACGGGGTGCGGCGCCTCTCGAACCTGCGGCCGTCCAACGTGCTTCCGACGCTGGCGCGGAAAGCCGCCGAGGACCGGCCCCCGCCGTCGGTGCGCATCCTCGGCACGCTGGTGCGCTCGGACCGGCGCTATCCCTACGCCGAGATCTGGCTCCTCATCGACAAGAAGCGCGTCGATCTGAACTTCTCCTGGGATGCCAAGCGCCGCATGTTCGTCCTCGACGAGATCCGGGTGCAGATGAAAGTCCTCGGTCGGGACATGACCTTCGGGCTGAAGGATCACTTGAAAAACTTCCTCTAGGACAACACTCCACATCAAAATGACCTTTAAACAAAGGCAGATTTCTGGTTTTTGAAAAAATGTGAAAAAATACACTAAAGGCTTGACATCCCGTTGTGAACGGCTATAACACGTCTAGCTGTGAAATTTGTCACAGCGTGAATTGTGTCACAGTTGATGTACACATAAGGATTCACGATGATTTCCGAAAAAACCATCTCCCGACTGACCAATTACCAGACGCTGCTTCGACAGCAGCAATCCATGGGCACATCACACATATTTTCCCACCAGCTCGCCGACCTCGCCCGGGTCACCCCGGCGCAGGTCCGTCGCGACCTGATGGTCATCGGGTACTCGGGCAACCCCCGCACCGGATATCATGTAGGCGATTTACAAGAAAGCCTCATGCAGTTCTTCGCCTTTTCCACCGGCATCCCGACGGTGCTCGTCGGCGTCGGCAGTCTCGGAAGGGCTTTGTTGAGTTATTTCATGACCGGTCGCTCCAACATCCGGATCCTGGCGGCCTTCGACACCGACCCCGTGAAGACCGGCCGGAGCATCAGCGGCTGCCGCGTGCACCCCATGACCCGGCTGCGGGAGACGGTCGCGGACCTGACCGTCACCTGCGGCTTGATCACGGTGCCCGGCACCGAGGCACAGAAGGTGGTCGACGCCCTGATCGCCAGCGGCATCCACGGTTTTGTAAACTTTGCCCCTGTCCGATTGAAGGTCCCCCCCACGGTGTTCGTGGAGAACCTGGACGTGACCTCGTCGATCGAGAAGGCTGCCTTCTTTGCCCGCAGTTACAGTCTCAAGACCCAGGAGGAACAAACTCATGAATAACGCCGACCTGATCGAACTGGTCAGCCAGACGCCCGACGGTGATCCTTCCCAGTTGATCTCCCTGCTGCAGAAGGTCCAGGAGGCTTCAGGTTTCCTGTCCCGCGAGGCCATCGAAGCCATCGCCGGTCACCTGCGCCTGAGCCCGTCCGCCGTTTATGGTGTGGCCAGCTTCTACAACCAGTTCCGCTTCACCGCCCCGGGGCGCCTCCATCTCCAGGTGTGCCGCGGCACCGCCTGTCATGTGAAGGGTTCCCTGGACGTGCTCGAGACCCTGCAGCGCGAACTGAAGATCCTGCCCGGACAGACCTCCCGCGATGGCGCCTACAGCCTCGAGACCGTGGCCTGCGTGGGAGCCTGCAGCCTCGCACCGGTGGTCGTGGCCGGAGGCGAGTTCCATGCGGGCATGGACAGCGAGAAAACCAAAAACTTACTGACGAGCATGGAACAGGTGACCGAATGCAACGCCTGAGCGATCCCTGCTGTCCCCGCTGCACACACTCCCCCTCGACCCCGTGCGTGAAGTACGTGGCCTGCCGGACCGAAGGCCCGCTGTGCCACGATGATCCCGCCTGCCGCCAGAGCCGCGAACGTCTGCGGGCCGCCGCGCTGCGCCTGACCCCGCAGCGTCCGGTCGTGACCGTCGGCACGGGCACCTGCGGCCGCGGGGCCGGCGCCCTGAAGGTCCTCGCCGCCATACGCACCTGGGCCGACACCGCCGGCCTGGACCTGGACGTCGAGGAGACCGGCTGCATCGGATTGTGCACGGCCGAGCCGCTGCTGGACATCCAGGTGCCGGGCAGGACGCGCCTCTTCTACGGCAACGTGCGTGAGAACCAGGTGGGACGCATCCTGGACACCGTGATCACGCGAGGCGAGGCCGCCCCCCGTGCCCTGGGCCAGCTGGACGTGACCGGCGCCGAGGCCTGGACCGGCGTGGCCGGCCTGTGGGAGCACCCCTTCTTCGCGCCCCAGAACCGGCGCGTGCTGTCGCGCTGCGGCACCACCGACCCGGTGTCGCTGGACGCCTGCTTGGCCGACGGCGGCTGGCGGGGCTTCTCGCGGGCCATCTCCGATCTCACGCCCGCGGAGATCCTGGCAGAGGTGGAGTCCAGCGGCCTTCGTGGACGCGGCGGCGGCGGCTTCCCCACCGGCCGGAAGTGGCGCTTCGCCCAGAACACCCCCGCCGATCAGAAATACATGATCTGCAACGCCGACGAGGGTGATCCGGGCGCCTTCATGGACCGCGCCGTCATCGAGGGCGATCCCTTCTGCGTCCTCGAGGGACTGGCCATCGCGGCCTACGCCATCGGGGCCACCGAGGGCATCATCTACATCCGTGCCGAGTACCCGCTGGCCATCGAGCGGCTTTCGGCTGCGCTGGCCCGGTTGGCCGAATGCGGCCTGCTCGGACACAACATCCTCGACAGCGGCTTCTCCCTGTCGTTGCGCATCAAGAAGGGCGCCGGCGCGTTCGTCTGCGGCGAGGAGACGGCGCTGATCCACAGCATCGAGGGCAAGCGCGGCATGCCGCGTCCCCGTCCGCCGTATCCGGCCGTGCGCGGCCTGTTCGGCAAGCCCACGGTCATCAACAACGTGGAGACGCTGGCCAACGTTCCGGCCATCCTGCGCCACGGCGCGGGCTGGTTCTCCTCGATCGGCACGCCCACCTCCAGCGGAACGAAGGTCTTCGCCCTGTCCGGGAAGGTCGCGCGCACCGGCCTCGTGGAGGTGGACATGGGCACCCCGATCCGCACGATCCTTGAGGACATCGGCGGTGGCGTTCCCCACCACAAGCGCTTCAAGGCCGCCCAGATCGGTGGTCCTTCGGGAGGCTGCCTCGGCACCCAGTGGCTCGACTGCGGCGTCGACTACGAGAACCTGAAGAAGGCCGGTGCCATGATGGGCTCCGGTGGCCTTGTCATTCTCGACGAGGACACCTGCATGGTGGACCTGGCGAAATTTTTCATGGAGTTCATCCAGAAGGAGAGCTGCGGCACCTGCATCCCCTGCCGCGAGGGCTCCCGCCGCATGCTCGAGATCCTCGAGGCGATCTGCCGCGCGCCTGAGGCCGGCGACAACTTCGGCACCCTGGAACGGTTCCGCGGCGTGACGCATCTGGAACACCTCGCCGGCGTCATCCGCACCACCTCGCTGTGCGGACTGGGACAGACCGCGCCCAACCCCGTGCTCTCGACGCTGGCGAGCTTCCGCGAGGAGTACGAGGCTCATATCTACGAGCGGCGCTGCCCGGCCGGCGTCTGCAAGGACTTCATCGGTTTCTCCATCGACGCCCAGAAGTGCACGGGCTGCACGATATGCGCCCGCAAGTGCCCGGTTGGGGCGATCTACGGCGCCTCGAAGAGCCCGCACTACGTGGTGACCGACAAGTGCATCCGTTGCGGCGCGTGCCGCACGGCGTGCCGTTTCGACGCCGTGATCGTGAAGTGAAGGAGTCAGTCATGCCGCAGATCATCGTGAATGGAAAGAGCGTACACACAGACCCGCACGAGACCCTCCTCGAGGTGCTGCGCCGCGAGGGGATCCGCATCCCCACCCTGTGCCACTGGGAAGGGCTCCCGGCCGTGGGAGCCTGCCGGCTGTGCGTGGTCGAGCTCGACGGACAGGTCAACCTGGTCCCCGCCTGCGCCACCCCGGCAGCCGAGGGCATGCGTGTGCTGACGCACTCACCGCGCGTCGTGGATGCGCGCAAGACGATCATCGAACTGATCCTGGCCAACCATCCCGACGACTGCCTGTACTGTCCGCGGAAGGGAAGCTGCGAGCTTCTCCGTCTGGCCAATGAACTGGGCATCACCGAGCGCACCTACCGCGGTGCGAAGATCCACCACCCGAAGGACGTCTCCAGCCCCTCGCTGGTGCGCGATCCCGAGAAGTGCATCCTGTGCGGACGCTGTGTGCGTGTCTGCTCCCAGATCCAGCACGTCGGAGCCATCGACTTCACCTCACGCGGCGCCACGGCGCTTGTGGCCCCGGCCTTCGGCGACGGGCTGAACATCTCGTCCTGCATCCACTGCGGCCAGTGCGTGATGGCCTGCCCCACCGGCGCCCTCACCGACGCACGCCACATCCGGCGCGTGACCTCGGCGCTGGAGGATCCGTCGCTGACCGTGGTGATCCAGCACGCTCCTTCGGTGTCCGTGACGCTGGGCGAGTACTTCGGCTTCGCCCCGGGAACCGACGTCGACGGACTGATGGTCGCCGCCCTGCGCCGTCTCGGCTTCAAGGTCGTGTTCGACACCTCCTTCACCGCGGATCTGACCGTCATGGAGGAGGCCGCCGAGCTCGTCGACCGCATCCGCAACCATGGGCCGCTGCCGATGTTCACCTCATGCTCGCCGGCCTGGGTCAAGTTCGTCGAGAATTTCCACCCCCGCTGGAGGGAGAACGTGTCCACGTGCAAGAGCCCCCAGCAGATGATGGGGGCCCTGATCAAGAACGTCTGGGCCGGGAACAACGGAGTTCATCCGGATCGTGTCTTCTCCGTCTCCGTGATGCCCTGCACCGCCAAGAAGGCCGAGGCCCGTCGTCCGGAGATGCTCACCGAAGGCCGTTTCGATGTCGACGCGGTGCTGACGACACGGGAGCTCGCCGAGTTGATCACCATGAAGGGCATCGACTTCTCGACCCTCACACCGTCGCTGCCGGACCATCCCTTCGGCACCCGCTCCTCTGCGGGCAAGCTTTTCGGAGCCACCGGGGGTGTCCTGGAAGCCGCACTCAGGACGGCCTTCCACATGCTGACCGGGCAGAACCCGGCCGCCGAACCAATCCATGCGCTGCGCGAATCCGAGGGCATCCGCGAGCTCACCCTGAAGATCGGTGACCTCGAGCTTCGTGTCGCGGCCGTCTCCGGCCTCGCCGCGGCCGATCGCCTCCTCGGGGAGATCGAGGCCGGGCGGATGAACCCGCACCTGGTCGAGGTCATGAGCTGCCCGGGCGGCTGCATCGCAGGCGGAGGTCAGCCTTACGGGCACGACGCGACGGCGGTCGCCTCCCGGATGCAGGCCCTGTACAAGGTCGACCGCGGGTCCGTCCTGCGGTTCTCCCACGAGAACCAGGAGATCCTCCGCCTGTACCGCGAGGTCCTCGGAGAACCGCTGGGCGAGACCAGCCACCGGCTTCTTCACACCGGCAACGGGGGACACCATGTCCGCTGAGCCCATCCCCTCAACGCAGTTCATCCGGACACTCCCGGATCGCTGCCGCGTCTGCTACTCCTGCGTGAGGTCCTGCCCCGCCAAGGCCATCCGCATCGTGGACGGACAGGCAGACGTGATCGCCCAGCGCTGTGTCGGCTGCGGTCACTGCGTGCGCATGTGCAGCCAGAAGGCCAAGCAGGTCGTCGGCGCCGGGGACAAGGCCAGGCAACTGCTTTCCCTCGACACGCCCGTCGCCGCGCTGGTGGCCCCGAGCTATCCGGCCGAGTTCACCGACATCTCCACGAGCCACTTCGTGGGCATGCTCCGCGCCCTTGGATTCTCCCGCGTCGTGGAGGTGGCCTTCGGGGCCGACCTGGTCGCGCGACGCTACCGTTCGCTTTACAATCACGGGCCCGCCGGACCCATGATCGAGGCCTCCTGTCCGGCGGTGGTCTCCTTCATCGAAAAGTTCCACCCGACCCTGGTCGGCACGCTGGCCCCTGTGGTTTCCCCGATGGTGGCCACGGGCCGCCTGGTCAAGCGACGCTACGGGGCCGACACGTCGTGCATCTTCATCGGACCCTGCATCGCCAAGAAGGGCGAATCCGAACGCTTCCCGGAGGACGTGGACTGCGCGATCACCTTCGTCGAGCTGCGCGGCCTGCTCTCGGAGGCCGGCATCGTCGCGGCCGACGTGATCCCCTCCGAGTTCGATCCACCCCATGCCCGTGGCGGCGGCGTGTATCCCCTCTCGCACGGCATCTTCCATGCCGCCGGAATCGGGGAGGATCTGTTCTCCCACAACACCGTCTCGGCCACGGGACGAAGCGAGTTCCTCGAGGCCATCCACGAGCTCGAGCAGGGTGACTTCTCCGCCCGGTTCGTCGAGATGCTCGCCTGTTCCGGCTGCGTGATGGGCGCGGGCATGAGCACGGCCTGCCAGCTGCATGCACGTGAGGCCCAGGTGGCCCGCGTGGCCAAGGAGCGCAAGGAGATGTTCGACCTGGACCGCTGGAAGACCGAGCTCGACGCGGCCCTCGACCTGCAGCTCGAGCGGGACTTCCTTTCGGAGGACCGCAGGCTGGCGTCCCCCGGCGCCGACCAGCTCGCGGAGATCCTCTGCCAGATGGGCAAGATCTTCCCCGAGGACGAGCTCAACTGCGGCGCCTGCGGGTATGAATCCTGTGTGGAGCACGCCGTCGCGATCTACAAGGGCCTGGCCGAGGACAAGATGTGCCTCCCGTTCACCATCGAGCGCCTCGAGAACACCGTGCAGGCCCTGGAACGCTCGCAGGAGGAGCTCGCCCATGCCCAGGCCGCCCTGATGCACTCGGAGCGGCTGGCCTCCATGGGGCAGCTCGCAGCCGGAATCGCCCATGAAGTGAACAATCCCCTGGGCGTGGTGCTCCTGTATGCGCACATCCTGATGGAACGCTGCGAGAAAAACCCGGAGATCATACAGGAAATCGGCATGATCGCCGAGCAGGCGGACCGCTGCAAGAAGATCGTCTCCGGCCTGCTGCAGTTCGCGCGCCGCAACAAGGTCATCCATCAGCCCGTGGACATCCCGTCGATGCTTCATCACCTGGTGAAGACCATGGACACCGACCCCGGCATCACCTGGGAGATCCGCGTGGAGATGACCGACCCGGTGGCCCAGATCGACGCCGACCAGATCCTGCAGGTGCTGACGAACCTGATCACCAACGCGCAGGATGCCATGACCGAAGGCGGCCGCATCACGGTCTCCGCATCGGACACTCCCTCCCATCTGCGGCTGGCCGTGGGTGACACGGGATGCGGCATCGCGCGGGAGAACATCTCCCGGATCTACAGCCCCTTCTTCACCACCAAGAAGATCGGGAAGGGAACGGGCCTGGGTCTGGCGGTCTCCTACGGCATCATCAAGATGCACTCCGGGGACATCCAGGTCGAAACCAACGCGGATCCGGCCTGCGGCCCGACCGGAACCACTTTCATCATCTCCCTGCCCCGCCTGGGGGGGGAATAGGAGTTCAGGTGCAACATGAGTGACACGACGGTTCTGCTGGTGGATGACGACACGGATTTCCTGGTGCAGGGAAGGCTGCAACTGGAACAACTCGGCTGCCGGGTGATCCAGGCCGGTTCCCGCAGGGAGGCCGTGGCCATCCTCGAGACCACACGCCCCGATGCGGCGGTGATCGACCTCATGATGGAGGATCCGGACGCCGGCTTCACGCTGGCTTACCAGATCAAGAGCCGCTACCCGGAGGTGCCCGTGATCATGACGACCGCGGTCACGCAGGCGACCGGACTTTCGTTCGAGAAGGTGCACGGCCAGGAGTGGATCCGGGCCGACGTGATTCTCTCCAAACCCGTCCGCGCGGCGCAGTTGAAGGCCGAACTGGAAAGGCTGCTTGGCCATGTACTCTGAGCTTGAAACCCTGAAACTGGCTGTCGTGGATGACGAGCTTGGCATCCGACTGGGTGTCTCCTCGATCCTCGCCGACATGACCATGGACATCCCCGACGTGGGCTGCCGGATCCGCCTGCAGGTCTCATCCTGGGCCGACGGGGAGAGCTTCGTCGGATCGCTGGACAGCAACGTTCCACAGATCGTCCTGCTCGACTCCAAGCTGCCCGGCATCGGAGGCATGGAGATCCTGGAGGGCACGCTCTCCAAGCGCCCCGACGTGGTGACGATCATGATCACGGCCTACGCCACCCTGGAGAGCGCGGTGAGGGCGACCAAGCTCGGTGCCTACGACTTCCTGGCCAAGCCCTTCACGCCCGAGGAGCTGCGCGTCACCGTGCGCAAGGCCATCCACCACCACGTGCTGGCCGCCCAGGCCCGCCGCCTGATGGAGGAGAAGCGCACGGTCCGCTTCCAGTTCATCTCGGTGCTCGCCCACGAACTGAAGAGCCCGATCAACGCGGTCGACGGTTATCTCGACCTGATCCGCAACCGGATGCTGGGCGACGAGCTGGCCTCCTACGACGGCATGATCGAGCGCAGCTCGCTGCGGATCGCCGGCATGCGCAAGCTCATCAACGACCTGCTGGACCTGACCCGCATCGAGAGCGGCCAGCGCATCCGCAATCCGGAGCCGCTGGTGCTCGAGGACCTGGCCAGGGCCGCCCTCGAAGGGCAGGAGAACGCAGCACGCGAACAGGGAATCCGCATCGACCTGACCGCCGAGCCTGGCCTCTCCATTCATGCAGACCGCATGGAAATGGAGATGATCTTCAACAACCTCGTCTCCAACGCGGTCAAGTACAACCGCCCTGGCGGAACCGTGCAGGTGACCCTGTCCCGCCGGGAGGATCAAGTCGAGGTGCAGGTCACCGACACGGGCTGGGGCATGAGCGCGGAGGAGACGGCGAGACTGTTCTCCGACTTCGTCCGCATCAAAAACGAGCACACACGCGACATCCCTGGCTCGGGCCTGGGCCTGTCGCTGGTCAAGAAACTCAGTTCACTGTACGGCGGTTCGGTCGAGGTGGAGAGTGAACCCGGGGTGGGTTCCTGCTTCCGCGTCCGGCTGCCGTTTCAACTTTCCTCTGCCGGGATCGGCGGAGCTGTTTTGAAGGAGACTGATCATGGCTAACATTCTCTGCATCGACGACGACATGGACGTAATCGAATTCCTGACCCTGACGCTCAAAGCGGCCGGTCACACCGTAGAAACCGCTCCCGACGGCAAGGCGGGCTTTGCCAAGGCCCTGACGTTCCTGCCGGACCTGATCGTGCTCGATGTGATGATGGCCAACACCACCGAAGGCGTGGGCACCGCCTTCGACATCCGCGGAAACGAGAAGATCCGCCACACGCCGATCCTGATGCTGACCTCGATCAACCAGGAGTTCGGCAACGCCTTCAAGCTGCAGTCCGACTCCTCGAGCCTCCCGGTGGATGACTTCGTGGAAAAACCCATCGCCAGCAAGACGCTGCTGGAAAAGGTCTCCAGGCTGCTGGCAAAGCCCAAGGCGTAGGTCATCGTTGGCCGGCGACTGCAATTTCAAGCCCTTCAATCAAATCCTCTCTTGAATTTTCAGTAATTCTTTAACTAAAATCCCCTCCGGTTCGGGAAAAATCCCGCTTCTACCCCATGTGCGACATGGGGAAAACAATCGACATTCAGTATTGATCTTTGTGACCCATATGATGTAGTGTTCGTTGCCTTTCGCAAGGAGTTTCTACATGCGGTATACACTGGCACTGTTTTTCTTTGGTCTTGGAATTCTCGGCACCACCGGCGCCTGGGCGGTGTGTCCCAAGGACAACCAGATGAAAATGCGTGAAGCTGTCATGCGGGCCATCGAGAAAATCGAAGCCTACGACCATCAGGACGGACTGGATCTGGTCAAGGGCGGCATCAAATATGCCGCAGGCGACTGTGTTTCCACCGAGCACGCCCTGAACCTGAAGCAACTGCAGGGCATCGCCCTGTTTTACCTGAACCAGAAGGCCCCCGCCCGCGAAGCCCTGATGGAGCTCTTCAAGCTGCAGGAAGACGCGAAACTGATCGAGAAGGTGGCCAATCCGAAGCTGGCCGCCTTTTTTGCCCAGGTTCTCGCCGAATACAAGAAGCAGATCCAGCAGAAAGCCGACACCAAGGCGAAAATCAAGGAACTCGAGGACGCCACCGGGATGCCGCCGGAGCCCGCCGAGGACACCACCGTGCCCATTGAGCACACCCCCCGTGAAAAGGGCCAGCGCGGCCGCGGCCTGACCGTGTTCTGCCGCGTCAAGGACGACCTGAAGGCCGCCAAGGTCCTCCTCTTCCTGGAGACCACCGCAGGCAACTTCTCCGAGATCGAGATGAAGAAGGTCGGCGTCCGCCGCTACGTGTCCTCCCTGACGCCGCAACAGACCGCCACCCCCCTGCTGAAATACTATCTGATGGTCTTCTCCGCAGAGAACAAGCCCGTGGCCGCGTCCGGCAACTCCGCCAAGCCCCACATCGTGCCCATGGAGATTCCCTCGGATCCCGGCACCACGACTCCGGAAAAGGACCCCGTAACTGACCCCGGCAAGGACCCTGCGACGGATCCCGGCAAGGATCCCGGCACCGACCCCGGCAAGGATCCCGGCACCGACCCCGGCAAGGATCCCGTGACCGACCCCGGCAAGGACCCCGGCAAAAAGCCGACCAACCAGGTCATGGAAGATGACACCGTGCAGAAGCCCGTCGAGGACGAGCCCGACGAGTTCAAGAAGGCCCGGAAGGCCATGACCGCACGGCCGGCCTGGGACGCCGGCGCCGAGCCCATGTTCTATGTTTTCGCCGGCTACGGCTTCTCCGCGGGGCTGGTCGCCGACCGCACCGAGGCCAGGCACGCCGAGATCAACACCGGTTTCGGCACCGCCACCATGATGCACCTCGAGCTCGGGTACATGATGAACCGCACGACCGCCTTCTCCGGCGTGTTCCAGATGGGCATGGTCACCGTCGACACCAACCTCCGCCCGCAGGACGAGGAATACCAGACCATCAAGAACGACTTCTACTTGGTCGATTCCATGCGCAACGACATGCGCTTCCTGCTCCGCTACAAGTCCCTGGGCATCCCCATGGATCTGGGTTCGAGCCTCCGCTGGCGCTATTACTGGGGTCTGGGACTGGGCGGCGGCCGCCTGCGTCACGCGGCGCCTGCGTCCGTCACCGAAAACAACGTGACCACCGAATACAACGACACGCACTTCGCCTCCGGCACGATGTTCAACGGCTACGGCGGCGCGAGCCTGTGCTTCACCGAATCCTGCGGCGCCAACCTGACGTTCGAGATCTCCTATCTTTCCACGTTCAGCCTGGAGCCCGGCAATTCCAGCTACGCCCACTTTGATTTCATTCTGGGATTTTCCCTGATTTTCTAAGTCGTATTTGTTTTCGACCCAGATTCGTACCACAGGGGCCGCACGCGGCGGATTCCTGAGGAGTGAGTGATGAAGTTTCACGGTTTTCTTCTGATTTTCTTCCTTTTTTCGACCCTTTCGGCCTCGCCGGAAGCCTTGGCCCAGGGCATGGGCATGGGCGGACCGGGCATGGGCGGACCAGGCAATCGCGATGAAAAGGAGATGGTGATCAAGCGCGGCAAGGAAGGCTCGGATACCACCACGACTCCGGGCCTCGAATCCGACGACTACCTGAAGCGCGGCCCCTCCTTCCAGTTGTTCGACCTGCACGGCTACCTCCGCCTGCGCACGGACCAACTCTACCGCCTGGATCTGGGCATGCACAACTACACCGGCGTGTCCTCGCCGTATCCTTCGCCGCTGACCGCGTACGGTGCGGTGTGCGGACAGCCCAACTCACCGGCGCGTTGCCGCTCGCACACGATGACCTCGACAAACATGCGCCTTCGGCTCGAGCCCGTGCTGCGGCCCTCCGACTCGATCGCGATCTTCACCACCTTCGACATCTTCGACAACCTCGTGCTCGGCGGAACGCCCTCGGGCTACGCCTACGGCTACGGCACCTCCCCGTGGGTCCCGGTGCCCGGCCTCAGCGGCACCCAGGACCCGGTCGACGACGGCACCACCGCCACCTGGGACGCGATCCGCGTCAAGCACGTGTGGGGCCGCGTGGACCTCAAGATGGCCGACCTGGTGTTCGGTCGCATGCCAGACCACTTCGGCATGGGACTTTTCCGCAACGACGGCTCGGGCTATGACGCCGACTACGGCGACGCCGTGGACCGCATCGGCCTGGTGTCGGAGCTGCCCATGTGGAAGCTGCATGTGTCGCTGTCCTGGGACTTCGCCACGCAGGGCATCGTCAACAGCGCGCTGAACCCCGGCATGAACCAGGGCCAGCCCGTGGACGCCGACGATCTCGACGACGCCACGCGCTGGACGCTGACGGTCATGCGCCGCGACACACCGCAGACGCTGGCTCGTCGCCTGGCCCTGGGCCAGAGCGTGTTCAACTGGGGGGTCACCGGCTCCTTTCTGCAGCAGAAATACGGCATGAAGACCGCCGCGGCCACCGACACGCTGCCCACACTGACGGGCTCGCTGTCCGAGTCAGAGCTGGCCGGCTGGCTCTCGCCCCGCAACATCGTGCTGCTCTCCCCGGGCCTGTGGGGCTTCTTCGCCAGCGGAAACGTGACCCTCGAGGCCGAGGCCGGCGCGCGTTATGGCTGGGTCACCCATTTCCGTGACGTTCCCAACATGGACAAGGACGGCAACGACATGAACATCCTCGGCTGGGGCGGCGTGCTCCGGCTGCTCTACCGCTGGAGCCCCAACGTCCAGCTGGGCCTGGAGACGGGCACGGCCTCGGGCGACGACCAGTACGAGAACACCGTCCAGCGCGGCGCAGTCCATTACTCCCAGCTGCCGGCGTTCCCGGTCAATCCGCGGGATTCCTGGAACAACCTGATGCTGTTCCACCCCTCCTACCACGTCGACATGATCCTCTTCCGCGAGATCCTCGGCACCGTGTACAACGCCTCATACCTGAAGCCGACGTTCAAGTACACCCAGGGCCAGTGGCAACTGCGCATCGACGGCATCGCCTCGATGGCCAACGAGAAGGTCGCCACCCCCGGCAACGCCATGCTGTACGGCCTCGAGCTCGACGCCGACTTCTCCTACCGCAGCCTCGATGGCAACTACCAGATCGGCCTGGCCTACGGTGTCTTCTATCCCATGGACGCCATGGAGCACCCGGCCTCCATCTACGGCTCATTCTCCTCCAAGGCTTCGATGGCCCACACCATCCAGGGCCGCATCCTGGTCAGGTTCTGATCCGAGGATCCCGATGTTCACCGACAAACGCATTGCCTTCGTGGGGCCCGGCCAGATGGCCGAGGCCATGATCGCCGGCCTGCTGCGCAACCGCCTGCTGCCGGCCGAAAACATCCTCGCCTCGGGACCGCTCCTCGAGCACAACGCCATGCTGCAGGAGAAATACGGCATCACGGTGATGTGGGACAACGCCGCAGCCGCCTCCCACGCCGACGTGATCATCCTGTCGGTCAAGCCGCAGCACGCCGACGCCGCGCTGACCCAGCTGGTGGGGAAGATCCGGCCCGACGCGCTGGTGCTGTCCATCGTCGCCGGGCTCAGCGTCTCGCGCATCGCAGCCGGCCTGTCTCACCCGCTGGTGGCCCGCGCCATGCCCAACACGCCCGCCCGCATCGGCCAGGGCATCAGCGTCTTCACCACCGCCCGCGCGGTCGATGATCGTCACCGGGCGTGGTCCCAGGAGATCCTCGGCGCGCTGGGCCAGGTGCTGTTCGTCGAGGAGGAGGAGATGCTCGACATGGCCACGGCGCTGTCGGGCACCGGTCCGGCCTACGTCTTCTTGTTCATGGAGGCCATGGTCGACGCCGGCGTGCACCTGGGCTTCCCCCGGCACATGGCCGAGACCCTCGTGTCCCAGACCGTCCTGGGTTCGGCCCTGTTCTTCCAGAAGAGCCCGGACACCCACCTGGCCCAGCTGCGCAACACGGTCACCAGCCCGGCGGGCACCACCGCCGCAGCCCTGTTCGAGCTGGAGAAGGCCGGCTTCCGCACCGCCATCTCCAATGCCGTCTGGGCTGCCTTCGAGCGCTCCACCGAGCTGGGCCGCAACGTCAAGAACCACAAGCCCGAATAGCTGGAACGATTTCAAGGACTTACGAGACAAGGCCGCATCAGTGCTGGGAATTTGGCGATTCCGCTTGATATAATTGGTCTTTTCCGGCCCGCAAGGTCACACACTTTCTCAATATCAATCGGACTGAAGCCCCGTCTTTTAGCCCCTTTTCCGTGAAGGTTTTTCAAACTTTCACTGGACATGGCTACTGGACAATTCATCCACCGGGTCATTCCGGCAGAGGAAGGAGTGCAATCATCACCCGGTTTTTCCGCTCGGTCCGAGTGCGGGTGGGTGCCTAATAAAAAATGCCTGTTCACAAACAACTTCAAGAACCCGCCCTGCCCGAACGCTTGTGTCCAGCGCTGGCTTCAGGTAGATTGGCCAACCATGAACAACGTGAATCTCTC
>PHAZ01000046.1 GCA_002841825.1 Deltaproteobacteria bacterium HGW-Deltaproteobacteria-22 | reverse complement strand
GCGGCTTGCGTAGCAAACGACGGGGGTGTCCAGCCGACCGTCGGACCGGTCGGACGACAGGACCCCTAGCCGCAATGGGGATTCTCAACCATTATTACGAAAAATCATTCGCCTATGTCCATAATGATCTTGCCCTGACGGTCCGGCCTTCCGCCGACTATTCAAACAGATTGGACTCGTCGGTCGCCGGCCGGCCGCCGGTGGAGCGCAGTTTCTTTTCGAACTTCGTTTTGGCGCCATGCCCGGGTCCGAACACGATTTCGCGCAGTCGGGCCAGCTCGGCGTCGGTGGCCCGGATCTTTTCGGCGCGTTCGAGATAGGCGCGTGCCTTCTTGCGATGGACCAGCGCCTGTCCCAGGTGGTTCTGAGCCAGGCTCAGGTGGAGGCGTGCCAGTCCCAGGAGGCTGGTGAAGGCCTCCTCGTCGCCGAGCCTGGACACCAGGGTCCGGTGCGTCGTCAGGGCCTCCTCGAAGAGCCCGGCGCTCTCCTGGAGTTGGGCCAGCGTGAGCAGGTCCGCGGTGGCGTCGCGCTTTTTGAGCAGGCGCATGTGGCGGTAGTGGGCGTCGACGGCCAGGGTGTATGCCTGGTTCTTCGCATGAATGTCCCGCAGCAGCCGCCAGGCATGGGTGAGGAAGGGATTTGCCTCCAGGGCCCGCTCGAGAAAGGCGCGCGCCTCGCGCTCGCGCTGGGCGTGGAAGTAGATGTTGCCCAGCAGCAGCAGCGCCTCGGGATCACCGGGCTCGAGCCGCAGGGTGTTCTCCAGTTCGACGACGGCGTCGGGCCGGTTGCCCAGGCGCAGGTGAATCACGCCCCGCAGGTAGTGCAGCAGCGCGATGTTCACGTACTTCTGCATGATCTTCTCGAGTTCATCGAGGGCCGCGGCGGGCTCCTCGGCCTTCAGCATCGTGCGCACCTTCGTCAGGTCGGGCACCAGTTCAGGCGGCAGCCGGCGGTTCCAGGCGCGCGCCATGTCCACGAGTGCACGCGCCGACGAAATCTCAGCCACGGAGCCGGTCTCCACCAGGGGTTTGAGCGTGGGCACGACCGCGTCGAGCCTGCCCAGGCCGATGTAGCACCTCGCCAGGGCCAGCCGCACGGACTCGGTCCGGAGCTGGGAGTCCTGCAGCGCGGACTGCAGATGAACCAGCGCCTTTTCGAACTGCTCCTCGAGCAGCAGGATCAGGCCCAGGCGGTAGGCGGGCTCGCGGTCTGCCTGGCCGGGAGCGGCCAGGGGCTCGAGGATCCGCCGGGCGGGCTCGGTGCGTTGATCGTGAAAGTAGGTCATGGCCTGGGCGTACGGACCGAACGGCGATGGCAGCCTGGCCACGGACGCGGGCAGGGGAAGACCGGACTTCGCGGCGCACATCGCCGAGAAGCGCAGCCACTCCCAGGCGGTGGCCCTTTGCCAGGAGGCGATCCTGTCGCCCGACAGTTGACCGACCCGCTCGCAGGCCTCTTTTTCTTTGTTTTGTGTCCAAAGATCCCGCGCCGCACGGAGGGTCTCCCGGGGCGAGGGGGCCTGACAGGCCGCAAACAGGCCTAGGATCATCAGAAAAAACGGGATCTGCAGGGGAATGTTCGGGCGCTTCATGTAAATCCGTTGCAACAGGAAACCAGCCGGAGGTGTGAATGAAACTTTACAGTTCCGGCACCCAAAGGTAACAAAAAGCAGGATCTTGTGGTATGGTAAAATGCCAAAACGATGGAAATCGACCGGATCTCGACCGTTTTCCCTGGAATTTCGTTCTGGCATGCGAATTGCTCAATTAGGCCGTGTAGGCATTCGACACTTGGAGGTTGTGCCATGAGACATCAATTCCTGGTTTTTCTTTTCGGTTCCTTTCTTCTTTTCAACCTGACGGGCTGTCCGGACAGACACAATGACTGCAAATGCAGTTACTGCGACGACTCGGGCTGCTGGGCCTGCGACTGCGACTACTGCTGGCCGGTGGACAACGAGCCGTGCGCCGACGGGATCACCTGCGCCGATGGTTACATGTGCACCGACTACGGCTGCGCGAGCCTTTGCAACTACGCCGCCGACTGTGGCGAGGGTGAGATCTGCCTCGAAGCCGGCTACTGCGGTCCCGAGGAAGCGCCCGACACCCGCTGCGCCACCGACGACGACTGCGGTAACGGCTTCATCTGCGAGCCCGACGCCAGTGGTGAGTTGTTCTGTGTGCCCGGCTGCCAGAGCAACGACGAGTGCGACGAAGGCTTCGTGTGCACCTCCTGCGGCCGCTGCGCTCCCGAGGACAACCCGGTGTGTGGCGATTCCAAGGTGTTCTGCTCCAATGACGAAGAGTGCGGCATCAAGGTCTGCACGGCCGACAACAAGTGCGGCCTGACCTGCGACGAGCTTGAGCCGCTGTGCCCGACGGGCCAGATCTGCACTGCCAGCGAGTGCATCGACGACCCCGCGCCGGTCTCCCCCGAGTGCGTGTTCTCGAGCCACTGTGATGCGGGACATGTCTGCATCAACGCCTACTGCCACACGACCTGCACCACCCACGAGGAGTGCGGCTACGGTGAGTTCTGCGACCTGGGCGTGTGCAAGGCCGACTACCGTCCCGAGTTCTAGTCCAATCCCCCGCCTGAAGTACTCACTTCACTGAATCATAATATCAATCGGGGTTCCGGGATGATCCGACCCTTCCGTGCCCGCCAGTGGCGCGTGAGCAAACGATCTGCTAACCGCCCAGGAGGGTCTCGTGCAGATCCAGGCCGAAGGCCCGCGGTGAGATGACGATGTTGGGGGGGCTCTGCACGCGCTTGAAAAACGAGCGCGCGATGGCCTCACGCACATCCCGGGCTGCGGCCTCGAAGGTCTCCGGGGTCATCTTGTCGTAGACCGTGAGGCCCAGTGCATCGGGGATCCAGAGGGATGAATCGAGCGCGCGCGCCTCGAACGCCTCGCGCAGCGCCGCGGGGGTCGCCCGGTTCTCGATCAACTCCACGCCCAGGGGCGCCTCGATGTGATAATCGAACGGATCCCCCCGCCCCTCGAGCACGTTCTGGTTTGCGGACAACTCCGCGCTGGGCACGACGGTGAAGACCTCCGGCGGCAGGATCTCGCCATGGGGGTCGAGCTCGCGTCCGAGGGCGTACACCAGCAGTTTGTGTACATCACCCAGGGGCATCAGGGCCCCGATGAGATCTCCATAAAGCGTGGCATAACCGCGCTGGAACTCGGTCTTGTTGCCGTTGCCCACGACCATGGCGCCCAGCTCCTGTGCGTAGGCCATCAGGATGTTGCCGCGCTCGCGCGCCTGGATGTTTTCGAGGGTGAGCGTCTTCACCGGCCTGCCGAGGCTCACCGCGAACCGGGCGGCGTGCGCCGTCACCACGTCCTCGATGGGATGAATCCGGTAGTCCACGCCCAGGTTGGCGGCGATGCGTCCGGCGAGATCACGGGTGAGAGGGCTGTTGAAGCGCGTGGGCAGGTTCACGCAGGTGAGCCGGTCCGCTCCCAGGGCGCGCGTCACCAGGAGGGCGTCGACGGCCGAGTCGATGCCGCCGGACAGGCCGATCACGGCGCTGGGGGCGCCGCGGCTCTTCTGGAAAAATTCGCGGATGCCGTAGATCAGGGCCTCGGAGAGCAGAGCCTCGGGGCGGACCTCCGGGGCGGGGAAGGGACCACGGACCGGGTCCAGCGGTACGTCCCAGGCCACCGAGCTTCCGTCCCAGGGACGGGTCTGGACCAGTCCCGCTGCGGACATCGCGAAGCAGTGACCGTCGAACAGCACCAGGTTCTTGCCGACGTCCTCGAGGCTGGTGGCATTGACGTACACCAGCGGAACGCCGCACTCGGCCACCCGTTTCGCGGCCACGTTACGCCGAAGATGGGGCTTCTTTAGGTGAAATGGCGACGCATTGATCACGCACAGCAACTGTGCGCCCATCTCCGAGAGCCGTCGCGCCGGATGCACGATCTCGCCGTCATCCCACAGGTCCTGGCAGATCAGCACGCCCAACCGCAGGGTTCGGCCACCGGAGAGAGGCACGTCCACCGGGGACAGCCGGTCGGCCGGTCCGGCGTCGAAGTAGCGGGAGTCCTCAAGGACTCCTTCATTGGCCAGCAGCACCTTGAAGGCACGGTGGATGACGCGGCCGCCGGCGAGCACGACGGCGCTGTTGTGGCGGGCCACCAGGGCATCGTCGCCGTCACGGAGCTCGCAGGTGGCGCCGATCACGGCCGCGATGTGCAGGCAGGCGGGCGCCAGGACCTCCTCGATGACCCGCTCCTGACGCCGCACCAACTCGGGGTCCGTGTGCAGATCGCCGAGGCAGTAGCCGGTGAGCGCCGTCTCGGGGAAGATCACCAGATCGCAGTTTTTCTCCCGCGCGGCGCGGAGTTCTTCGACCATGCGCAGGGCGTTGCCCTCGACATCGGTCAGGTGCGGCGTGAACGGACAGGCGAAAATCCGGATTCCGGACATGGATCGGGTCTCCTTCGGAGCCCATCTCTACCACGAATCGGAGAAAATGGGATCGGTCCGCTCAGCTTGCGCGCGGATCGGAAACGTGACAAAACGCATCAGGGGCCTGTCAGGGAAATCCGACTGAGTTTTTTCACCGACAGGCTCCCGGGCCTGTCGGAAGTGATCGACCGGGGCCAGCGGTGGAGTAAAAAGGGAATGCGTCTTCTACATCATTGCCTGATCAGTTTGATCGTGTTGTCGAACCTGGCCTGCCGGGATCCTGCCCGTCCCGCCCGTCCTCCGCGTCTTCCGGAGCCGCCCGTGGGCCCGGCCCTGGCGCATGTCCCCATGCTCAATTTTGAGCGGTACGGCCTGCTTTTCGTGATCCCGACGGCCCGGAATTACTACGTTCAACTCTCCGAGAAAGTCCAGGAGGAGCCGCCCGAGGTCGCCAAGGACCGCCTGAGACTCCAGCAGTTCGTGCCGCCGGTCGTGCTGACGCATGCCCCCTCCCGTCCCGTGCTGCCCGAAGCCCGCGATCGTGCCTACGCGCTGATGCGGGACTCCGAGGCCGTGTGCCAGGGCCAGCTCGCCGAGCCCGTGCAACTGGGTCAGTTGATTCCCAACAGCGGGGAGTGGGACGGCTGGGAGGTCGATCCGTGGTCCGATCCCAAGCCCTCGCTGGCCGCCGCGGAAAAGAAGATGCCGCTTTCTGAACTCTGGTCGCAGTCGGGCGTGGTGACCGCGGGTGCCCTGATGAAGTGCGAGCGTGTCCGGAACAAGGATCATCAGTTCCTGTGGGCGCGGCCGCTGCACCTGCCGCCGCCGCACCTGCTGCAGCGCGACCTCCCGGGGACGCCCGAGCAATACCAGAGCCAGGCGAAGAAGAACCTGCTCGATGCGGGCTACTACAACAAGATCAAGGAATACGAGAACGACATCGGCGAGGAAGTCGAGCCTGAGTACGTCATCAACGTTTTCACCGACGGACAGACCACGTTCGTCGAGGCCCGCGGCAGCATCGGGGAGACCGACTGCGGCGGCGGCGGCCAGGAGATGTGGGTGTTGTGGAAGGTCAGCGACGGACAGTGGGAGGAGATTGCCAAGGAGGACGGCCTCCGGAAGGTCCTGCTGATCGGGGACTTCAACGCCGACGGCCTCATCGAGGTGGTCATCCGCGACGGGGGTTTTGGCTCCGGTCTGACGCTCTACCAGATCGAAGGCATCCACCTGAAGAAGGTCATGCGGTCCGAGTATCCCTCCCACGAAGGCGTCTGCTGACCTTGCCTTCCCTTGTTATAAACTATTAATAAAAAAGACTACAATTCAATGATGCGCAGGGAGACCAGCATGGTCTCCTTTGGATCCTTGCCCAGCTCGTTGGGATAACCGAAGGGGGAGAGCTCCCAGGGGAGCGCACGCGGGAGCACCGAGAACAGGAACCGGGCGTGCACATGCCCGGAGACGGCATAGACGACCTTGGGATACTTGTAGATCAACTCACCGAGGCGGTCCGACCCGACGTAGGGGAGGATGTCCTCGTGCACGCTGGGCGCCAGCAGTTTCACGAAGGAAGCCGTGTGGGTGATCACAAAGATGCGATCGGCCCGTGCGGAGGCGGCTTCGAGCTGGGCTTCGAGCAACTCGAGCTGCCATTGCAGCACTTCCCGGGGTGACGCGAAGTCGGGCCACACGCAGCAGGTGGCGTCGGGTGTGGTCGTCTGGCCGCCGGGAAAGTCCTCGTACCACCCGGTGACACCCACGATCGCCACGGAGTCGAACCAGGCAGGCGCCAGTCCCAGGTACTCCGCTCCGGCGGTGGTCACCACGCGCGGCAGCACGGATTCATACAACTGCCGGCTGTCGATCAGGCCGTTGGAGTCGGTCACCCACAGGTCATGGTTTCCGGGCAGAAACAGCACGCGCGGGACGATCTCGAGCAGCCGCCTCAGGGTGGTCGCCAACCGCGAGAACCCCGAGAACAGGTCGCCGCCGAGGATGAGCGCGTCCACGGGAACGTTGCGCAGACGCTCCTCCAGCACCGGGAGCAGGCCGGGGTTGTGATCGAAGTGGAGGTCGCTGATGAAAGCCAGGCGCACGTGTCGGGTTCCGGACTCCGGGCGTCCGCGAAGACGGACAAAAATTCCCGGAGAAGAAGAATATAAACCAGGTGAGGGCGTACTCCTACCCGAAAATTCGGTGTCGAGGGTCCGCCGCCCGCCAAAACCCCGGATTTCAGGAATAAATTCCGGCGCCCGCACCCAATTCTGAAGAAAATGGATGCCAAAACCGGAGGTTTGTGCTACACAACATCTATTGAACGATGGCGAGTCGCCATTTTCGGCAGACGCCAATAACCATAGGAGGTTACACCATGAAACGTTTTACTTTGCTCACCACACTTCTTGTATCTCTTGGCTTTTTCTCCGGTTGCAACTCTTCGGATTCCATCATCACCTGTGATCGCTACGACCAGTGGATGGCCTCCTGCAGCAACTGCTCGACGACCCTGTCCTGCGAGAACAACTATGACTCCCTGGCCCCGACGGTCCAACTCGACCTCGATGACTGCGCCGACAACGTCCTGATGAACAACCTGGGCGTCTGCGGCGACTGGACCGGCGATGTCCAGTACTGCGTTGATCTGGGCGCCGATTACCTCGGCATCGTCTGCGGCGTCGACCCGTTCTGCGGTGACGGCACCTGCGACATCGACGAGGATGAAGTCTCCTGCCCGGCCGACTGTGAAATCGCCTCTTTCTGCGGCGACGGCACCTGCGACATCGACGAGGACGAAGTCTCCTGCGCTGCGGACTGCTATTTCTCCGTCTGCGATGACGGCGTCTGCGATCTCGACGAGGACCCCGTGGGCTGCCCCGTTGACTGCGCCTACATCGTGTGTGACGAGTATCAGGACTGGCTGGAAACCTGCTTCGCCGACTGCACCGCCCTGGAGACCTGCGACACCGAGTACGGCGTGCTGGATGCCGCCGTGGCCCAGGACGTGTGGGATTGCTCCACGCTGCTGTCCGAAGCCGCCCTCGACGGCCTGTGCGCCGACAACATCGACGGCGCCTGCGACATCATGCTCGAAGACGAGCTGGGCTCCTTCGGCACCTGCACCTTCTAGTTCCTCCCCTCTGAACTTTTTTCCTTCCCAGAAAACATGAGAATCCGACCGTTCCAACTGGTCCGACAAGTCCGACTGGTCCGACCGGTCCGACATGTATGACAAGTCCGACAAGTCGGATCCGTTCTGGATCTTCAGTCTTTCTTTTTGAACAGATTCAAAAAGCTGCCGGTGGCGTGGGCGATGGGGTTGGCCGCGTGTTTGGCCCGCCGCTCGAGCATGCGCAGCTCGCGGGCGGCCTCGATGTGCTCGCTGTTGATCTCGACGGCCTTGTTGAAGTACTGGCGCGCCGAAGCGATCTGTTCCATGTCCAGGCAGACCTTGCCCAGGTAGAAATAGAAGTCGGCCTCCCGCGGGGTGAGCTGGATCGCCTTCTGAAGGGCGATCTTGACCTCCTCGCGCACGGCCTTGCGATCGTTGTCGGGGTTGAGGTAGCGCAGCCAGGCCCACATCGCGAGGTGGCTTCCGTCCTCGTTCTTATGACGTGCCTCGAGGAACATCTGCTCGGCCAGGCCGTATTCCTTGCGGCGGAAGTGGATGATCCCCTTCTGATACAGGACCTCGGCCTCCAGCACCCGCCGGACCTCGGCCAGATCCTCCTTGGATTCGGCCGGCTTGCGGTATTTCTCGCGCGAGGTGTCTTCCTTGAGCAGATTGTAAGCCTCGGTGAGCTTGGCGAACACGTCCTGTGCCTCTGCGAGGAACTCCGAGAGATCCTTGCGTGCCAGCGTGTCGGGGTGGAACTTCCTGGCCAGCTCCCGGAAGCGCGCGTCGATGTCCTCCATGGTTGCGGTCAGGGGGAGCCCCAGCCGGACGAAGGGATTCTCGTCCTGGAGGGAGGCGGTCAACTGGTGAAGCTCCGCGATGATCTCCGGCTCTGGGGAGCTGGGCACGCTTGACGCCGTCGGTTGCGGTTCGGGTTGCGCTCCGACGGGCGCGGCCTCGGCGGCTTCCAGGGGGACCGACTGCAGCAGGCGGCACGAGGCCAGGCTGTACAGCAGCGAGAGGATGTCCTTGAAGGACAGTTGACTGGTGCCGCGCAGTTGGGTGATCGTGCTCGGGGCGGCCTTGAGTTGTCTCAGGATCTCCAGCTCCGGAGGCGTCAGTTCGAAGTGATCCACGGCTGCATCGAGCCGCGGGGACACCGCGATGCGGCAGCGGGACAGTTCCCGGGTCTCGTTCTCGAGACGGGCCAGATCATACCGCTCGCGCAGGCCGCGGCGGATCCATGGCAGCGGATTGAGTCCCTCGCCGACAGGGATGCTCATCGGCTCGATCTGAAATTGCTCGACCCCGCTGGAGAACAACTCGAGCAGGTGCTCACCCAGGGCGCCTGCGGCCAGTGCCGGGTTCTTGCACTCTGATCGGACCGGCAGACCCTGCCGGAAATACACGGTCAGTTCGCCCTGCGCGTCGGGCACCCGCAAAAAACCCTCGAAACGGGAGTCGAGAAGATGTATCAAGAGCAACGGTGGAGGCACTTGAGAGACAGGATACCAGGCCATGCGTGTTTCAACCTCAATGCCGGAAGTGTATGTAAAAAATCGATGAAGTCAATCATTCCACATGGTTCATCCCACAATGGAGAGCGCTGGCACGTCCGGACCGAGGCAGGGGCCCCCGTAGGAACCTCGATCCGGGTGGCCTCGGGCTTTGGTTCCCGCCTGCGGGGACTGCTTGGATCGCGTGCCCTGCCCGAAGGTCACGGACTGTTGCTGGTGCCGTGTCAGTCGATTCACATGTTTTTCATGTCGATCGCGCTGGACGTGGCGTTTCTTGACGCACAGGGGCGGGTGGTGGCCGTGTATGCCGGCCTGAAGCCCTGGCGGCTCTCCCGCCTGCACCCGGAGGCCTTTGCTGCGCTGGAGTTGCCCGCGGGCACACTGGAAAAATGTCAAGTGAAAAAGGGAGATCGCCTGGTCTTCGCGTCGTCAACTACAGAATGACACTGGTCCAGCCGAACGGGTCTTCGCGCTTTCCGTACTGGATGGCGAGCAGATCGGCATACATGCGGCGGGCGATGGGACCGGACTGTCCGTCGGCCACCTGGTGCTCGGTGCCACAGAAGGCGATGTGGGAGACCGGGGAGATGACCGCGGCGGTGCCGGTGCCGAACACCTCGGAGATCGTGCCGGAGATCGCGCCGGAGATCACCTCGGCGATGGACACGGGACGTTCCTCCACCGTCAGGCCCTGGTGCCGGGCCAGCTGGATCACGGAGTCACGCGTGATGCCGGGCAGGATGCTGCCGTTGAGCGGGCTGGTGACCAGTTTGTCGCCGATCACGAAGAAGATGTTCATCGTGCCGACCTCCTCGACGTTGCGGCGCTCGAGGGCGTCGAGCCACAGGACCTGGGCATAGCCGGCCTTCTTGGCCTCCCACTGGGACGCCAGCGACGCGGCGTAGTTGCCTGCGCACTTGGCCTCGCCGGTGCCGCCGCGCACGGCACGGAAGTATTTATCATTAACAAATATCTTGACGGCATTCAGGTTGTCGTTGTCCTGCGGATAGTAGGAGGCGACGGGGCTGGCAATCATGAAGAACAGGTAGTTGTTGGCCGGTCGCACGCCCAGGGCGGCGTCAGTGGCGATCATCGTGGGGCGGATGTACAGCGCATAGCCGTGCTTGGGCGGGATCCAACTGCGGTCGGCGCGGACCAGCTCGCACAGGCCCTCATAGGCGGTCTCGATGTCCAGTTCCGGCATGATCAGGCGCCGGGCGGACCGGTTCATGCGTGCGAAGTTGTCGCGCGGGCGGAAGCCGTACACGCGGTCGTCCTGGCCATGGTACACCTTCATGCCCTCGAAGATCTCCTGTCCATAGTGCAGGCACATCGAGGCGGGGTCCATCGTCAGGCTGTGGTAGGGCACCACACGGGGGTTCTTCCAGCCGTCTTCGTACTCCATCATGAACATGTGATCGGAAAAGAACTTGCCGAAACCGAGAGCCTGGGTCCATTCAGGGATGGGTTTTTTCTGGGACTCGGAGCACGGTGTTACTGAAATCGACATGGTGATCACCTCCGGGTTGGGCGCCCCCTCCCCGGGGGCGCGGGTTCCGGGACGCTTTATGGCATGTTTTGAAGCATTTGGGCAACTTGAAAAAGAATCGCAAACAATGTAAGTTCGCGCGGTCGTGATTTTTTCGTGCATCGCGGAAAAGAACGGCTCCGGAAAGGGTCCTGTGAAGATGAGAGTATCCAAGTTGGTCGCCAGAACACTGCGGGAAGATCCCAAGGACGCCCCGCTCAGAAGTCACAACCTGCTGCTTCGCGGCGGCTATATCCTGCAGGTTTCCACCGGCATCTATACAATGATGCCCCTGGCCAAGCGGATCACGACGAAGATCGAGCGGATCGTCCGCGAGGAGATGAACCGCATCGAGGGACAGGAAATCACCATGCCGGTGGTCATGCCGCGCGAACTGTGGGAGGAGGCCGGCCGCTACGAGGGCGTCGGTCCGGAGATGCTGCGCTTCCGCGACCGCAACGGCAACGACATGCTGCTCGGCATGACCCACGAGGAACCCGTGGTCCAGGCGGCCCGCGCGCATATCACGTCGTATCGTCAACTGCCGGTGATGATGTACCAGATCCAGACCAAGTTCCGCGACGAGGCGCGCTCCCGTGGGGGTCTGATCCGCGTGCGCGAGTTCACGATGAAGGATGCGTACTCCTTCCACACCACCAACGAGGACATGATCGAGTACTACAACCGCTGCCATGCGGCTTACTCGCGGATTTTCCGCAGGGCCGGCCTGAAGAACTTCATCGACGTCGAGAGCGACACCGGCATGATGGGCGGCGGCATGTCCCATGAGTTCATGTTCCTCACCGACGTCGGTGAGGATACGCTCTTTATCTGTGATAAATGTCACTATCGCGCCAACCGCGAGGTCGCCCGCTTCGCCTTCGCCGGTGAGTCGGCAGACGCCGAACTGCCGCTGGAGAAGGTGGCCACGCCGAACCGCAAGACCATCGAGGAGGTCTCGAGCTTCCTGGGCGTCCAGAGCGCCGACACGGCCAAGGCCGTGCTGTACGTCCACAACAAGACGAACTTCGTGTTCGTGCTGATCCGCGGCGACTTCGAGGTCAACGAGACCAAGCTCGCCAAGATCCTCGGCAAGGGCGAGCTGCGGGCGGCCCAGGACGACGAGATCCGCGCGCTCGGAGCCGTGCCCGGCTACGCCAGCCCCATCGGGCTCGATGTCTCGAAGTTCACCCTCCTGGTCGACGAGACGATCCTGCGTTCGAAGAACCTGGTGACCGGCGCCAACGAGGAAGGCTTCCACGTGAGGAACTTCAACGCCGGCCGGGATCTCAAGGGCGGCCGGACGGTGGAAATTGCCACCCCCCGCGAAGGCGACGCCTGCTGTGAGTGCGGTGCGCCGCTGCGCGTGTCCCGTGGCATCGAGATCGGCAACATCTTCCAGCTGGGCACGAAGTATTCCGCGCCCATGCGCTGCGAATTCCTCGACGCCGACGGCAAGAGCCGCCCGATGATCATGGGCTGCTACGGCATCGGCGTGGGGCGACTTCTGGCCTCGGTGATCGAGGAGAGCCACGATGATTATGGTCCGATCTGGCCGATGTCGATCGCCCCTTACGAGGTGCATGTCTGCGTGCTCGATCCGGCCAAGGGCGGAGTCGGAGAAGTGGCCGCCAAGCTTGTGGGTGAGCTCGAGACCGCCGGTGTGGAGGTGCTCGTGGACGACCGCAACGAGAAGGCCGGTGTCCAGTTCGCCGATGCGGATCTGTTCGGAGTGCCGCTGCGACTGATCCTTTCGCCGCGCAACCTCGCCCAGGGCATGGTGGAGTTCAAGCTCCGCGGACAGAAGGGGAGCGAAATGTGGCCCGTCGACGAAGTGCCTGCCCGGCTGTCCGAGGTGATCGCCCGTGAAAAAGCCTCATACCTGGAGTAGACCGCTGACGCGCATCCTGCGCTTCTGGGCCGCCGCGACGGCCGCCGCGACCACGGGACTGATCGTCGCGTACTTCCTGTCCGCGCCGCCCGTGATCGGACAGACGAGGAAAAACCTGTCCTCCCGCTTCCGGGAGATGGGATGGTCCGTCCGGGAGAAGGACATCGTCGTGGCGGGGGGACTTCCCGGGGACATGCCGTGGTATTCCGCCCCCTGGCGTCCCGTGGTCTTCCTGGGCGCGGACCGCTTCAGCCGTCGCACCGACCTGTGGATGGCCCGCGTGCGGCTGTCGCCGGGCGGCGTCCCCCTCGATGTCGGGGAGATCCGCAACCTCAGCCTGACATTCCTTCACAACGAGCGCATCGCTGCCGTCTCGGCTGAGTGGGTATTCTGGCAGTCCCCGCACACGCCGGGATTGTATCACCTGGTCTGGCTGAGGGACCCGGATCGCCGCTTCCGTCTGCAGATCACGCCCGAGCCGGAGAATGCGGTGCTGTTCTTCTCCGGTGCGCACGCCCACCTGGCCGGCTCCCTGCAGTCCAGGCCGATTTCGGTCCTCATCGACCTGGAGACGGGTGCTGTGGAGGCCCCTGAAAATCTCAAGGTCCGGTTCTTCGAGGAAAAAACCCTGCTTGCCGGGTCCGGCAAAGTCGGGTAGTTTCTTTTCCTGTCAGGAGTTAACACGTATGAGTCCCGTCGAGATCGCCATCACCGCAGCCGCGTTTTTGACGTTCATCATGCTGGTGTTCATCTTCATGTTCTTCACCACCACGGGACTGGGGAAGCGCAAGGAACGCGAGTTCTCCTTTCCGGGGAACCAGAGGCTTCACGAGCTCTATTCAGAGGCCGGGGCCGCCTGCCCGGAGGCTTACGCGATCCCGGGCGTCAACGCCCTGCTCGAGCAGATCCGGCAGGCCATCGCCGACGGTTCGCTGTTGCGCGCCCGCGTCCTGTCCAACCTGGTCGGCGAGCTCAAGCAGGAGCCTGACTACTGTCCCCGCGAACTCCGGCAGGTGCTGCTGCCCGACCTGCATCAACTCAAGGGACCCGTGGATGCGCAGATGATCTTCTCCCGGGTGGCCCATCCGGCCATGAAGCATCCACTCACGCCGGTGCTGGCCACACTCGCGGATCCGCTGTTGTCGGCCCAGTGCGCGCCTGTGGGCGCCTTTGACCTGCGCGGGGAGCACCGTGCCTCGAATCGCCGCCGCATGGAACCGGTCCTGGGCATGGTGTACCAGTTGTCGCACCTGCTGCTTCCCTTCGAGCCCGAGTTGTTCGCCGTCGAGGAGGATCTGGACCTGATCCATGTGCAGTCCCAGCAGTTGGGTGGATGGATGCCCGCCCTGGTGGTGGGCAGGCGGTTCATGGAGCGCACCGAGGAACTCCAGTTGGTGCTGATCGCGCGCAAGCTGGCGCTCTTTCGCCCCGAGTTCCGGATCCTGACGGTGTTCCCGACCGAGGACTCCTTCATGGAACTCGTCGACCTGCTCGGACAGATCCGGGCCGGTAACGGGGAGGCGATCCGGGGTTGGAGTCTGGTGCAGCCCGATTCACGGGACCAGTGCCGCGATGTCCTGGAAAAGCTCCCCGTGATCGACGCCGAGGCGCTGCAGCAATGGCGCAAGGGTGCTCTTCTCACGTGTGCGCGACTGGCCCTCCTGGTGACCGGAGCGTGGGCCCCCGTGAAGACAATTCTGGCCGAGGAAAACGATCCCGGCGTCCGGGTGGACCTGATGTCCTACCTGTCGGGGGAACATTTTCATGAGGCCCTCCTGCAGTTGCGGTCATGACGGGCCGCATCCCTGCGGGTGTCTCCTTCCTGTTCTTCCTGGCGCTGACCGTCGCCGGCGGAATCGTCTCCGTGCCGGCGGGGTCTGTCGAACGATGGCTGGCCGCCGGAATCGCCGGTGCGGCAATCGTCACGCCCCTGCTGTATTTCTTCCTGCGCAAGTTCCACCGGATCGAGTCGCCGAGGACCTCCGCAGAATGGTTCATCGAGTATTTCTGGCAGTCCACCCTGTTTTTACCTTACTTCCTGCTGCTGGGCACCAGCGTCGCGCTGTGGCTCCTTCCTCAGTTGCAGGGCGCCGGTTCCTTCATTTTTCTGGCCGGCATCGGCCTGTACCTGCTGTTCATGATGGCCAACGCGGTCTTCGTGTACCTCGAGATGCGGCCGCTGATGCCCCTGCTGCTGAGCCCCAGGGGGGATCCGGACCGGATCCGTGCGTTCCGGATGCTGCAGATGCTGCCCTACCGCCTGGTCCGGTGGCAGCTGGTCATCCTGCTTCTGCTGGGACTGGCGTTCCATTTCCTGATGAGCAGGCTGTTCCTGGTGCCCCGCGTGCCGCTGCTGTGGTTTGTGGTCCTTGTATTCTTTTTCACGCTGGCCGGGTACCTGATCCAGGTGCCGTTCCTGCAGACGCGGGTGGCCCCTTCGATGCGGAAGCTCGTGGCCGAGCACCCGGTGGATTTTTCCCAGCTCCGGTCGCCGTTGAGCCTGAAGTTCAAACTGCGGGTCTGGTTTGGTGTGCTGGCTTTTTTGGCCATCGCTATTTCAGCCACCTGGAGCCTGCTGCAGCAGTGGAACAACACGGCGGAATTTGCCCTGCGTCTGTCCCGTGAGAGGGTCCGCACGCTCGTGGTCCTGCACCAGGAGCGCATGACATGGGGCCCGCAGGGGGATCCGGTGGCGCTGCTGCATTCCCTGCTCCAGGAAGCGGCCGAGAGTGATGACGGCCTGTATTACTGGTTGCCCCGCCAGGGGGGCATCCTCTGGGTGGGCGTCAACGCGCAGTCGGTGCGGTTGCCCGTGGAGCTGCGTTCGCGCCTGCGTTCGGATGAGCAGGGAAACCTCGAATGGGTCGACCACGGCCTGTACGGCTATTTCAAGACCGTCTTCTGGAAACAGCAGAAACTGGGGACCCTCGCGGTGATGTATCCCCAGGATCCAGGGTGGGCCCAACTGGGATCCCGCTCGAAGATCCTCCGGATCATCGTGTTCTTCATCCTGCTCTTCCTGCTCACGTTCGGGGGGGTGACCCACTTTGTGCATGACCTGGTGACGCCGCTTTCGGAGCTGGAAAAGCAGTTCCACGCGATCACCGCCGGCAAGATGCGCGATCCGGTGCTGCCGCACGGTGAAGTCGACGAGCTCGGCCGGCTCTCGTTCGCGTTCGAGAAGATGCGCGGCACGATCGTCGAGAAGATCGCAACGATCGAGGCGCTGAACGTGGGTCTCGAACACAAGGTGCAGGAGCGCACCTCGGACCTGGCGCTGGCCAACACCCAGCTGCAGACCGCCCTTGAGGACCTGCAGGCGGCGCAGGACCAGCTCGTGATCACCGGGCGTCTGGCGGCCGTGGGTCGTCTGCTCGCAGGCATCGCGCACGAGATCAACAATCCCGTGAACGCCATCTCCAACGTGCTGCCTCCCCTGGACGAAACGCTGCGGCAGTTGGAGAAAAGTCCGGGCTTCGACCCGCAGATCGGTGGGGACCTCATCGCCATGACCCGGATCATCGAGCGCGGGACCCAGCGGATCCAGAAGATCGTGGAGCGCGTGACCTGCACGCTGTCGATGGACGCGTCCCCGGCGGTGCCGGTGAACCTGCTCACGGCGATCCGCAACAGCCTGGATCTGCTGCAGACGCCGCTCCAGGATATCGAGGTGAGCCTGGAGGTGCCTGCCACGCTGGAGGTGATGGGACAGGCGACACCCCTGGAGCAGGTGTTCACGAACCTGTTCGTCAACGCCGCGCACGCGATGCACGGAGGCCAGATCCGCCGCTTGATCGTGACCGCCACACCGAGGGTCGGCCGGGTGATCGTGGAGGTCGAGGACTCCGGCTCGGGCATGTCCGAAGCGGTGCGCGGGAAGATCTTCGATCCCTTCTTCACCACCAAGGACGTCGGTGAGGGCATGGGACTGGGTCTTTCCATTGTTTATGATATACTTACGCGCTGTGGGGCGCAGTTGGAAGTGTCTTCCCAGGAGGGGAAGGGCTCGGTCTTCCGGTTGATCTTCATCACGCCGGATTTCATACAGGGAGTTGAACCATGAAACATTGCATCGGAATCCTGTTGCTTCTGGCCCTGGTGGCCTGCGATGACGGTTCGTCCAAACAGAACAACAACAATACGAACAACGTCAACAATGCCAACAACCAGAACCTGCCGCCGCCGCTGTGCCAGACGCAGCCTTCCGGTGAGGTCCTGTTCGTGGATGCCTCCGACGAAGCGGGCATCGGCGTGGACGGCGAGCACCTGCTGGGCAACCGCTTGGGGGCGGTGGATCTTGACGGCGACGGCTATCCGGACCTGGTGATCCACACCGGCGACGGCTACACGCGGGACGCGGCTGACGCGCTGGATTACCAGCGAAAGAAGCGTGTGTTGCGCAACGTGGAGGATCCGCAGAACCCGGGACGCCGCATGTTCGTCGAGTATACGGCCGACTCCGGTTATGACCGCATTCCGGACACCGAGGAACGGGGTCGTGGCGCGAGCTTCGCCGTGGCAGGAGACATCAACGGCGACGGCCATCTGGATCTGCTCTCGGTGGTGTACGCCTCCACGGCCGAGACCGCGGTGGTGGACGAGACGACCGTGCTCTATGGCGACGGCGCGGGTCATTTCATCCCGCAGACCGCTGTGCAGCCCTGGGTGAATCCCCAGTATTATTCCACGACCTCGGCGGCGCTGACGGACTACAACCGCGATTCCTCGCTGGATATTTTCATGGGTTATTCCTATAAAACCTACGGAACCTCGCCCCAGCAGGATAGGCTCTTCAGGAATTCGGGCGCGGGCACGTACGGCGACGTCACCGATTCGGCCGGCCTCACGACCCTGCCTGGCGGCGAGGCCGAAGGACACAACCACAAGCCTTCCTGGGGCGTCACCGTGTGCGACATCAACGGCGACGGCTGGCCGGATCTCCTCTCCAGTTCCTACGGACGTGCCTGGAATGGCCTCTACCTGGGCAATGACGGCCTCACGTTCTCCGACGTCTCCGAGTCCTCGACCTATCGCGCCGACGACCTCATGGACTACTCCGACAACCAGTTTTACATCTGCCATTGCCGCCTGAATCCAGGTCCCGAGTGCGACGAGGTTCTGCCCGGCACCCAGATGATCACCTGCAGCGATGATTATTGGTATGTGGGCTCCGATGATCAGCCGTACCGCAATGGCGGCAACACGTTCACCTCGCTGTGCGCGGACTTCGACAACGACGGCGACATGGATGTCTACCATGCCGAGATTCACCATTGGCATATCGGTAATAGTTCAGATTCATCACAACTATTGCGCAACACCGGGGAGACCCCGCTCCGCTTCGAGCGTCCGGGCAATGACGTGACCGGCCTGGATCGGGTGCATGAGATGACCGACTGGAACGAGGGTGACATCACGGCCGTGACCATGGACTTCGACAACGACGGCCTGCTGGACATCCTGGTGGGGGACTCGGACTATCCGGGCACCAAGGCGCGCCTGTTCCGGCAAAAGCCCGACCACACGTTCGAAGAGGTGGCCGAGTCGCTGGACCTCCTCGCGCCCCGGGCCGGTGGCGTCTCCTACCTGGACTATGATCAGGACGGCGATCTGGACCTGCTCATCGGGTTCTCCCGCATGCGCTGCACCACCGCGGATACCGACTGCATCTTCGACGAGCCCCGTGTGCGCCTGTTCCGCAATGACGGCGGATCAGGGCAGAACCGGGCCGTGTTCCGCCTGCGCGGCGGCGGTTCGTACGGCTTTGCGAACACCTTCGCGATCGGTGCGCAGGTGAGCGTGACCGCTGGTGAAGTGACCCAGATCCGGGAGATCCAGTCCTCGTTCGGTCACTTCGGCATCCTGACCCCGCTGGAGGCGTGGTTCGGCCTCGGCTCAGACTGCGATATCAGCCGTGTGGAGATCCGCTGGCCCAACCTGGAGAACACCGTGACGGTCCTCGAGAACGTCTCTGCCAATTACATTTATTACATCGATGAAGTGGAGGGCCTCGTGCAATGGGAACCCATGCCCGTCGAATAATCGTTCTGGGCGCCCTGGCGCTGACGATCCTGCTGCCGGTGGCCTGCGCCGAGCCAGGCAGGAAGAATCCCGCGCAGGTGCAGGAATGGAATGACATGGACGTCATGTTCGTGTTTCCGTCCATGGTCCTGC
>PHAZ01000045.1 GCA_002841825.1 Deltaproteobacteria bacterium HGW-Deltaproteobacteria-22 | reverse complement strand
CTCTACCTTGCGACCCGGGGCCAGCCGATGTCGGTGCTGCAGGAGGGCATGACGCTTCTGCGCGACAGGTTCGCCGGGCGCGTGCGCGTGGTCGGCTGCGCCACCACAGGATCGGGTCGGCATCTCGCCGCGGCCGTGCTCGGCGCGGATCTGGTGAAGAACGAGATCACCGCGCAGATGACCGCAGCCGTCATGGCCATGCCCGAGGTCGACACCATCTTCGAGATCGGCGGACAGGACAGCAAGTACATCCGTGTCAACCATGGCCAGATGGCCGACTTCACCATGAACAAGATCTGCGCGGCCGGCACGGGCTCCTTCCTGGAGGAGGAGGCCCAGCGCCTGGGCGTGCGCATCATCGGCGAGTTTTCCGAACTCGCAGTCCGCTCCGAAGAACCCGTCGATCTGGGCAGCCAGTGCACGGTGTTCATGGACACCGAGCTGGTGCACGCGCAGCGTCGCGGGGCCAGCAAGGAGGACCTGTGCGCGGGCCTGGCGTATTCGGTCGTGCGCAACTACCTCGAGAAGGTCGTCGGCAACCGCGGCGTCGGCCAGCACATCGTGTTCCAGGGTGGAACCGCCTCGAACCAGGCCGTCGTCTCGGCGTTCGAGAAGGTGCTGGGCCGCCCGGTGCGCGTGCATCCCTACAACCGTGTCTCCGGCGCCATCGGCATGGCCTTCCTGGTCTCGCGGGAGGCTCCCGAGACCACCGCATTCAAGGGCTTTGAACACTCCTTCGATCCGGTCGTGAAGGCCTTCGAATGCACAGCCTGCACCAACCGCTGCTCGGTATCGCGCTTCACGTTCGGCGAGGAGACGACGTTCTTCGGCGACGCCTGCGAGAAGTTCTCCAACCGAAAGAAGACCAACAGGCACGACGAGGCCTGCGTGAAGAACTTCGTCGCGATCCGCGCCCAGATGCAGGAGGACCTGCTCGGCTCCCTGCCGCGCCCCCGCGTCGGCGCCCGTCGTCTGGGCCTTCCCACGACCTCGATCCTGCGGGAATGGGCGCCGTTCTTTGCACACCTGCTGGCGCATCTCGGCTTCGAGCCCGTGCTCGCCGATGAAGAGAACGTGCGCGAGTGGTCCAAGGGCGCCAAGGGGCTGCCGTCGGACCTGTGCATGCCCCTGAAGATGGCCGCCGGCCAGGTGCGGTGGCTCCTCGAGCACGCCCATGTCGACACGGTGCTGTATCCCTCCGTATTGGAGCTGCCCAAGCGGCAGGTCCTCAACACCGAGATCCGCAACCTCGGCGAGCACGAGAACAGCCACGCCTGCATCTACACGCAGGAGGCCCCCTTCATGTCCGCGCGTCTGCTGCCGGCGGGACGCGTACTCCCTCCCCAGTTCCCGATCTCCTTCGAGTCCACGGCCGTGCACGCGGCATGCACCGAGCTCGCCCGCGTGCTCGAGGTCGATCTGGCCGCGGTCAAGTCCGCCTGGGCCGCCGCCGAAAGCCTGCACCGCGATTTCGTCACACGCCGCGCCTCCATGGGCCGCGGAGTAATGCGTGCCCAGTCGCGTCCGACGCTCGTGCTGCTGGGCAAGCCCTACACGCTTCACGATCCCTATCTCAACATGGGACTGGCCCGGCACCTCGAGCGCATGGGGTTCGACGTCCTTCCCATGGACTTCCTGCCGCTGGACGAGGTCGAGCTGGGACACGAGTATGATCGCCTGCCGTGGGCGTTCTCCCGCGATCTGGTCCGCGCCGCCCACCTGCTGCTGAAGCACCCGGACATGTATCCGGTCTTCGTCAGCAACTTCGGCTGCGGCCCCGACGGCTTCTCCCAGAAGCACATCGAGAGCATCCTGAAGGAGCGCCCCAAGCTGGTCCTGGAGTTCGACGAGCTGCGAGGCGAGGCCGGCATGGTCACGCGCATCGAAGCCTTCGCCGACGAGATCGAGGCGCACCGCCGACGCAACGGACACCTGAAGGCCGACGCGGAGTATCACTTCCACCGCCCCGCCCGGGTGGTGCCGCGCACCTTCAACCGCGTGTTCCTGCCGTACCTCGGCCCTCACACCGCCGTGCTCAACGGCATGCTGCGCAGCCTCGGCAACATCGAGGTCATCGACCTCCCGCCGCCGACCCACACGGTCATGCGTCGCGGCGAGGAGATCACCAACGGCAAGGAGTGCCACCCGTACGCGTGCGTCGCCGGCGACGTCATCCAGCTGGCCGAACGACACGAGCTGCGCGGCTCCGACGCCTTCTACATGCCCAGCACGCTGACGCCCTGCCTGCTGTCCCAGTATGGTGACGGTTACCGCCTTTGGCTGCGCGAGCAGGGCATCCCGCTGCAGATCCTCGACGTGATCGGCCACGACCAGTGGGACCTCTACGGCTTCGACGGCCTGCGCCGCCTGATGGACGGCTTCTATGCCGTGGACACGCTCACGATCCTGCGTCACCGCCTGCGCCCGTATGAACTGTCCCCCGGCCGCGTGGACGCGGTCTTCGCCAGGGCCCTGACCGACGTCTCAGACGCCCTGGCCGAGAAGAAGAGCCCCATTGGCGCGTTCTCGGCGGCCGTCTCGCGGCTGCGCTCGATCCCGATGACCGAGGTCCGCGACCGCCCGCTGGTGGGCTTCACCGGCGACCTCTACACCCGGCTGTGCGAGCCCGCCAACGACAACTTCGCCGAGCGCCTCGAGGAGGCCGGCTGCGAGGTCTACCACAGCCCGTACATGTACGGACTGATCTGGTTCTCGAACTACTTCGACGCGTACCGGCAGGCCCAGCGCTCGCAGGTCCGCCCCGCGATGTTCGAGGTGCTCGCGATCATGGCCACCGAGGGTGCACGCCGTCCGTTCGATGAGGTCCTGGGCAAGGACTACGGACCCTGGTGCGCCGAGCCCGACTACACTGCGTGCATGGACATGGTGACCCCCTACATCGGTCGCAACAGCAACTACCTGGTGTCGGCGACCCTGGCCAAGATGGTGGACTTTGCACAAAGAGGTGTCGACGGCGTCGTCTCCGTGATCGCCACCGGCTGCATGGTCGGCACCGCTGTGAACTCCGCGGTGGATGCGTTGGCCCGCGACTATCCTGATTGCGCGATTCTGCCGCTGGTGCTCGGCGCCGAACGCAACCTTGCCCACGTCCGCATGGAGACCTTCCTGCACCAGGTGCATCAGAAACACCAGCGCCGCGACCCGCTCTCGATGGTCGCCCCCCACGCCGCCCACCCGTAGAAAAGGGAGTCGGGCTGGTCAGACACGTCAGACTGGTCAGATTTTCTTTGAATCAGGCTGAAAGATTCTGTCCACGCCGCAGGTTGCAGTCCACCCTCTTCGACGCTACACTGTTCCATCAGGGAGGTCCCATGAACCATACGATCATCCGGGTTTCATGCACCGGTTTCATGCTTTGGGCTTTTTTAATGGGAGCGGGCTGTGACGTGAAGGTCAAGACCACCGATTCCTGCGGCGACGGGCTCGTCGACCCTGGGGAATCCTGTGATGGACCGGAACTCAGCGGGGCCACCTGCGGGACGGGGGGGTACTATGCCGGGACGCTCTCGTGCAATTCCGACTGCACCCTGGACTTTTCAGCCTGCACCCAGCGGTGCGGCGACGGCGAGACCCAGGCCGAATTCGAGGACTGCGACCGTCAGGACCTGCAGGGAAAGAGCTGCATGGATCTGGGGTTCGCAGCCGGTTTTCTCGCCTGCGGCGACGACTGCCAGTTCGACTACTCGGATTGCCAGTCCGTGTGCGGGGATGGCTGGACCGATCCCCTGGAGGCGTGCGACGACGAAAACCGCACCCCCGGTGATGGCTGCGATGCGGCCTGCCAGGTGGAGACCGGCTGGGAATGTGTCGGCACGCCCAGCCTCTGCGACGGCATCTGCGGGGACGGCCAGGCACTGGGACTCGAGGTCTGTGACGACGGCGTCAACGACGGCTCCTATGCCGGGTGCATGGAGGACTGCCACCAGTTCGGCCCCCGCTGCGGGGACGGCGTCCTGCAGGGCGGCGAGGGCGAGGTCTGCGACACGACCGAGACCGCCGGCAGCACGTGCGCGACCGAGGGCTACTTCGCGGGCACCCTGGGCTGCCTCGAGACCTGCGCCCAGGTCGACACCACCCCATGCGCAGGCCGCTTCGTGCAGAGCCTCTTCGCCTCCTGCATCGGCGAAAACTGGGTCGCCGGCGTCAGCATCACCTCCGATGCGGCCGGCAACCTCATCGTCGGGGCCAACTTCAAGGGCGTGCTGGATCTCAGTGGGATGGGCCTGGAAATAAACTTTACCAGCGGCACCGACATCGACATGGTCATCCTGAAGTTTGCCCCCGACGGCAGCCTCACCTGGGCACGGCGCTTCGGCGGCACGGGGGACGACGTGATCACGTCGCTGGCCACCGACTCCGTGGGTAACATCTGGCTCACCGGTTATTTCAAGGGCGAGCTGCAGTTCAGCGGCGCGCTGCTGGTCAACAACTCCTCCAGCACCGACGACATCTTCCTGGCCAAGCTCGCGCCCGACGGCACCCCCCTCTGGGAAAACCGGTTCGGCGAGCTCGCGACCTCGGAGCGCGGCGTCAGCCTGGCAGTGGACACCGCAGATGCCGTGTGGGTCACCGGCACCTACAATGGATCGCTCAACCTGGGTGGTTCGACCTTCGTCACCGCCCAGCGCGAGATCTTCATCGCCCGGTTTCTCTCCACCGGGGCGCACTCCCGGAGCGTCAGCTTCTCAGGGACCGGGGAGAAGGAGGTCCGCGGTCTGGCCCTGGACCAGGCCAGCAACGTCTACCTGACCGGCAGCTTCAGTAACCGGCTCGGCCCCACCGTGGGGGGCATCCAGAGCCAGGACGGCCAGGACGCGTTTGTGGCCAAGTACAGCCCGGTGCTGGTGTACCAGTGGGCCAAGCGCCTGGGTGGCAGCTCGGCCGTCGACCTGGGACGCGGCCTCTTCGTGTCCTCCGCTGGCGAGCTCTGGGTGACCGGGCTCATCGGCCCCGACGCGGATCTCGGCGCAGGGTCGGTCCCGGGATTCGGTGGCGCCGACATCTTCGTGGCGCACCTCGACGCAGCCGGCGACACCGTCTGGGGACGCGTGTACGGTTCGGTGAACGATGACTTCGGCGGGCTCGGCCTGGCCGCCGCCCCGGACGGCAACCTGTGGATCACGGGCTCCTTCATGGGCTCGGCGACGTTCGGCCCATCCCACGTCCTGTCGAGCAACGGCGTCATGGACTTCTACGTGGGACTGCTCGATGCCGCCGGCGACGTCCTCTTCATCCGAGGCTACGGCGGTCCCGTCTACGACAGCACGGCCGCGCTGGCCCGCACTCCGGACGGCCGCGTGGCGGTCACCGGCTCCTTCGTCCAGACCATCGACATCGAGGGCACCGTCCAGGTCGGGAACACCACCCAGGCCAACCTCCTGTTTGCCATCTTCCGCTGACCCCCGGGCGCACTCGCCACATAATCAACCAAACGCCGCAAAACCTGAGGCGAATCGCGTCCTGTTTCCCCGCCGGGGTCGGATCATGCACCTTTTCAGCATGCGCCTGCCGTTCTGGACACCGGAACGGGCCTCCCAGCTTCTCGAGGGCAGCCTCCGGCGTCCAGAACGCCCCTCCGAAATCCCGCGGTCCCAGGTTTGACCGCCGGACCCGCAACCGCGATCCTTCGCAGGGCGATTCTGGCGTCCAAAACGCCCTCCCCAGGACCTGCACAGGCGAGTGCGGCGAAAATATCGGCCTCCCGAAGCCGCCGGCGGGCGGGTCGGACCTGTCGGACCTGTCAGACAAGTCTGACCTGTCGGACCGGTTGCGCCCCCGGACCACTACCCCTGCGGATGAAGCAGCGCCGCGCTGCGTCGCCATTCACCGGTCTGTCCGGCTATCTCCGTGAAGCCAGCAGCGCCGCGCTGCGTTGCCATTCACCGGTCTGTCCGGCTAGCTCCGTGAGACCAGCAGCGCCGCGCTGCGTCGCCATTCACCGGTCTGTCCGGCTATCTCCGTGAAGCCAGCAGCGCCGCGCTGCGTCGCCATTCACCGGTCTGTCCGGCTAGCTCCGTGAGGCCAGCAGCGCCAGGGAGCCGAGGGGGAGGCCGGCGTGTTCGCCGAGCACCGGGCACTTTACCTTGAAGATGAAGAAGATGTCGGCGGGCTCGTGGCTCAATGACTCGTAATTGCCCTGCCCTTTGGCGATAATCAGGTCGGCGGCATGGTAGTGCTCGAGAAACGCCGGACTGCAGTCGGACAGGATGGTGCCCGGGGCGTCGGAGCCGTTGTCGATGACGGTGACCAGCTCCGTCAGGCCCACCTCGCGGGCGTCCTCCAGGAGCGCGTCGTTGATCACGGCCCGGCCGCGCACGGCCACCGTCACCCGGGAGGGGCCGAGAACCTCGATCAGGAGCCGGTCCAGGGCGATCTCGCCGGCGTTGTCGGCCAGGTAGAGGATGCTCCCCGCTTCGGCTGCCCGGCGCACGAAGGTGCCGTCGTCACCGGCCAGCGGCGCTTCGAGGGCCTCTCTCAGGGCGGCGGCGACCTCGGCCTCGGTGAGGTCGGTCCTGGCGCCCAGGTCCATGAGGTTGGCCGACGCGGCCAGCCGTGCGGCGGCCAGCAGCGGCTCGGGGGACGCGGCCACCCGGGCCCGAAGCTCGGGCAGCAGGGCCAGGCCGAGCCGGTTGAAGGCGTGCTTGGCCTCACGGTAGGGATCCTCCACACCTGTCAGTTCCCGGACCCGACGATAGACGAACTGCGCGACCACGGGCTGCGGCGTGGAATAATCGATCCCGGCCAGCAACCGCAGGACCTCGCGCACCACCTGCTCCTGAAGACTCAGGTCATCGGTGACGGCCACGGCCGCCCGCAGACTCTGGGAGATCAGGCAGGACACACACTCGAGTTGGATGTTCAAGGGCTTCTTTCCTTTCAGGTTCCGTCGCATCGTGATCCAAGTCTGTCACGGAGTTCGCCCACCGCCCCCTATCGCGGAACGCCGCACTTGTCAAGAACGGCTGACGATTATGGAAGCACGCCACTGTGAAACACTTGATCTCCGCTTCGCGCACATGTACTGTCTTTTCCTGCCATGAGCCGACTCACCGTACGAAACCTGCTCGAAGACGCCAAACTGGTGCTGCAACTGAAATGCCTCGCGGGGGCCCAGAACCTGTGGAAGGACGTCACGGAGGCCCACATCATGAAGGCGGGCCTGCTGCTGGCCGGCGTCGAGCGCGACGCGCAGCCCAACAGCATCATCGTGCTGGGCCAGAAGGAAATCTCCTACTTCGAGCAGCTCAAGGGCCGGCAGCGCTCCGAACCCGTGCGCCAACTGATCGACTTCCAGCCGTCGTGCATCATCGTCACGAAGAACCTGCCTGTGCCGCGCCTGCTGGTGACCACGTGCCTGGACCAGAAGATTCCCCTGTTCTCCACGCCGCTGCTGACCAGCCGCCTCCTCGACAACCTGGAGTCATGGATCGACGAGAACACCCGGGAGAGCATGACCCTCCACGGCGTGCTCGTGGACGTGCTGGGCATCGGCGTCCTGATCCAGGGGCCGTCGGGCATCGGCAAGAGCGAGGTCGCGCTGGAACTGATCTCCCGCGGGCACCGGCTCGTGGCCGACGATCTCGTGGAGATCCAGAAGCAGCACGGCAACCACCTGATGGGCCAGGGGCGCCCCCTGGTCAGCCACCACATGGAGATCCGCGGGCTGGGCATCGTCAGCATCCCCGCCCTGTTCGGCCCCACCGCCGTGCGCGACAGCAAGCGCATCGAGTCCATCGTCGACCTCGAGGATTGGGATCCGAAGAAGGAATACGACCGGCTGGGAATCGACGAGCAGCACCGGTCGATCCTGGACGTGCGGCTGCCGCTGCTCACCATCCCGGTGCGCCCGGGGCGCTCGGTGGCGACGATCATCGAGGTTGCCGCGCGCGACCGCCTGCTCAAGGAGCGCGGCATCCACAGCGCACGCCTGTTCCACGATCAACTCGACAAGGTCCTGTCCTCCCGCGCCGTTCATCCGGCCAAGGGAATAGAATAGAGAAAGAGGAACCTCATGCGTCTGGTCATCGTCACAGGACTTTCCGGCGCAGGGAAGACCGTCGCGCTGCACGCCCTGGAAGATCTGGGCTTCTTCGCGGTGGACAACCTGCCCGTGCCGCTGATGGCGGGCTTCGCTGCGCTGCTGATGAGCAACCCGGATTATCCGGAGGCCGCCATCGCCATCGACATCCGCAACGCCGATTTCCTCTCGCACTGGCAGGGGGTGAAGGCCCAGTTGCTGCGCATGAACCACACCGTCGAGATCCTCTTCCTCGAGGCCTCCGACGCGGCCATCGTCGCCCGCTACCAGGCCAGCCGCAGGCCGCATCCGCTCAGCGACGGCGACCAACTGCTGCCCACGATCGCCGACGAGCGCGCCCTCCTCGAGGAGCTTCGCAAGGACGTCAACTGGCTCGTGGACACCACGGATCTGACGACGCACGAGCTTCGGGGTCGGGTCTTCTCCTTCTTCTCCGACTTCGAACTGCCTCCGCTGCGCGTGCATTTGATTTCCTTCGGCTTCTCCAAGGGGCTGCCCATGAACGCGGACATGGTCGTGGACGCGCGCTTCCTGCCGAATCCGTATTTCGTCCAGGGGCTCTCCGACCTGCTGGGCACCGATCCGCCGGTGCAGGCGTTTCTTGAAAACCACACTGAAGTCCGGGATTTCGTGGACAAATTGGCTGATTTGGTTCTATATTTGCTGCCACGCTATCGGAGTGAAGGCAAGGCGTATTTCACTCTGGCGATTGGATGCACGGGTGGGCGGCACCGGAGCGTCTATGTGGCCGAGGCCCTGCAGAAGCGGCTGACCGCTGCGGGGTTCGAGCCCCGCGTGAGTCACCGTGATGCGCAGGGCACATGATCCGCGGGGTCCGCGGGTTCCGTCATTGAAGGATTGAACATGCGACATGAGATTGAAGTTGAACTGATTAACGAGCAGGGCATGCACACCCGGCCGGCCAAGCTCTTTGTGGAGACGGCCGTGAAATTCACCGCGGAGATCGAGGTCTCCTACGACGGCCTCTCGGCCAACGGCAAGAGCATCATGGGCCTGCTCGGACTTCTGGCATACCGGGGCTGCCGCCTCGTCATCAGCGCCAACGGCGACGACGCGAAGCTGGCCGTGGAGGCCCTGGCCGGCCTCGTGAACTCCGGTTTCAATGAGTAGCCATCCATGAGCATCCGCAACGTGTACCTCTTCGGACAGGGCGTGGTGCCCGGCATCGTCATCGGCCGGGCTCACCTGATCCAGGGAGCCAACCAGTACGCGTGGACCCAGCGGCACATCCCGCCCGAGGAGTGCGCCATCGAGATCGACCGCCTCCACCAGGCCGTCGAGACGTCATGGCAGCAGCTCGAGGACATCAAGGAGCAGCTCGCGGGCGACTCCAAGGATCCCGGGCACATCCTCGAGGCGCACCAGATGATGCTGCGCGACCAGGATCTGCAGTCCAGCTTCGAGAAGATCATCGTCTCCGAGCGCATCAACGCCGAGTGGGCGGTCCTCCGGACGCTTGGCGCCTGGGAAGAGCGCTTCCTGCGTATCGAGAACGAGTACATCCGTGAGCGCTTCTCGGACCTGCGCTTCATCTGCACGCGGCTGCTTCGCACGCTCTCAGGGCAGTCCGCCAACGAGGTCATCGCACCGCCGCCCGACGCGGTCATCATCGCCACCGAGCTCTCCCCCGCCGACACCATCCTGCTGGGCCGCAACGCCGTGGCCGGCCTGATCACGGTGCGCGGCGGCAAGACCTCGCACACGGTCATCATCGCCAAGGCCTTCGAGATCCCGACGGTGGTGGGCGTCTCGCGCGCGTTCGAGCACGTCGGCGAGGGCGATCTGGTGGTCCTCAACGGACACAAGGGCGAGATCATCGTCAACCCCGACGCCAAGCTGGTCTCGGTGTACCGCACGCAGAGCCACCGCATGATCGCCAAGGATCAGGCGCTGCTCGAGAAGTGCCACCTGCCCGGGGAGACCGCCGACGGGACGCCTGTACGCGTGCTGGCCAACCTCGACTTCGCCGACGAAATCGTCAAGGCCAAGGGGCACGGCGCCGAGGGCATCGGCCTGTACCGCACCGAATTCCTGTTCATGGTGCACGAGAAGGACATCGCCGACGAGCAGGTGCACTTCCAGGACGTCAAGGAGCTGCTCGAACGGTGGCCCGGCGGCGGTCCGGTCACCCTGCGGACGTTCGACCTGGGAGGCGACAAGTTCCCGCTCACGTCGCAGCTGGCTCGCGAGGCCAACCCCGCGCTGGGCCAGCGCAGTCTGCGCCTGGCGCTGGCGCACCCGCACATCTTCAAGGCCCAGTTGCGCGGCTTTCTGCGCGCCTACTCCCTGTTCCCGCACATCGACCTGCGCATCATGTTCCCCTTGGTGTGCAGCGTGCGCGAGTTCCAGACCGCCCGCGAGATCCTCTGCGAGTGCTACCGCGAGCTGTCCATCGAGGGTCACGAGATCCCGGACACCTTCAAGATCGGCGCCATGCTGGAGCTCCCCGCGGCGCTGCTGATCGCTGACATGCTCTCCCGGGAGTGCCAGTTCTTCTCCATCGGCTCCAACGACCTGATCCAGTACTCCCTGGCCGTGGACCGCGGCAACGAGAAGGTCGCACACATGTACCGGGGCCTGCACCCGGGCATCCTGCGGATGATCCACCACGCGATCCGGGCCGCCAACGACGCCGGCGTCGACATCTCCCTGTGCGGCGATCTGGCGACCGAGCCGATTCCCGCCCTGATCATGCTCGGACTGGGCCTGCGCAGCTTCTCGATGCCGCCGGTGTTCATTCCGTACGCCAAGGACTTCCTGCGCACCGTGCAACTGGCCGAGATCGAGGAATTGACGACCCACGCGATGACCCTGCCCTGTGCCGACGACATCGAAGCCTTCATGCGAGCGTCCCTGGGCAACCGTCTGCAGGATACGTTCTGGTCTGAAATCTCCGAAAAATGAGGGCGCCATGTCCTACCTGACCATCATCACCATCACGCTGACGGTCCTGCCCAGCCTCCTGCTGTTCCTGTACATCTACACCCACGACGAGCATCCCGAACCCAAGGGCCTGGTCCTGAAGGTCGCTTTCTTCGGCGCCCTCACGGCGATCCCGGTGCGCATAGTCGTCCTGGGCATCAACATGATCGTCTCGCAGCCGTCCGATCCTCTGCTGAACGCCGCCTTCTCGGCCTTCGTCGAGGCCGCCATCCCGGAGGAGTTCTTCAAGCTGCTGGCCGTGCTGCTGATCGTCTACCGGCATCCCGCCTTCGACGAGCCTTTTGACGGCATCGTCTACTGCGCCATCGCCTCGCTGGGCTTCGCCACCCTCGAAAACGTCCTGTACGTCTCCTCCGGCGGCCTGACCGTCGCGATCGCCCGCGCCCTCACGGCGGTGCCGCTGCACGCGTTCTGCGGCGTGATCATGGGCTACTACGTCGGTCGCGCCCGCTTCTCGTCGGGCCTGAAGAACTCCGGGTTGTGGTTCGCTGCCCTGTTCTGGCCCATCCTGTTCCACGGCGTGTACGACTGGATGGTCTTCTCGTTCAACAACACCCAGAACGGCCTCTTCCTGATCGGCACGCTGGCCACGCTCGTGTGGACCATCGTCGCCGGCGTGCTCAAGATGCGCCGCCTCGAGCGGGAGAACGTTCCGCTGCTGGCCGCCTATCACGGCATCTCCCTGTCCGATCTGCAGGCTGCCCTGCCCCACGGCGTCTTCACCGAGGCGATCCTGCCGCAGATCCGCGAGTTCCTCAACCAGGCGAGCCCGATCCGGTACCCGGCGGCCCCTTACGCTTCACCTTCGACCGACGACAACGCCAATCAGGGTCTGGGCGACGCCCTGGCCCGCCGGGCCACCAGCTCCGTGGCCATCCCGGTGCGCCGGTCGCGCGGCTTCCTGGGCGTTCTGATGGTCTTCTCGGGCATCCTCTTCGTGTCCTTCTCCACTCTGGTCCTGCTCAGCCTGGGTATCAACCTGTCCGATCCCAAGTACGTCAAGACCGACGAGTTCTATATGAGATCGGCCGTCTTCGGCCTGGGAATGCTGCTGGTCCTGGTCTGGGGCTTCCGCCTGTTCTGGCGCGGCCTCCGCAGAAACCGGACCGCCTGAGCACTTTTCCGTCACCTTGAACGATTCCGTTTGCAATGCGGGCACCTTCACGGGCAAATCAGTTTGGATGCTCTGAGGGCGAGGGGCTACGCGTTCGACGCCTCCACTGTGGGGCATTGGCCAATCAAAATATTGACAAATGTAAAAAATGCGCTACAAAAATAAGTATTGGACGTCGGTTCCCGGCGACTGAATCACCACGGAGGCAGTTATCATGAATAAAAAAATCATGCAGATCATCGTGATTTCAATGTTCTTGTTCATTGCTGTCGGTTGCGACGATGACGCGAACAACAATGCCGCAAATAATCAAAACTCGGAGATCTGCGACAACAACCTCGACGACGACGGGGACAGCGAGGTGGACTGCGATGACGCAGACTGCGTGAATGACGACGCCTGCGCGGTGAACAACGTCAACAACAACGTCAACAACCAGACCATTGTTACCCGCAAGGTCGACATCGTGTTCGTGGTCGACACGTCCCTGAGCATGGCGGCGCACCAGGTGGTCCTGCAGAACCACATCCCGGACCTGGTACAGGTGCTTGGGGACGTCTCCGGCGGCCTTCCCGACCTGCACGTGGGCGTCATCACCCCCGATCTCGGGTCAGCCCCATACAACATCCCCGGCTGTGAGACGCCCGGCGGCGACTTCGGGCGCTTCCTGAAGGGCACCGACAACGCCTGCGCCAACCCGGTCGGGCAGGGATTCGTCGTCGACGTGGAGCCCGCCGGCTGCATGATTGAGAAGTCGATCATCGAGGGGGAGCCGACGACGTGCACGACCCACGATTGCTCCCAGGCGAACTGCGAGGTCGCGGCCTTCACCGACCTCGAAGGCATCGCCTCGGAGCCCGCAGGGCTGATCCTGGGAATCGATGAGAACGGCTGCCCGCGCTGCCGGAACTATGCAGAACAGACCCTGGAGACGACCCTGACCTGTCTGATGGATCAGGGCACCAACGGCTGCGGCTTCGAGCAGCCCCTGGAGGCCCTGAAGCTCGCGATCACCGGCGGGGTCGAGGAAAACCTGTTTTTCTTGCGAGCCGATGCCTACCTGGCCATCGTCTTTGTCACCGACGAGGACGACTGCTCGGTCAAGCAGGCTGAACTGTTCAATCCCCAGGGCGACATCAACTCGACGCTGGGCACGCTCACGTCCTTCCGCTGCACCGAGTTCGGCGTGGTGTGCGACCAGGACTGGGTCCGCGTCATGCCGGAGGGGAGCGCGCAGTACACCGGTTGTGTGTCCCGGCCCGCCAATGACCCGCGCAGCCTGCTGTTCCCGGTGTCCAGTTACGTTTCAATCCTGCAATCCCTGAAGGCCCCCGGGATGGTGGCCGCGACGGTGATCGCCGGTCCCACGGACGGGAGCCTCACCGTCGGCCTCGACGCCAACCAGAACCCGACGCTGGAGCCCTCCTGCGATACCATGGAAATGGGCGCCATGCCTGCGGTGCGGCTGAAGGACTTCGTCTCGCAGCTGGGCACCGATGCGGAGACGCCCGAGTGGGCCTTCCATCCTGTGTGTGATTCAGACTTCAGCCCGGCCCTCATCGGCCTGGCCACCTGGATCCGCGACGGCGTCGAGCGCACGGCTCCCTAGCGGGGCGGTCCGGGACAGCCTCTTCGCGGCGTTCACTGTTTCCTTGGCTTTGTCCCCCGATTATTCTATAAAACAGAACCTGAGGGAGTAAGCCATGAAACTGTCATTTCCCGCTCTGGCACTGTCCGTAATCATATTTTTGTCTGCCGCACCTGCACGGGCCGGTGAGTACCTGCTCAACAAGGATCCCGACTACGACGACAAGATCGTGCACCTGAAACTGACCGCGGAGATGGGCTTCGTGGCGCCCCTGTACCACAAGGTCCAGTTCGGCGACGACGGCACGTACTTCGACTACGTCGAGGACGGCGGACAGGGCATCCTGTTCCCGTTCATGCGGTTCGTTACCGATGTGGCCCTGTGGGAGCGTCATCACCTCGTGTTCCTGTACCAGCCGCTGGAGTTCCGCACGGTCAGCACGCTCCCTGCCCCCCTGCGCGTCTCGGGCACGGACTTCGCCGAGGGCGAGGCCGTGCGCTTCAAATACGGCTTCTCGTTCTGGCGCGCGTCCTACGTCTATGACCTGCTGCGGGACTCCCCGTGGGAGCTGGGCGTGGGCGGCTCGCTGCAGATCCGCAACGCCTCGATCACGTTCGAGAGCCTCGACGGCACCCGCTTCGTCGAGAAGGAGAACGTCGGGCCCGTGCCCGCCCTCAAGGTCCGCCTGCGCCGCAACCATGGCAACTCCTTCTTCTGGGGCCTGGAGGCCGACGGCCTGTACACGAGCAACCAGTTCATCAACGGCGCCTCCTACAAGTTCACCGGCGCGATCCTCGACGCCTCGGCCTACGCGGGCTTCCGGGTCACGTCCTACCTGTCGCTGTTCCTCAACGTGCGCTACCTCGGCGGCGGCGCCGAAGGCACCTCCGGAGACCGCGAGGGCGCCGGAGACGACGGCGTCACACGCAACTGGCTCAACACCGCCACCGTCACCCTGGGCGTCACGGTGGAATAAAACGTCCTAGTCCTCAGGTTTCACGCACGCGGTTTCCCGCGCACGCATGGGAAGCATCCGGGGTCCATCATGAAACGTCACCTCCTCCTTTTCGCCATCCTCCTCAGTTCCGCGGTGTCCTGCGGCAAGTCCTCCGACTCCGGTGAGAAGCCGGACCCTGCCGGCGACAAGACCGCCATGGGCAAGGATCGGCCCATCCGCATGGTCCCCCCCGGCAAGAAGAAGCAGGTCCTGGAGCCGAGCAACAACGCCACGAGCCCGGCCATCCCCTCGGATCTCGACGAGCTCGTGACCCTGCTCGGGCAGCCCTCGGCCATCCCCTCGCGCACCCTCAACGACACCATCAAGGGCTATGGCCGGCAGGCCATCCCGCGCCTGCTCAAGGCGCTGACCGACTCCGGCAACCACGTGCGCCTGGCCGCCGTGAAGCTGCTCGGCGATATGAAGGAGTACGCCCGCGAGATCGCTCCGCACCTGATCGCCCAGCTCGACAAGGAGCCCGTGATGCAGATCCGCTCCATGACCATCGACGCCCTGGCCCGGCTGGAACTGTTCAGCGAGGAGGTCCAGGCCGCGTTCCTGAAGTCCCTCTCCGACGCCGGCTGGCTCGTCCGCTGGGAGGCCGTGCGCGGCCTGGGCAGCTTCGGCGAGAAGGCCAAAGGCTTCGCGCCCCATCTTGAGAAGAAGCTCGAGGACGTGAACAACTGGGTCCAGCTCTACGCGGCGATCTCCCTGCTGAAGATCCTCGGAAAATCCGAGAAGGCCTCCAAGCACCTGATCCTGCTGACCCTGGACGCGGACGTCCGCTTCCGCACCAACGTCGTGGCCCAGATCGAGTCGCTGCCGCCGGCCACCTGCCCGGACACCGCCGCGGCGCTGCTCAAACTGGTGGCCGATCCCGACGTCAAGGTGCGGCGCGTGGCCTCCCGGGCCCTGGCCACCTGCGCGCCCGAACTGACCAGCTCCCCGGCCGTCGAGGAGCCCCTGAAGAAGGCCGAGCAGGATCCCGACCACTCGGTCAAGTCCAACGCGACCAAGGCCCTGGGCCTGCTGAAGCCCGCCGTGAAATGAACCTGCTACTCTCGCTCCTGTTGGTCTGTCAGACCAGTCAGACGAGTCAGACAAGTCAGACCCGTCAGACTTATCGGACCAGCTGGCCCCGCGCCGTGGTGGCGTACTCCGTCGTTCCCGGGCTGGTCTGGCCCGGCGCCGGGCACTTCTGCACCGGCGACGACGATGGCGCGAAGAAGCTCTCCTGGTGGGGCCTGGCCGGCCTGGGCCTGGCCGCCGCCGGTGGAATCCCCCTGATGCTGACCAACTCCTCGCGGCACGCGACCTGGCTGCCCGTGAGCGCGCTGTGGCTGGGCGCGGGCACCTTCGTGACGGCCAAGCTCGCCGACTGGTTCGGCACGGCCCTGGGCGGCACCGGGGCCCGGGCCGCGCCGACGCCGCCGTGGGAGGTCCAGGCGGGCCTGCTGTGGACCGACGATCCCCTCACCGACGTCCATGCCCTGGGGACCCTGTCGGCCCGGACGCACTGGCGAAACTGGCACGCTGCTGCGTCGGCCGAGCTGGCCCCCTCGGGCGAGGACCGGCGCCTGCTCCTGCGCCTGGGACGCCGCTTCGGGCTCCCGGCGGCGGGTTCCACCGACCCGGCCGCGGACGCCCCCGATGGCTCCTTCTGGGAGGCCTCCGCCGGCGTCTCCGACTGGCGCTTCGGCGAGGACCCCGTGCGCCTGACGACCTTCGAACTGTGGATCGAGCACCGGCGGGACCTGGCCGGCGTCCATCCGACGCTGGCCGGATCGTTTGTCCAGGCGGGCCTCGGCTTCGGCCTGGAGTTCGCCGGCTATCCCGGCATGGACACCTTCGGCGACCGCGAGCTCTCGCGGCTGGCCCTGGGATACTTCGAGTACGGCGTGTTCCTGGGCCAAGGGGCCGGCGAGGTCGCCTTCTATTACGACCAGCGGCACGACACCCGCGCCGGCGGCCTGATGCTGCACATCTCCGGCGACGGACCCGCGGGCGCCGTCGGCCTGCGCGGACGGCACCGGCTGACGGGACGACGGGGCAGCGACGCCGGAGGCGGCTGGTTCCTCACGTGGGACGCCGCCCGCGGCGCCCACTGGGTCGTTCAACTCGGCCTCGGCTGGCAGGGAGGTTCATGGTGAGGGTCCGGCTCCTTTCCTCTCCCCTTTTGGGACTGCGGCACCAGGGTGCCGCCTCTTCTCTCCTCCTATTTGGACTTCTCTTCCTGCTGGCGCTGCCCGCGTGCCTCAACGAGCCCTCCGAGCGCATCGACAACGACCGGCGCGTGGGCCACGCAGAGCTGGCGGGCGTGTTGCGCGTCGACGTCGACGAAGGGCTCGCGACGGTGCGGGAATTGACCGCCGCCGGCGTGACCCTGTGGGCCCAGGCGCCGGAGATCGCCGGCGTGATTGAGGCTTGGGCGGGCCTGACCGCGCCCTGGCGCCTCACCCTCGAGAACGCCCTGCCCGACGCGGAGCTCACGGCCACCGTCGACGGTTCGGCGCTGGCGGCGACTTCCATTCCGGGGGCGAGACCCACGCAGCGGATCTGGGAGTTCGCCGCGCGGCCCGACGGCCCCGTGCGCTTCGCCGTGACCGCCCCCGACGCCGCTGACCCTGCGCCGTATCGCATCGTCTACGTCAGCGACCTGCACCACGGCGAGGGCCCGACCGTGGAGATATTCTCCCGCATCAACCAGGATGCGGCGCCCGTCAACGGAGAACCTGCCGTACGCTTCGTGCTCTGCGGCGGCGACCTCACCCACCGGGGCACGCAGGGCGAGCTCGACCCCTTCCTGGCGGACCTTGCGACCCTCAACATCCCGTTCTACACCGCCGCGGGCAACCACGACGTGGGCTGGGACACCGCCGACCTCTGGGCGGCCACCATGGGCCGCGCCAACTTCCACTTTGCCTTCCGCGGCGTCCACTTCACCGTGCTTGACACCGCCGGCTCCACCGTCGACCCCACGGCGTTCTCATGGCTCCGGACATGGCTCGACGCCGGTCGCGACGCGATCCACGTCTTCGTGGCCCACGTGCCGCCCCTGGACCCCGTGGGCGAGCGCAACGCCGGCTTCTCCTCGCGCACCACGGCCCACCGCCTCCTCGCAGCCCTGGCCTCCGCAGGCGTGGACCTCACCCTCTACGGCCACATCCACAGCCACTACGCCTTTTCCAACGCCGGCATCCCCGCCCACATCTCCGGCGGCGGCATCTCCGAGGGCGAGCGCGGCGACGGCATCGGCGTCCACTACCTCACCATCGACCTCGACCCCTCCGGCACCATCGCCCCCCTCGTGACCGTCGTCCCCGTGGAGTAGCCACCCAGCACCCGGCCGCGTTCTCTCCAACGGCCATTTCCCGGCGCCATGTCGTGTCTTTGTCCCCCGAAAAGCGATTTTCCCGGGAAAAATCACCAAAAAAGACGTCAAAATGCGATTTCGCGCCGGGAAATCCGATTTCAAGGCCGGGAAAACCGGTTTCCGGCAGGAAAAACCAGCCCGCGGAATTCCGGAGGCGCATTTTTCCGTGGGAAATCGCTTCCGGAGGGAAAAAAAGGGCTTGACAAGGACCGGTGTGTTTTTTATAGGTTTGCCAAATACCTGTTGTTCCATATGCGTATTCTGCGGATATGGGAGCCCATTCACCGCCGTTCAAAGGAGACGGAAGACCCATGCAGCAACTGTCTGAAAATCAAGGTTACCACGTCATTTCATCCTGTCTGCGCTACGTCCAGCTTCGCAGCGCGGGCCTCCCCGCCCTGGCGGCCTTCAAGGACACCCTCGGCGGCTACCGCAGCCAGCTCACCACCGACTGGAGCGCCTATCAGGAAGTGCTGGAGCAGCGCATCGCCCTCAGCGGCGAGGTGGGCTACCTCGACTCCGAGGTGGACAACCTCGTGATCACCATCGGCCAACTGCTGCTGTTGCAGGTCGGCCGCGACCGCAAGGACCCCGCGTACAGGCGCCTGTTCCCGGAGTCGCCGTCGAGCCTGGTGGTGGAGCTGGCCGGGCCGCGCCAGGAGAAGAACGTGTCGGTGCTCCTCGAGACGATCAGGACCGACGAGGCCTACGCCCCGCTGCGCGACAAGGCCGCCGAGCTGGAGGCCGCCATGACGGCCCTGAAGCAGGCGG
>PHAZ01000044.1:19473-29601 GCA_002841825.1 Deltaproteobacteria bacterium HGW-Deltaproteobacteria-22 | reverse complement strand
AAACCAATGTTGTACATCGTGACCCAGACCCCGGCGTCCTGCCGCGACAAACCCACAGGCGCGGACTGTGTGCCGCACCTGCTGACCGTCGATCTGACCCTTCCGGATTTCCCTGTGGTACAGAAGCAGAAATTGATCTCCGGATACGTCCTGAACTTCTCGCTGGCGCGCACCCAGGACCGGGCGCTGGTCGCCACCTCGGTCGGCCTGCAGGTTGTAAGCCTCGAGTACCGAACTCCGATCGTCCATCGGAAGGCCGCCTGGACCACGAAGACCCCCGGCAAGGACGTGCTGCAGGCGCTGATGTCGCCCGACGGCAAGACTGCTGCGGTGCTGCTGCGCACGGAGAACAGGCTCTCCCTGTTTGACGTGTCCGTACCCGATATCCCCAAGGAAGGGCCCCAGATCAACCTGCTGCCCGAAGAGAAGGCGCCCCTGGTCAAGACCATGGCGTTCCACGGCACCCGCTCGACGCAAACCCTGTACGTGGCCGCCGGCGACACGCCCGAAAGCCTTGTGGTGGGCTGGCACCCCGGCGTCATCCTCTCCACGGAGCTAATCTCCGCGCGGGACCGCACCGTGGAACCCGAACTGAAGATCATTGCCCAAATGCCGCTGCCCCAGGAGAAGGTCACCCCCGTGCACATGGCCGTCTCCCTGCTTGGCGCCACGGAGGTCGAGGACACCCAGCGCACGGAATGGACGCACTTCCTCTACATCTCACTGGTGCATGGCGAACTGATGTCGCTGTCAAACAATCCCCTGTCGACGCCCTCGGGCCTTCAGATGGGCGTTGAATTGATCGATACGCTGAAGATGATCGGTTTCCTTTCCCGGCTGGATCACAAGCAGAACTTCAAGTCCTTCTCGTCGGATCCGGCTGTCACCGGTGCCCTGGCGCCTGCCCATCACGGCAAGGAACTGCTGTCCATCCGCTGCGTGCCCCACAGTTCCAAGGAGCCGCTGGAGATGTCGCTGGAATGCGGACTGCACCTGATGAACCTGCACACGGGCAAGGGCGAGTTCCGTCCCATGGGCAAGCTCTCCAAGGCACAGTTCGTGTCTCCATTTACCTTTGGGGCGGTGGCCGTCCAGGAATGACCCATGAAAGACGCAATGACCATCCGTTCATTCGCGGAGATGAAGAAAACGGGACGGAAGATCGTCACCGTCACAGCCTATGACGCCACCTTCGCACAATTGTGTGAGGCTGCCGGTGTCGACATCGTGCTCGTCGGCGACAGCCTGGGGATGGTGATACAGGGCCATCCCAACACGCTGCCGGTCACACTCGATCAGATGGTGTACCACACGCGCATCGTTTCCCGGGGGCTGAGCCGGGCGTTCCTGGTGATGGATCTGCCGTTCCACAGTTTGCCTGTCTCCATGGAGAGCGCAACTGCCGCGGCCGTGCGCGCCCTGTCCGAAGGAAACGCCCAGGCGGTGAAGGTCGAGGGGGCCACGCCGTTTGTGCTGCAACTGGTCTCGCACCTGACCTCCCACGGCATCCCGGTCATGGGACACGTGGGCCTGATTCCCCAGTCCGTCCACCAGATGGGCGGCTTTCGCATCCAGGGCAAGACCCCTGAAACCGGGGCGAGGGTCCTCGATGGGACACGCCTTCTGGAGGAAGCGGGCGCTTTTTCCATCGTCCTGGAGGCGATCCCCCATGCCCTGGCGCGGGAGATCACCGACGCGGTGTCGATCCCGACGATCGGCATCGGCGCGGGGCCGCACTGCGACGGGCAGGTGCTGGTGTCCTATGATCTGCTCGGCCTCAATGAGACGTACTGTCCTCGTTTCGTGAAGAAATATGCCCAGCTCGCCGAGATCGCCAAGCAGGCTCTGGGGGACTATGCATCCGAGGTGCGCGCCGGGATATTCCCTCCCGCCGAGGTGCGCGCCGGGATATTCCCTCCCGCCGACGAACGCGGCGGAAAACCGCCCGCCGACGAACGCGGCGGAAAACCGCCCGCCGAGTCCCCGAAGCCGGATAAACCATGACGCTCCATGAATCCGTGATCATCACCAGTCCAGAATGGATGCGGCGGTTCGTTGCCGCTCGCAGGGCTGAGGGTCGGCGCATCGCCTTCGTCCCGACCATGGGATACCTGCACGAGGGTCACCTTTCCCTGGTGGAGAAAGCCGCCGAGCTGGCCGACTGTGTCATCGTCTCGATCTTCGTGAATCCGATGCAGTTCGGACCCAATGAGGATCTGGACCGATATCCTCGCGATCTCGACGGGGATCTTCAGAAACTTTCAGGGTATCCTGTGCAGGCGGTGTTCTGCCCTGCCGCCAAGGATCTCTATCCTGCGGGGTTCCAGACGAGCATCCATGTCGAGCGCGTATCGGCGCCGCTTTGTGGGGCGGCCCGGCCCGGTCATTTTGCCGGTGTGGCCACGGTCGTGCTGAAGTTTTTCAATATTGTGAGTCCCGATCTCGCAGTGTTCGGACTCAAGGACTATCAGCAGTTCCAGGTCATCCGGACGATGGTGAAGGATCTGGACGTGCCCGTGGAGATCGTCGGCTGCGAGATCGTTCGCGAGACCGACGGACTGGCCAGGAGCTCCCGCAACGTGTTCCTGACGCCAGACCAGCGCGCCGCCGCGGTGATCCTTCACCTTACGCTCGAGGATGCGGCCACCTTGATCAGCACGGGCCGGCTCGTTCGGGCCTCCGAGGTCGAACTTTTCCTGTCCGAACGCATCGCTGCCGAACCGCAGGCGCGCATCGACTATGTCTCGTGTCGCGACGCGGCCTCCCTTGAGGCCGTCGACGTCATAGATGCCCCCGTCGTGCTGGCGCTGGCCGTCTTTTTCGGCCGCACTCGTTTAATTGACAACTGTGTCATTTCCGTTTGAATGAACCCGCCCGGGTGGAGTAATGCACCCGTTCCAGAAGGAGTCTCCCGATGAAAGAACATCTCCCGTTTCAGGCCCGTTGGACCGTCAAAGTGCTGCAGTGGCTTCTCTCCCGCGAGGTGTCACTCGAGGAGATGCTGCAGGACGAGGATGTGCTCTCCGGCGTCGTCACCTATCTGACCAAGAAAGTCTCCGTGGAAAACGAGCTGCCGGGCCAGAAGGAAAACCTGGAGAAGGTCTCCACCATGGAAAAGGAATTGGACTTTGTGCGCTGCCGCCTGCAGGGTGCCGATCAACAGCGCAAGAACGAGGTGCAGGACCTCGAGAACCGCAATTCCGAACTGCGCGAGGAGGTGGTCAAGCTCACCCACAAGGTCCGCGCCGCCGAGAAGGAGATCCTGGAAGCCAACTTCGCTTCGGGCACCACCAAGGCGGCCCTGAAGAAAATGGAAGAAGAACTGCGGGACCTGCGGAAGAAGCTCGAAAAGACCGAACAGGAGCTCGCCCAGCGGAATGAGGAGCTCGCTCAGGCGCAGGCTCGCCATACCGAGATTCGGGCCGAACTCGATCTGATTCACGCGTCCCTGGCCCGTTCCGAGAAGGAGTTCAACAACCGCCTGATCCTGCAGACTTCCCACTGGGAGGACGAGAAGAACCGGCTGCTGTTCATGCTCGAGGAACGCGACAACGCGCTGTCCGAGGCCCGCGAAGGGCAGGCCGCCGCCACACGGGAGATCGTCTCTGTCTCCCGGAACCTCGAGGACAACCTTGAGCGTCTGGCGCTGCTCGAGGTGGAGGCCGTACAAAAGGGTGTGCCCATGGTGAAGGTGGGCTACGAACCCGTGGTCGGGGAGAAGGCTGCCCGCGCGGTCGCTGAGAAGAAACTCAAGAAGGAAGAGGACACGCCGGCTCCGAAGGCCTCCCGACGCAAGAGCGCTCTGCCTGACTTCGATCCGATCTCGGCGGTGGTGGGCTTCTCCACGGCCAACATGTTCGAACTGTCCGACGACGCCCGCTACACCGAGATCGTGAACCTTGATGTGGAGAGCATCCCCGAGCCAAACGCCCACCCGGTGAAGGAAAAAAATCACCAGATCCGCAAAGAGAAGACCGAGAAACCGACCGAAAAACCGGCCGAAAAGAAGACCACTGGAAAATCGGTCGAAAAAACCGGCACCCAGAAGACCGCACGGAAAAAGGGCGAACGACCGGCCCCCCAGAAAGCCGCCGAAAAATCGGCCGAAAAGGCCGCGCCTCCGAAGACCACGGAAAAACCGGCTGAAAAGGCCGTGCCTCCGAAGACCGCCGAAAAACCGGCTGAAAAGGCCGCGCCTCCGAAGACCGCTGAAAAACCGGCCGAAAAGGCCGCGCCTCCGAAGACCGCTGAAAAACCGGCTGAAAAGGCCGCGCCTCCGAAGACCACCGAAAAACCGGCTGAAAAGGCCGTGCCTCCGAAGACCACCGAAAAACCGGCTGAAAAGGCCGCGCCTCCGAAGACCGCTGAAAAGCCCGCACAACAGCCGGCCAAAAACATCCAAAGAAACTCCCGGAATCCCCAACAGCCGCAGCCTCAGGGCCGGAATCCCCAGAAAGGCGCACAACCTGCTGCCAATTCCTCCCAGCCGGGCTCGACAGGCCAGCAGCCTGGCTCGGGCCGATCTAGGAAGTCCCGCCCCCGGCGTCGGCCACGACACAGCCCGGGTGAATCACGTCAGTGAGCCTGGCTTCGAGTCGCTCACCGAGCGCCGGAGAGGTCCGCAGCGCCTCCACCGACCGTTCCCGTCCCTGTCCGAGCCGTTCCCCGTCCAACGAATACCAGGAGCCCGATTTCGCGATCAGATTCGTCTCCACACCCAGATCGAACAGTTCATGCATGCGGGAGATACCGCGATCGAACCACAACTCGATCTCTGCCACAGAGAACGGCGGGGCCACCTTGTTTTTGACCACCTTCACTTTGATCTTGTTCCCCAGGATGTTCTCGCCTTCCTTCACGTGACCGGTCCTGCGGATGTCCATGCGCACTGAACTGAAGAATTTGAGCGCCTGTCCTCCTGGCGTCGTCTCCGGAGAACCGAACATCACGCCGATCTTCATGCGGATCTGGTTGATGAAGATCACGGTCGTGCGGCTCCTCGAGCAGTGCGCAGTGATCTTCCTCAACGCCTTGCTCATCAGTCGCGCCTGAAGGCCGACCTGCATGTCGGTCATCTCGCCCTCGATCTCGGCCTTGGGCACAAGCGCCGCCACAGAATCCACGACGATCAGGTCGGCGGCGCCCTCGGAAACAAGGATGTCGACGACCTCGAGCGCCTGTTCCCCGTAGTCGGGCTGAGAGATCATCAGGTTCGAAGTGTCCACCCCCAGTTTCTCGGCATATCCAAGGTCCAAGGCGTGTTCGGCATCGATGAACGCGCACAGCCCTCCGCGCTTCTGGGCCTGGGCCACGACCGACAGCGCCAGAGAGGTCTTGCCCGTGCTCTCAGGACCGAAGATCTCGACCACCCGGCCACGCGGCAGTCCGCCTACCCCCAACGCCCGGTCCAGCGCAAACGAACCGGTGGAAATCACCTCGACGGCCTCCCGACCACGCCCGTCGAAGGTCATCAACGCACCTGCGCCGACCCGCTTCTCCACCTCCCCTATGGCGCGGCGCAGCCTTTCCTGAACAGGGTTTTCCGACAGTTTCTTGATTGAAATCATTTCTTTTCCTCCTGATTGCGGTTGATTTTTTCCGTGGCCCATTCCTGCCAGGGCCTGGCCAGTCCATGAAGGACATGCAGTTGGGTGCGCAGCTGCGGGTTGGGTCCGCCACCGGCCGATCCAGAGGGGTCCGCTTCCGGCACCGCAGGGGCCGTGGACCATGCCAAATCCGGCTGCCAAGGGGGCGACGTCGGACCGGGAGGCCCGTCCGAGGATGTTTCCGGACCGACGAGCAGGCGCATGAGCGTCCACATCCGCCGCGCCTCGGCCCGGTTGATCAGACCCCGGCCTACGCCCCATCGCAGAACGCGGGCCAGGTCCGGCATCGCCCACGACACGCGGTTCAGGCAGGACCAGACCGCCCCGCGGGCAAGTGTACCGTACAACCGCATCGGATGATGCTGATTGCGGACCTCCACCTTGATGAGCATTTCTGTGATCAGCGGCAGGACTTCCATCTTCCCTCCTTTGCTGAGGTGGATTCGCAAACGGCATGCCAGCTACGAAATGACTGATTTTATTGAAATTTTTGACAATCAAGGAAACACGGACCCGATGTGGTTTCACCGCAGACGGCCAAGGTCGACCAGTTCAGGTCATGACAGTTGCAAATTGGGGGAAACGGCTATCGCTTCTTGGGAGGAATCCCGGGGTCCACGATCGGCAGATCCGGCCGGCTGTGGTCGGGATAACTGTAGTCGGGATAGGAATTTGTGCTCTGATAGTACGGATTGGGATAGGAATGCCACTGTCCGTCGTCGCCGTAGTAGCCCTGAGGCTGCTGCTGCTGGTCGTACGGATACCATTGGCCGTCCTCGCCGTAGTAGCCCTGAGGCTGCTGCTGCTGGGCGTACGGATACCAGCGCCCATCCTCGCCGTAGTAGCCTTGTGCCTGCTGCTGCTGCGTGTACGGATACCACTGGCCGTCATCGCCGTAGTAGCCCTGCGCCTGCTGCTGCTGGGCGTACGGATACCACTGACCATCCTCGCCGTAGTAGCCCTGAGGCTGCTGCTGCTGGGCGTACGGATACCACTGACCGTCCTCGCCGTAGTAGCCCTGCGCCTGCTGCTGTTGTGGATATGGATACCACTGGCCATCCTCGCCATAGTAGCCCTGCATCTGCTGGGAGGGAGTGCTTCCAGGCCGGTAGGCAGCCGTCTCGTCGACAAAGCTCTCGTCCGGAGCAATGGAAGGTTCCTGTATGAACGAATTGTTCTGGGCGGACAACTCACCGTAGGGTGACACGTAGGAGGGATATTCCGGCTGTTCCACCGGAGCATATCCGCCAGAGGGCGCTCCCGTCGCACGTGGGTTGAACGGCTGCTCCGAGTCCGCGTATCCGCTGTTGGACGGCGCTCCCGTCGCACGTGGGTTGAACGGCTGCTCCGAGCCCGCGTATCCGCTGTTGGACGGCGCTCCCGTCGCACGTGGGTTGAAAGTCCCGGCGGACGGTTGTTCTTCGTAGGGATACTGATTTTCCTGTGTGAATGTTGGATATTCGACGGACTGGCGGTTCGCCTCCCGCCTCGGTGCATCGAGATCGAGAGAACCGGAGAAACCGGGGGCCGCGATTTCCTTGTGCTGCACCTGGGGCGTCCTGACGGAGCCTCCCGATGAGGCTCCACGCGAGACGGGGGACTTCTTCGGCGGGATGCGGGAGACCACGGTGCGATCCTGCTGCGATTCCTCGTCGTCCTCGTCGTCGATCTCCTCGATCTCCTCGATGTCCTCCATGACAAGATCACCGGCATCGAGTTCTTCGGCCTCCTCGATGCGCTTCTTGCCAAGATCGGTCACGGAAGGGTATTTCAGGAAGTCTTCCTTCTTGATGTCGGCGTATTTGCTGCGCTTCTCCTGTTCGGCCTCGGCTTCCTCCGGGAAGTTCTCCCTGAGGAATTTCTCCAGACTGGTGGTGTTCCAGAAGTTGCGTGTCTTGAAGGCGGCCTGGTTGATGTCCTGGGCGAACTCCTCGGCCGTCTGGTAGCGGTTCTCCCGGTCGTGGGCCAGCGCTTTCATCACGACATCGCAGATCTCCTCGGGCAGATCGTCCCGGATTTCGCGGATGTCCGGATAATCGCCGTTCATGATCTTGCGCAGGTTGTCCAACTCGTTGGGCTCAGAGAACAGGATGCGACCGGCGAGAAGCTCCCACAGGCCCACTCCCAGCGAGAAGATGTCCGAACGACCGTCAAGCATCTTCCCCTGCAGTTGCTCCGGGGTCATGTAACCGAATTTGCCCTTCACGATGCCGGCCTGGGTCTTCGTCTCACGCTGGGCAGCCTTGGCGATGCCGAAGTCGATCAACTTCACGGCCCCCTCGATCGAGACCAGGATGTTCGCCGGCGTCACGTCCCGGTGGACGATGCCCAGTGGACGTCCGTCGCGGTCGGGCAACGCGTGGGCGTAGTCGAGTCCCTCGCAGACCCGCGCGATGATGTGCAGGGCAGCCCCGGCGGGAACCTGCTTCTTTTTGTCCCAGAACGTCTTGGCCAGATGCTTGAGCGAGAAGCCGGGGATGTATTCCATGACCTGGTACAGGTGTTCCCCGAAGTCATCGCTGATCTTTCCGAAGTCGAAGACCTGGCAGATGTTGGCGTGCTGCAGGCGCGCGGCGATCTTCGCCTCGTCGATGAACATGGTGACGAAGTTCTCGTCCTCGCTGATGTGCGGAAGAATCGTCTTGATCGCGACGGTCTTCTGGAATCCCTCGACACCGAAGGATTTCGCCAGGCACACCTCGGCCATACCCCCTGTGCTGATACGCTCCAGCAGCAGGTAGTCGCCGAACCGGACGGGAAAGACATTATTTGTAATACAACACCTCAATCCGGAAACAACAGAAAAACGCCCGTTGCCGGCATCCATCGGAAACAGGTCAAACATTGGAAGTCTGAAACCACAGCTTCCGATCAAAATGGTGTAACCAAGATCACCATTGAATGCAATCGGAAAAAGCAGCATCCATCGGGGGTATTTTGTGCTAATATGCAACGCTGCGGCAGGTCCGGACACCGCCGCAAAGAGGTTCCATGCCCTGGATCATGTCCATGTTCATGGCTTTTTTCATCCTGCTCAGCAGCTGTGACCACGGTAAGAAGCCGGCAGATGACGTCCTTGTTGACGCTGTTTCGGATGCAGATGTTGATATTATTGAACAGAATAATATGAATAATTTTATTTATCCGGTCTCTCTGGATCTGGTTGAAGTGGACCGATTCGTCATCACACAGGATCTGGGCCACCTGGCGTTTCCCGACGTCGCGCCGCTGGCCGACGGGCGCCTCCTGCTGGTCTACCGCCAGGGCGATTCCCACGTCGACGCCACCGGGCGCCTCATGAAGCAGTTCGGAACCTCCGACGGGACGGTCTGGTCCACCCCCGAGGTCCTGCTTGACGTACCCGGCATCGACGACCGGGATCCCTCCATCACCCGCCTGACCGACGGACGCCTCCTGGTGACATGGTTCCAGTATCGTGGGCAGGCTATCGGTCCCGACACCGTCTACCTCCACGAAACCTTCCGATCCGAAAGCCTCGACGAGGGGGAGACCTGGAGTGATCCGGTGCAGATGACCCCCGGTTCAATGACCCTTGCGGCTGGGGCGGGTCTCAACGCGGAGGGCCGCTGGGTGGACGCCGACGGAGAACTGGTCGTCGTGCACGCATCCTCGGCGCCGATGGTGGAGCATGGCGGCGAATGGATCCTGCCCAACTACGGAGGCAACGCGCTGAACCTGAACAATATCGCCGGCTGTCTGCGCTCCCAGATCTCGCTGTTCTTCAGCCCAGACCAGGGACTGACATGGGAGGAGCGAGCGGTGCTACCCGACGCGGTGCCTTCCGTGTGGCTCCAGGAGCCGTCGCTGCTGATCACGCGCTCGGGGCGGCAACTGTTGCACGTGCGCACAGCCTACGGCACCACGCCCTCCACACCGGGCGACATGGCCCAGTCGGTGTCTGCCGACGGGGGCGCCACCTGGAGTGCCTGGCAACCGTTCCCGTTCGTTGGACACGCGCCGGACCTGTTCCAGACCTCCCATGGCGTCGTGCTCTCGGCCTTCCGCGAGATCAACGACGCGTTCACGCAGGAGTGGGTGTCCTTGATTCATTCCGTCGACGAGGGGATCACCTGGACGCAGCCGCTGCGCATCGCCGACTGCGGCGCCATCGAATGCGGCTACCCATCCTTCGCCGAACTGGACGGCTCCCACCTGCTGGTGGTTTTCTATGGTCCCGGAGGCACCACCGTCGAGGGTGTGATCTATGAGATGCAGCCTGGTTACGAGGCCAAATAGGTCCATGAGCCGGCTTTTTATCCTTTTTCTTCTCTCCCTGGCCGGCACCGGCTGCTCACCACTGCCCTGGCGTGGAGCAGACATGGAACCGCCAGGCTTCTCGCTGACAACCCGCCAGACGACCATTCGTCCGGGATCATTGCTCACGCTGCCCGAGGCGATCCGGATCGCCCGTGCGGGCAACCCGCAGACCGTCGCCGCACGCTATCTCGAACAACAGGCCAAGGCGGTCCGGATGCAGGCGCTCTCCCCGGCGCTGCCACAG
>PHAZ01000044.1:0-19440 GCA_002841825.1 Deltaproteobacteria bacterium HGW-Deltaproteobacteria-22 | reverse complement strand
GCGGCCCGCTATCGGGATCCGCAGCGCGTGGCCTCCCCGAGCGCGACCAACCCGACCGCCACGAGTGTCAGTTCCGAGGATCTGGGCACCTGGGACGCGGTCGTGACGCTCAACCTCTTCGCCGGTGGTCGCGACGTCTGGAACTTCCGCATGGCCCAGGATCTGGTCGGGGCCGCCCGGCTCGATGCGCAGCAACTTGAGCGCACCGTCACCACGCTTGTGATCGCCGCTTACTACCAGGCCGTCTGGCGGCGCGCAGTGGCCGGCGCCCTGCACGCCTCGGCCAGGGCGCTGGAAGCCGAGACCGTGCGTGTCAGAACCCTCCTGGCTCAGGACAAGGCCTCCCTGCTGGACGTCACCCGAGTGCAGGTTCGCGCTGCCGAGGTGATGGATCAGGCCCGGGCCGAGGATGCCCAGGCCGAGCTCGCCCTGCTGCAGTTGTTCCATCTGCTGGGACTGTCGGCGGTCCCTGTGAAACTGGAGCCACCGGCCGAGGATCCCGTGGGATCCGTACCGTCCGACGACCAGCTCGCCTGGAAGGAAATCCTCGCCAGGCGGCCCGACCTGAAGGCTGCACGCCTGCGCATCTCTTCGCAGCGTGCGAAGGTGACCACCGTCGAAGCCGAGCTCTGGCCGACCCTGGCGCTGGCCGGCTCCTTCGGACAGCGCGTCGACATCTCGGGCTGGCCCGTCGAGGACGGCCACTGGCGCAATTCCGGCTATCTCGGCCTGGAGATGGCCTGGTCCCCGTTCGAGGGTGGCCGGATCCACTACCTCGTCCAGCAGGAGACCGCCGCCCTGCGGGTCATGATTGAGAACCTGCGGGCCCTCGAGTTGTCCGCCGTGTTGGAGATCCGTACCACCCTGGCCCGTCTGCGCTCGGCGCGGGATCGCCTGGAGACCGCCCGGGAATCCCTGACGCTGGCCCGTACGAGCCTGGAGCTCGAGAAGAAGAAAGTGGAGCTCGGTCAGAGCACCTTCACCGACTTCCAGTTGATTGAATCATCCTTTCTGGATGCGCAGGTGCGGGTCCTCCAACTGATGGCCGAAGTCCGGATCGCCTGGTACCAGTTCCGCCTGGCGACGGGAGAGTTGTAGATGAGAAGCGTGCTGCTGTTGTCCCTGTGCGCACTGGTGCTCTCGTGCTCCGGCCAGAAGAAGGACCCGGGCCGTCGTCGTCCTTCCCTTCCGGTGCGCACCCTTCAGGTTGATCCCTCCACGTTCCTGCGGGTCCTTTCTCTCACCGGCGAGGTGTACGCGCCCCGCACTGTGACCCTCTCGGCCAACGTCGAGGGGGCCGTCGTCTGCTGCTTCTGGCGCGAGGGTGATCAGGTCACGGCCACCCAGGACGTGTTCACCATCGACCCATCGATCTACCAGCGCGAAGTCGACATTGCCCGCCAGGGCTACTACGTCGCCGCCGCCCGTCATGCCGATGCCCAGGCCGGATTCCGGCCCGAGGAGGTGCGCAAGTTCGAGCAGGAGGTCATCGCCGCCCGTGAGAAGCTCGACTTCGTCACCAAGGACCGCGATCGCGCCAGGAAATTGGTCGAGGCCGGAAGCTTTTCACGGGAGGTGCTCGAAAAGGCCGAGGTCGAGTTCGTCGCGGCCCGTTCGCGGCTCGAGACGGCGCAGAACCAGTTGAAGATCGGACAGGAAGGCGCCACCCGGACCCAACTGGCCGTGTCCCACGCCTCCGAACTTGAGGCCAACGCCCGGCTGCAACTGGCGCGCAGCAAGTTCTCCGAGACCCGGATCCCGGCGCCGTTCGCCGGAACGATCACCCGGGTTCTGGCCCGGCCCGGCGACAACGCGGCGCCCCGGATGCCACTGCTGGAGCTGGCCGACCTCTCATCCATGGTCATCCGATTCTCCGTCCCTGAGAGGCAGTCCGCCTCGATCCGGTTGAAGCAGAAAATCCTGGTCACCCTTGACGCATTCCCCGGCAGGGAATTGTCCGGCGAGGTCAACCGCGTTCACCCCACGCTGGATCCCAAGACCCGCGTCCTGTGGGTCGAGGCCTTGGTCACCGAGGAAGTGCGGCTGATCCCGGGCATGTTCGCCCGGATCCGTCTGGTCCTCGATGAGATCCCGAACCAGCTCGTCGTGCCCGAGGCGGCCGTCGTGACCAAGCAGGGTGAGCGTTTCGTGTTCACCGTCGAGGAAGGCAAGGCCAGGCGACGGGCTGTGCGGGTCGGCTTCCTGGCCGGCGGCAAGGCCCAGATCCTGTCCGGGCTGGAACCCAAAAGCCGCGTCATCATGGAAAACGCAGACCAGTTCCGCGACGGACAGGACGTGGAGATCATCCCCGACTCCGGTCCCGGTGGCAGGACCGAGGCACCCATCCCCGGCAGCGCCGAAAAGAAACCCGAAGCCGCGAAAAAGGAATAGAGCCATACCCCATGCGCCTGACCGCCGCCGTCATCCGGAGGAAATTTGCCACGCTCGCGATCCTGTCTGGGCTTCTCGTGCTGGGCACCGTGAGCCTCCTGTCCATGCCGGTGGACTTCCTCCCGGACATCACGTATCCGATGATCCGTGTCTCCATTCTTTGGCCCGGCGCGACTCCCGAGGAGATCGATCGCTCCATCGCCGATCCGCTGGAGCGGCAGATGGCCTCGGTCGACGGCGTGGACTACCTCGAGAGCAGCATCACCGAGGGTAATTACCGGTTGATGCTCAATTTTTCCTACGACAGCGACGTCAACGTGGCCTTCATGGATGCATCGGCCGCCCTGGGCCGCGTCAACCGGCGACTGCCCGAGGACATCGACCCCCCGCTGGTGGCCAAGATGGACCCGAGCCAGCTGCCGATCCTGCTGATCTCCATCAGTTCCCAGGCCTGGGATCTCACAAGGCTGCGTACCTGGGCCGAGGATCAACTGCAGAAGCAACTGCTGTCGGTGCCCGGCGTGGCGGGGACCGAGATCGTAGGCGGCCTTCGCAGGGAGATCCGTGTGTTTCTCCAGCCAGAGGCATTGATAAAATATAGATTGACGACCACGGATATCCAGAAACGCATCGCCGACGAGAACGTGGAGATGTTCGCCGGGCGCATCATCGAGGGACGACGGCACTGGGTCGTGCGCACCATGGGCGAGGTTAAGACAGTTGCGGATATTCGCAACATTGTGCTCGTCAACGACAACGGCGGTCAGGTCACGGTGGGAGACGTCGCCGAGGTACAGGACGCCTCCGAGGACGTGCGCCTGTTCTCCCGCCTCAACAGTTCTCCCGCGATCAAGGTCAGCGTCACCAAGCAGGCCCTCGCCAACACGGTGACCGTCGCCAGGGCGGTGACCCGGAAACTCGACCAGATGAAACCGGATCTCCCCGCGGACGTGAAGTTGCTCGTCCTCGAGAACCAGGCCGTCTACATCGCCGATGCCATCGACGGCGTGACCTCCGCGGCGCTGGGGGCGGCGGTCCTGGTCATCATCACCATCTTCCTGTTCCTGGGCAGCCTGCGACACGTGCTCGTGCTGCTGCTGGCGATCCCGGTCATCCTGCTGGTCAACTTCGGCGTGATGAAGCTCGCCGGCTTCTCCCTCAACATCTTCTCCCTCGGAGGGCTCGTCGTGGCGCTGGGCGTGCTCCTGGACAACTCCATCGTGGTGCTGGAGAACATCACGCGGCGACGCGGACTGGCCCCGCACGAGCCGGCCCACCAGTTGATCCCGGACGCGGTCTCCGAGGTCGGACCCGCGATCGCCGCGGGCACCCTGTCCTATCTCGCGCTGTTTTTACCGTTCCTGTTCGTCCCCGGTCTGACCAGCCTGCTCTTCAAGGAACTGATCCTGGTCATCTCCGGGATCGTGGTCATCAGCGTGGGCGTGGCCATCACCCTGACGCCCATGCTGGCTGACGTCCTGCTTAAAACCCATGAGGACGAAACCGGCGTCTTCCAGCGGATTTTCGCCCGCATCACCGCAGCGTACGCGCGCTCTGCAGCGTGGTTCCTGCGCTGGCGGTGGGTGTGGCTGTTCGTCGCGATCGGCCTGCTGCTCGCAGGAGCCTGGACCTGGCAGTCCCTTGAAGGGGAATTCCTGCCGATGCTCGATGACGGCCGCGTCTCGATCCGGGTCCGGGCCCAGCCCGGCACCTCGGCGTACGAACTCAACGCCATCGCCGTGGACATCGAGAAGATGCTGGCTGCGGAACCCCGGGTCGCGGACTTCTTCACAGTCGCCGGAGGCAGGGGCAGCGGCGGCTACATGGTCGAGTCCTCCAACGACGCGGAGATCGGCCTCCAGTTGAAATCCGGAAGCGGCCGGATGCGCACCATGCAATGGGTGAACCAGTTTCGAAAGAAGATTCAGAAGTTCAACTGGCCCGGCGTGCGCGTGATGGTCAACCAGCAGCGGATCCGCGGCATCCGGCGGCTCGGTGACAACGACATGGAGATCAAGGTCCGCGGGGACAACCTCGAGGATCTGCGGGTGATCTCCGCACAGATGGTGGAGCGCATCTCCCGGCATCCATCCTTCACCAACGTCCAGCTCTCCCTGGATTTCTCCAAGCCCGAGTACCAGATCCACATCGACCGCGAGAAATGCGCCGATCTGGGTCTGTCGGTCAGGGACATCGCCAACACCCTGCGAACCTACCTGGGAGGAACCGTGGTCACCTCCTTTCGGGAACGCGGACTGCAGTTCGATGTCCGCCTGAGCATCCCCGAGAGCCGGATTCACAACGCCGAGGACCTTCGGATGTTTCCCGTCGCCAGGGCCGACGGCGCCCAGATCCTGCTGTCCGACGTCGCGCAGGTTCTGCCCGGGAACGGACCCGTGGAGATCAGCCGGGAGGACCAGGCCAAGCAGGTCTCGATCACGGCCACCACCGTGGGCCTGACCGTCAGCGCAGCCCAGGTGGTCGTCGGAAACCTGCTCAGCGACGTCTCCATGAGGCCCGGCGTCACCTGGAAGTTCTCCGGTCAGGCTCAGATGATGCGGGAGATGCAACTGGACATGCTCACGATCCTGCTGTTCGCGTTGTTCTTTGCATTCATTGTGTTGGCGGTGCAGTTCAACGACTGGAAGCTGCCCACCCTGATCCTGATCAACCTGCCGGCCTGTCTGGCCGGGGTGCTCTTTGCCCTGAAAATCACGGGATTTCCGGTGGGCGCCACGGTGCTCATCGGCATGCTCGTGGTCGTCGCGGCCGCGATCAACGACGGTGTGCTGCTGTTCACGTTCGCCGATGATCTGCGACGCGAGGGCGGCACCACTCCCGATGTGGCGATCCTCCAGGCGGCCGCCGTGCGCCTGCGTCCCCGCGTGATGACCACCCTGTCGACGCTGGTGGGTTTCCTGCCGCTGGCGCTCAACCTCGGCGGCGGCAACGAGATGCTGCAGCCCATGGCCGCGGGCGCCATCGGAGGCCTGATCATGGAGACCTTCGTCGCCCTCTACCTGATGCCCGTGCTCTATCGCTTCGCGTACCGCACCGCCATCCGCATCCCCGACACCACGGCGGTTGATGGTGGACAATAGATATCGCTGCGTCGAGCCGCCCCACTCCCCCAAAAAGAATTATTGATTAACCGAGAACGGTGCGCTCGATGGAGCGGATCTGGGCCCGGTACAACGCCGTGATGCGGGTGCCGTAGTCGGCGATGAGCTGGATGATGTCGCGCGGGGTCTCATGGCTGTCACGGCCGTTGATGCGGTCGCCGGCATCGCCCACGCCCGGCAGGATGTAGGCCTTCTCGTTGAGCGAGGGATCCATCCACAGCGTGTAGATCTCGACGTTTTCCACTGCACGTGCGATACGCAGGCAGCCCTTCATCGCGGAGATGACGTTGAAGAACTTCACCGAACGCGGCGTCACGCCCTGGTCCTTGAGGAACTTCACGACCGTGATCATGCTGCCGCCGGTGGCGTTCATCGGATCGGCGAAGAACCAGTCCTTCCCGTCAAGCATCTCGAGGTTGAAATAACTCTTCTTGAGGTCGAGCACGTAGGACATGTTCTGCTCGGTCTGCCGGTCGTCGCGCCCGATCTTGAACAGCGCGAACGGGGTCACGTAGCCACCGGAGTGATACTCCTGGATCTCCTTGGAAACGATCATCGACGGCAGCAGCGCGGCGCGCAGCATCACGCACATCACCGCGTTGCCGGTACAGTCGTCGATCTGGGGGATCTTGTGGATCGCATACTGCTGGGTCGGCAGCCCTACGGGTGTCTTCACGAGGATGTGGTGCTTGGACTCGGGCGTGCCCTGGAACGCCATGTTGAACAGCAGTTCATAGGCCCGCTGGATGTAGTATACGAACTCGGGCTGCTCCGTGCGGACATCGCGCAATTTGGCAATCAGGCGCGAAGCCTCGCCGTGGATGAACGGAGGCGTCTCGAACGAGAACACGTGGATGTTCTTCTCCTCGCCCAGCATCTCGTGCATCACATGGCCTAGCTCGGAGTAAAGACCGATCATCCGGTCGCGGACCTCCTCGGCCCGATCCGAAGCCGGATCATACTGTCTGAACACGCTCATGGCCTCCTCGTATCTGGCATCGAGGATGCGTATCTTCTCATGGTCCCGCTCCGTCAGGAAGCCGTCGAGATCCATCGCACGAAGTATCAACTTGGTCATGTGAGTCTCCTTTGTTATCTCATGATCAGGTACAGCACGCCCATACCCATCATCATTCCCAGGAAGAAGCCCGTCAGGAACAGCCCGAGTCCCCGGCCGGCTCCTTCGACCTCGACGACATGGCTGCTGGGACGCGGGGCAGGCGCCGGCGCCACGCGCAGGGTTTCGGAGGGCACATGGGGCAACGAAGCCGGAGGGGAGGCCGCCGCGGCGCTGGCACCCTGCGCAGGTGGCGGCGCAACGGGCGTCTGGATCGGCTCGGAGTCGTCGTCGTGCTCGGAGATCTGGGGTGAGCCGGATTCAAAGTCCGAGCCCGTCTCGTCGATCCTCAGCGGCGCCAGCGGAGGGAAGATCATTTCCAGTGCCGAGATGACCTCGTGCATGTCATGGGGACGATCTTCGGGGTTCTTCTCCAGACAGCCCAGAATCAACTCATCCACCAGCGCTGGGCGATCAGCCGCCGGGGGCAACTGGACCTTCTCGCGCAGATGCATGTGCATCACCTCGGTCAAATCCTCGTGCACGAAAGGCAGCCGCCCCGTGATCATCTCGTAGCCGAGCACACCCAGCGCGTAGATGTCGCTGCGCGCATCCACAGGCTTGCCGCGGCACTGCTCGGGAGACATGTAATATGGCGTTCCCAGCGTGATGCCCTGGCGCGTCTTGGGCAGATCCTGGCCGTCGATTGACTCGAGCAGCTTGGCCAGGCCGAAGTCGAGCAGCTTGGTGCGCGGCGGCCAGTGCCCATCGTTGCTGGGCACCAGGAAGATGTTCTCGGCTTTCAGGTCGCGGTGGATCACACCCTTGGCATGGGCGGCGGCCAGGGAGAGTGCGAGCATGCGCAGCAGTTGGCCGGCCGCGAAGGCACCCAGTTTGCCGTGCCGCTTGAGGAACTCCAGCAGGCGTTCGCCACGCAGGTACTCCATGACAAAATAGTATCGACCATCGTCGTACTCGCCGAAGCCGAAGATGTCCACGATGCCCGGATCGCCGATGGCGTTGACCACCATGGCCTCCTGCTTGAAGCGCTGGATGTTCTCCGGGTTCTGCGCCACGTGGGGATGAATCAGTTTGATCGCGACCTTTTTTCCGATGACCGGATGCCCCCCCGCATACACGGTGCCCATCCCGCCGGCATCGATCCGGCGCCGGACGACGTACTCGCCGAGCATCGTACCGGGCGGAACGTCGGGACAAGAACTTTTCCAGGAGGCGGAACCACGGCCCATCGTTTATTTCCGATTCTCCTGCCACTTGCCCAGAACACGCTCCAGACAGGATTCCATCTGGCTGCAGTCGAGGCTGACGCAGGACATGAGGTTGTCGAACAGGGTCTTGTTCTCGCGCTTCAGTTTCTCGCAGTCCTCGTACATCCAGTCCTTGAGTTTGGCGAACGAGAACCGCTGGTTCAGTTCCTTGCCGGTCACACATTCGCTGAGCTTGGCGACCAGATGGGTGCAACTGCGCTGCGGATTGGCCACAACGGCCTCTCCGGGCTTGTCGGAGGTGACGGCTTTCTTGTCGCAGGCGGAGAAAGCCAGGACGGCCGGCAGCAGGATCCATATCAATTTGGGCATCATCATTCGTTTCTCCGGATCAGGACGATCTCCGCCGGGGCCAATTCCAGCCGCCCGGAGGCGGGCTCCCAGGACCAGTGTCCTTCGGCGAGCACCGGCCGGCAGATCTCGCAGTTGTCGATCAACTCGGCCTCGCGCGGCTGCGTCCAGTCCTTGTTGATGAGCAGGCGGCCCTCCTGGCCGTCGATCGTCTTGGACAACAACAGCGTCGGCTCCCAGAGCGGCGACAGCGCCATCACGCGGCCCTCCTCACACAGGATCGGCCATGCGCTGCTCATGCGGTTGCAGGCGCGAATGAACGCCGAGATGTCGGGGTCGCGCGGCTCCTGGTCGGCCTGCGTGGTGCGCACGGCGTGGCACGGTTTCTGCCAGCAGTACTCGTAGCCCATGGTCATCTGCAGGGCACTGGAGAACCAGCACGCGAACAGATACCGCTGGTACTGCACCGCGGTGAGCGCCTCGGTCTTGTGGAACAAACGCGGGGTGTCGTGGTTCTCGGGAAACGAGACCGTCGGGGCCACGGACTGCAGCAGGTCGTGCTGGTTCAGCGCCCAGTCGGCATCGAACTGCCACCAGCACGAGGAGTTGTAGAGGTGATGGAAGCCACATTCATGCAGGGCGCGGACCTTCTCCAGGCTCTCTCCGAGGGCATCTGCGACAAAGAGCACGGGCGCATGCGCACGAACCAGCGCCGCGCGGATGCAGGTGCGCCACAGCGGCGCAGGTACCGAGGTGACATGCATGCAGCGGAAGCCTGAGAAACCAAGGCCCACCCAGAAGTCCACCACGGTCTCGAGGTACTTCCAGAGGTTCAGTCGATCGGGTGAACCATAGATGTCGTACTCGGCCAGGTCGTCCCACAGGGTCACGTTGCAAGGGTCCAGCGGGTCCGGTCCGAAAGGGTGCACCGGCTCTCCGGACGCTTCCCGCATGAACCAGTCCGGATGAAGCTGCAGCGCCGGCGCGTCGATGGCGCAGTGCAGCAGATTGAGGTCGGTCATGAAGCGGACGCCGCGCTCGCGGTGCCGCTGCAGAAAGCGCTGCAACTGGCTGATGCCCGACTCCGCATCCCCGGAGACCTCGAACTTCGGGTTCAGCCGGAACGGGTCGGCTACCGAATAGATCGAATCTGACGCACCCGGCGCGAAGACACTGTTGATATAAATCCAGTTGAAGCCCAGATCCACCGCATGGTTCACCCATTCTTCCCACTGGTCCAAATTGCCGGCCAGCGTGGGAAAGATGTTGTAAATCAGCGTCTTGTGCATCCGGGTCTCCCGAAGCGCACAGTGTAGTAGATGCCCCCGACGGGCGCAACGCTTTTTTTCGGCCGCCAGCGGGTGAAAAAGCTCAGAAGGGACCGGCCCAGGAGGGTTCGGACAGGGATGTACCGGCCGACGCTGTGTCCCTGCGGCGGCGCACCTCGTAGACGAAGTGATCCAGCGTCTTCTCGTCGAGAGGCTCCCCGTTGAGCTGCAGCACCACGAACGGCAAGCCCAGGTCGCGCTGGGCGTGGAAGAACTGTGCCTCGGAAATCTTGTTGGGCATGCACTCCAGCGGACCCACCGAGACGACGCCATCGATGACGCCATGCCGGTACTCGTGCACGGGGCCGCCCAGCGTGAGCACCGCCTCGCCGAGCAGGTCCGCGCGCAGGTAGGGCGCGCTCGCCTGCAGTGACTCGGCCGCCGTCGTGCGCTGAGGCCACCCGAGCGGTTCGGCGAACACACGGTACAGCCGTGCCGTGATGCTCTTCTGCAGGAACGTGGACACCGCCCGGGCCCAGAACGCATCGGGCGTGGAGAAGCGTCCCTTGCGGATCTCGGCCTCGTTGCTGAGGTCGGTGTACTCCAGCCACTCCCCGAGGGGGGCCAGCCGCGCACGCAGGCCGCGCTTCTCCAGTTTGTCGATCACGAAGTCATTGGAGAACGGATCCAGGCGCACATAGATCTCGCCGACCACGGCCACCGTGGGGACCTGCTTGTCCGGGGTCATGATCCGGGCGAACTCGGCGGCGGCCTTCTGGCAGATTCCACGCACACCGAACAGGCCTCCCATGGTCTCCATGAGGCTGTTCCCCAACGACGGGGCAGGCGTGCCTTCGAGGTGACGTATCAACTCCAGCTGCGTACGGTCGAAGATCTCCTGGGCGGCACCCGGACGCACCTCCACAGGACGCGTGTACAGGAGGGCCTCGGTCAGCATGTCACCGGCGACGAACGCGGCAAAGGTCTTCAGCGCCAGCCCCTTGGATACACCCGCGAAGTAGTCCGAATCCGGTTGCGACACCAGCTTGACACGATCGAGCAGTCCCAGCCGCTTGAGCACCGTCTTGTGCAGCAGGTTGTACATCCCGAAGCGGCACGGCCCCGAGGCGGTGGGCATGAAGAAGGCGAACCGGTCCTCGTGACGAGCCTCCTGCAGCCGGGCCAGCAGCGAGCCGAGGGTGACCACCGCCGGCAGGCACTCCTTGCCTGAGGTGTACTTGCGGCCAAGCCGCAGATCGTGGCGGGTCGGCATCGGCAGTGCCTCTGCCTGGAAGCCGTCACCCCGCAGCGAGGCCGCGGCCAGCTCGGCGTTCTCTCCCATGCGGGGGAACAGCAGGATGTCGCCCCGCCGTCGCGTGTCAGCCAGCGTCAGCGAGTCCAGCTCCAGCAATCTCAGTTGCTCGCGCGGACGCTCCTGGCTCGGATGCCCCGTCTGCCGATCCTGGCTCACGCAGTACAAAAACGCCTCCAGCCGTGTGCGCGTTCCTGCATCACCCGCATGGCCGTCGGTCTCGATGATCGCGTGGGGTTTTCCCTGCAGGATCGTGCTGGTGAAGTGCAGGGAAAAGGAGTCCGGACCACAGGAGTAGTTGCTGCAGAACACGGCGTAGTGCCCTGTGTTTCTCCGAACCTCGTGAGCCGCACGCAGGTTCGTCTGGCCGTAACCCCAGTACACCGTCTCGAACACCGGCACGTCCCCGGCCACCGGATAGCAGTCCACCGGCACCGCCACCGCGCCCAGGTCGCGCAGCAGTCGCGGCACGTTCGAATTGAGGACGTGATTGAAAATCGTGTAGGTCCGTCCCAGCACCACCACCACCGGCCGGTCGTGCTCGCGGGCCCACTCGATGGCGTCGCGTCCGAGCTGCGGCAGTGACGCATCAAACTCCAGCTGCGTCGCGCACGCCGCGGAGAACGCGCGTTCCACGAGCCGGGGATCCGTGATCCCAGCCTCCTGGGCGGCAGCCTCGCAAGAGCGACGGAACAGGTCCGAATCCAGGTTCCCCGGCCCCATGTCGATCACCGGCTGCAGGAATCGCACCTTGGGACGGTCGCAGTACAGCCGCTTCAGCAGGTCTGCGCTGGCCTGCGCGACCGGGCACACCGTCGAGTGCTCCTCCTGGCCCACCCGCGGCACGTCGCGCAGCATCGGCAGAAACACGAAGTCGGGCGCCCCGTCGATCATGGTGCCGATCTGGCCCGTGTACATCTGCATCGGTGCGCACATCGGCACGTTGGACTGGGAGATGCCGCGCCTGAGCTGGCCGGCGTCGGCGTCCCCGGGCACCTGCAACTTGAAGCCGAGCTCATGGAAATACGTCGCAAAGAATGGGAACAGCCCCTGCAACAGGAACTCGTGGGTGATCGCCAGCGTTGGACGAGTGACAGCAGTCGCGACCGCCCCGTCGAGCCGCCGTACCAGCGCCTCCAGCTCCGCGGACCTCTGCACGAACGGATCGGGGGCCGACGCCGGCAGGGCCCGCCGGCTTGGACTGCGGTCATACAGCGAGCAGGCGCCGCCCCAGAAGAACGGCCGCACGCCGTCAGGGAAGCGCACGCGCATCCGGTCGATCCGGCAGCGGTTGCCCGGAGCGCTGCAGCCCTTGGTGCTGGTGCAGACGAACTCCTCGCGGCCCTCCACCTTCGCGTCAAGGCACGACCGCAGCGGCAGGTTCGTGAGAACCTCTGCTTTGCCGTGCCTGCGGGCCAGCAGCGCGATGCCCAGGGCGCCCATCAGGCCGGGCGCCGGGGTACGACGACCTCGCGGCCGGTCTGCCGCGACACCGCCGCAGCCAGGGCCATCGACGAGAACGGCATGCCCTGGCAGAAGATCTTCTTTCCGATGTCTCGGGGGCCCTTCACTCGGTTCATGTAGTTCTGGATCACGCTGTCGTAGATGCCCGCCACGAGCGCCTCCAGCGGTTCGCCGGCGGCCTTGGCCTGCTCGATCACCTCGGCCATGAACACGGAGCAGTGCTGTCCCAGTGATACCCCGCTGCGCGCGGCCAGCGCCAGCTCCGACAGTTCCGCGATATCCATTTCCGGGAAAAGGCGCAGCCCCTGCTCCTCGATGAACGACCCGGTCCCCGCCGAACAGGCCTCGTTCATGGCCGCGTCCACGATCTCCCGCCCCATCAGGCGGATGTACTTGGCGTCCTGTCCCCCGATCTCGAAGATGGTGTCCACCTCAGGATCCACCGCCAGCGCACCTTCGGCGTGGGCGGCGATCTCGTTGATGATCGTCACCCCTTCGTCTCCGGCGGCCGAGCGGATCAGCGCGCCCACGATCTCTCGGCCCGAACCGGTCACACCCACGCAGGGCACACGCACGCCGGGTCCTGCGGCCTCGAAGAACTGCCCCAGCAGCCGTTGCGCAGCGCCCACCGGGTCACCGCCGGTGCGCACGTAGGCGTTCCACAACTGTCGGCCGTCGCCGGCGTCGATCGCGGCGATCTTCGAACCCGTGGAGCCCATGTCCAGCCCCAGCACCACCGCCCCGCTCTCGGGAAGGCCCGGCAGCGGCTCCGCGGGCGTCATCTGCACGCGCGCCAACGACTCCACCAGCGGAGGGACGATCTCGAAGGCGCGGTGGTTGTCCCCGGAAAACCAATCGTCCAGCAGCGCCGGGGCGGTAAAACCGTCCTCGCTCCCCCTGTCGGCGGCCTCCAGGGCGGCGCCCAGCGCGCCATAGAACCGGTGTGCGGTCTCGTTCAGCGTCTCCACCCTCATGCCATGGGTGGAAAAAAACGACTCAAAGTGACGCCGGATGCGCTCACTCTCGCAGACCTGACCCGAGAGCACCACCGTCGGCGGCGCGAGGCCCGGCTTGACCAGCACCTCGATGTTCTCCGCCACCGCGTCGAACAGGCCGGCCAGGATCCGTGCCCGATCCTCACCCTTGTTGGCCAGGTGGGTCATGTCCGTCTTGAGAATCACCGGGCAGCGCCCTGAAAGCGGCAGCGCCGTCTCCACCGTCGCGGCCAGCCGGTCGGCGGCCTCGACCTCGAGCCCGAAGCGGCCCGTCAGTTGTGCAAGGAAGTTGCCTGTGCCCTGCGAGCAGCGAGTGTTTTCGCGGAAGATCCGGGAGTTGGCGTCGTGGATCTCCAACACCGAGAAGCCATGGGCGCCAGCGTCGAGCACGGTCGCCCGTCGCAACTGCGGATGCACGTACTGCACTCCGCGCTCCAGGGCCCGTGGTGCCGGCACCACGGCCAGCGTCATGACACCCGCGCCGCGGCCGGTGACCGCAGCACCAGCAAATCCGGTCCCGTCGCCGAGTTCCCGTAGAATGATCTCCCGGGGATCCCCTCCGTGGGGGAGGACTGTACTGCCAGTCCATTTCATGCCATCTGATGAAGCCTCAAGAATGGTCAGTTTTACCGTTTCTGCACCAATATCGATTCCCAAATACTTGTTATTGCTCATGTTTTATCACCTTAAGGACGGAATAATAAAATTCCTCATACGACTAGACCGATGTATCAGTCTACTATTTTTCAGCTGTTGTCAATGGGGAAGTTAATTAGAATATGGTGTCCTGCCGCCGGACCATTGACCCGCCGAGGGTTTCATGCGAACTTGGAACGTCCGTACAGGGGAAACACCCATGAAAAAACTGTTTTCTGTTCTGTTTATTTTTATTTTGCCTTTTATCATATCCTGCAAGATCGACGTGAAGAGCCAGGTCCGGTGTGGCGACGGCAACGTCAACCTCAACGAAGGCGAGCAGTGTGACACTGACAATTTGAACACGGCTTCCTGCCTCTCGCTGGGGTATCATGGCGGCACGCTCGCCTGCACGTCTTCCTGCACGTTCGACATCGCCTCCTGCATGGAGACCGGACGCTGCGGAGACGGTGAGCTCAACATCCCCATGGAGGACTGTGACGGCGCCGAGCTCGACGGCCGGACCTGTCTCACCCTCGGCTTCCACGGAGGCACGCTTTCCTGCACCGCCGACTGCAACTTCGACACAACCTCCTGCGAGGCCGCCGGACGCTGCGGAGACGGTCTGATCCAGTCCGCTTGGGGCGAGACCTGCGACGGAGAAGAGCTTGACAACCATGCCTGCGAATCGTTGGGGTTCTACGGCGGCGCGCTGGCCTGCGCCAGCGACTGTTCCTTTGACACCACTGCCTGCGAGCATGAAATCTTCTGCGGAGACGGTCTGATCCAGTCCGCTTGGGGCGAGACCTGCGACGACGACAACCTCGACGAACAGACCTGCCAGACCCTGGGCTTCTATCCGGGCGTCCTCACCTGCGGCAGCGACTGCATGCTGGACACTACCGCCTGCGAAGCCGCCGGACGCTGCGGAGACGGCCTGATCCAGCCGGGCTTCGGCGAGACCTGCGACGGCGACGACCTCGGCCAGCAGACCTGCCAGACCCTGGGCTTCGCCACCGGATCCCTGTTCTGCGGCGAGGCCTGCACCTTCGACACCGGCGCGTGCTTCAACTGGACCTCCATCTCTGCAGGCGGCGAGCACACCTGCGCGATCGGCCCGGACGCCACCGTCTGGTGCTGGGGCGCCAACGACTATGGTCAGTTGGGCAACGGCACCAACCTCGACACTTCGGTGCCCGTGCAGGTCACCGGCCTGACCGGGGTCCGCCAGATCGCCTCGGGCTATTTCCATTCCTGCGCCGTCCTCGACGACAACACCGTCTGGTGCTGGGGCAACAACAGCACCCATCAACTCGGAGATCTCTCTTCCCAGAACCGTTCGACCCCGGTGAACGTGTTCGGCCCCCTGCTGGCCGACTCGATCGCCGCAGGCCTCTCCCACACCTGCGCGCTGCTCCCCGATGGCACGATTGCCTGCTGGGGCGACAACTTTGCGGGCCAGATCGGCGACGGAACCACCACCATGCGTGATCGCCCCACTGCGGTGCTCACGATCAACACCGCGATCTCCCTCTCGGTGGGCGATTACAACGCCTGCTCGGTGCTCTCCGACGGCACCGTTGCCTGCTGGGGCACCAACGACTATGGCCAGCTCGGCATCGGCACCATCGGGGGCTTTTCCTCCACCCCATCCGCCGTGTCCGGGCTCTCGACGGCCCGGTCGGTCAACGTCGGGCACAACCACATCTGTGCCGTGCGTGCCGACGCCACGGTTGTGTGCTGGGGACGCAACGGTGCCGGACAGTGTGGCGACGGCACCACGGAGAGCCATGCCTTGTTTGTACCGGTCTACAATCTCACCACCGCCACGGCCATCTCCTGCGGAACTTCCTTTGCATGTGCCCTGCTCACCGACGGCACCCTCCGCTGCTGGGGCAACAATCCCTATGGCCAGCTCGGCGACGGCTCCCTCAACTCCAGCGGCTTCCCTGTGGCCGTCTCAGGCCTCACCGGTGTCACAGCCATCTCCTGCGGCGGCAACCACACCTGTTCGGCCACGGCATCGGCCACGCTGTCCTGCTGGGGCTTCAACTCCCGTGGCCAGCTCGGCGACGGCTCCACCACCGATTCCACCGTTCCGACCGAAGTTCATTGAACCCCCGCGTCCGCAGGAGATCTCCGATTTCCCGGATTCAGCTTTCATCGTACTCATTAATGTGATAGAGGGGGCTCAGCTGGAAGGTTCCTGCTGCTTATTCGTTTATCTGCATCGTTGGTGACCCGCCGGATTGGACTTTGACCTGAATGAAAACACGCAAGGACGTTAGAAACATCGCCGTGATCGCGCATGTCGACCATGGCAAGACCACGCTCGTGGACGCGATGCTGCGCCAGAGCGGACTGCTCAATGAAAAGAACGGCATGCTCGACCGCGTCATGGACAACAATGATCTCGAACGCGAGCGAGGCATCACGATCCTGGCCAAGAACACCTCGGTGCGCTACGGCAACACCCGGATCAACATCCTGGACACGCCTGGCCACCACGACTTCGGTGGTGAGGTCGAGCGCATGCTCACCATGGCCGACGCCGTGCTGCTGCTCGTTGACGCCGCCGAAGGCCCGCTGCCACAGACTCGCTTCGTGCTGCAGAAGGCGCTCGAGATGAAGCTGGTGCCCATCGTCGCGATCAACAAGATCGACCGCAAGGACGCCGAGCCCGAGCGCGTGCTCAATGAGGTGTACGACCTGTTCATCGATCTCGGGGCCGAGGAGGGCGTGCTGGACTTCCCGGTGCTGTTCACCAACGGCCGTACCGGCGTGGCCCATCGCACGCTCGGAGACGACTCCACAAACCTGATCCCGCTGTTCGAGGTCATCCTCGAGTTCGTGCCTCCACCGCTGGATCTGCGCGACGAACCGCTCCAACTGCACGTCAACAACATCGGATGGGACGATTATGTCGGCCGCCTGATCCTGGGCCGGATCCACTCCGGCAAGATCAACGTCGGCCAGACCGTCTACCTGCACACCGAAACGGGCACACCCAAGGCCTCCCGCGTGATGCGTCTCTATGGATTCTCCGGACTGACCCGCATCGAGATCGACACCGCCCGCGCCGGCGACATCATCAGCCTCGCGGGCATCGAGGAGGTCAACATCGGCGACACCATCACCGACGCCCCCGAGACGGCGCCGCTGCCTCGCATCATGGTCGACGAGCCCACGATGTCGATGAACTTCTGCGTCAACACCTCGCCATTTGCGGGCAAGGAAGGGCGCTACGTCACCTCCCGCAACCTGCGCGACCGCCTGTTCCGCGAGGCCAAGGCCAACGTCGCGATCCGCGTCGAGGAGACCGACTCCCCCGACACGTACCGCGTGATGGGCCGCGGGGAGCTCCAGTTGGGCATCCTCGTCGAAACCATGCGCCGCGAGAGCTACGAACTGATGCTGTCCCGCCCGGAGGTCGTCACGCGCCGCGTCGACGGCCAACTGATGGAGCCCCAGGAATATCTCACCGTCGACTGTCCCGCCGAGATGGTCGGCGTCGTCTCCGAGCGCCTCGGACCCCGCCGAGGCCGCCTGATGGAGATGGCTCCGGTCGGTGACCGAATGCGCCTGCTTTTCGAGATTCCCACCCGCGGGATCATCGGCTTCCAGGGCGAGTTCCTCACCGAAACCCGCGGCACCGGCATCATGCACACCCACTTCGCCGGCTGGATTCCCTGGCAGGGTCCGATCCAGGGCCGCCGCTCCGGCGCGCTGGTGGCCGATCGTACGGGTCCTACCACGCCCTACGCCCTGTTTCACATGCAGCCCCGCGGCACACTGTTCGTGCCAGCGCAGTTCAGGGTCTACGAGGGCATGGTCGTGGGCGAGCACATCAGGGAGAATGACCTCAACGTCAACGTCTGCCGGGAAAAGCACCTGACCAACATACGCGCCGCGGGCCGGGACGAGAACACCATCCTGACCCCGCCGCGGATCATGTCGCTGGAGCAGGCCATGGAGTTCATCCGCGATGACGAGATGGTCGAGGTCACGCCGCTGAACATCCGCATCCGCAAGCGCACCCTCGCGGCCAACCGCCGCTCCACCCGCCCCGAGTTTGACGATCCCCAGTAGATTTCAGCCGGGAATTACCCGTTCCATCCGGCGATGCGCGCGAGCAGCCACCAGAAGGCTTTTCCCTTCTGATAACAATTGAAGCAATGACTATGGGCGCAGGAATCGGCACAGTCCGGGCAGGCCTCCGGATGCTCGATCATCCATTCCGAGCACCACTCGCAGGCGTCGGTGCCGTCGGCGTAGTATTCGCCGGCCGGATCCCAGCTCTCGATGTCCTCGAAGTCGAACAGGAGCTTGCCGTTCAGCATGCACCATTCCCGGATCTGGCGGTTGTTCTCCCGCAGCAGGCCGTCGTCGCCGGTGCCGTCGAGGTGCCCGGTCATATAGATGAACGCCACATCAGGGAACTCCTCCTCGAGCTGGTTCATGGCGTCGAGGTAGGTTTGCACGCCCTGCACGGTGTTGGTGGACTGGCCGCCGCACCAGCTCCAGATCACCACGTTGGTCTCGGGATGCGCCCCGAGATGGGTCCGCGTGAGCCCCTCCCAGGCCAGGTCGCCCTCGGTTCCCAGATCCCCGTATTCCTCGGTCAGGTTCATCTGGGAGTGGTCCACCAGCGGGTCCAGCATCCCCATCCCTGTGACCAACTGGCTGCCATGGGACGTGTGCCCGAAGTACACGTTAAGGTTGTCGACCACCGTCCCCAGGGCGTCCTGCGGGATGAGCTCGAACTGCGGGACGACCGTGTGATCGGCCACCCGGCCGATGATCTCGCCGCACTGCGTGGTGTCGAACCGGCAGTCGTCCCCGCAGGCCAGGGCGCCGGGCTCGTAGCCAAGGGTCTCGCAGGTGACGCCGCCCAGATCTCCGCCCTCGCAGTTCTCTTCGCCCAGGATCTGTCCGTCGCCGCAAATCGGTGTGCAAACCGCGGGGGAAACCGATGTGCAGGACCATCCATCCTCGATGCGGCAGCGGTCGTCGCAGCCGTCGAGGGCCGCGTTGTCACCGTCGTCGCAGTCCTCGGCGATGTCGAGCAGACCGTCGCCGCAGCGGTGTCCGCAGTCGGTGGTGTCAAGTTCGCACATCCCTGTGCAGCCCAGCACACCAGTCATATTATAATATCCAAGGCTCTCGCAGGTGGCACCGCCGAACTCCGTGCCGTCGCACACCTCACCAGGATCGATGTAGTTGTCACCGCAGCGACTGTTCACCGTCACGTTGTCGTCGCAGGCAAAGGCAAAGACGGACCATACCAGACAAAGACCCATCCAATACATTGGTATTCTCATGACGTGCGCTCCTGTGATGATCATGTAAAACCGGACCCTGCGGCCCGGTATTGATGCCCGGCTCCATGCCGCCAGTATAGCGCACCCTCCATGGAAGGAAAGTGCCAAAACCCCCATGTTTTGGTCCTTTCAGATGGCCTTCAGAAAGGCTGCGGATATTCGACCTTCGCGCCCGGCGTCAGCGCCACGAACCCCTGAAGCTCCAGCTCCCGCAGGGCCGCGTACACTTCCTCCCGTGTCAGGACCAGCTCGGCGGCCAGGTCCTCGGTGCGGATCCACTCCGGCCGGTGCTCGGTC